>CAZYHW010000049.1:0-15590 GCA_964647405.1 uncultured Prevotellamassilia sp.
TGGTCTCAAACACCAGTGGGGAAACCCATCCCGGTTCGACCCCGGGTCTGGGTACTAAGAACGGCTGCTAACTCGTTGAGTTAGCAGCCGTTCTTTTTTGTCAAGTGTAACATGGGTGTAATAAATCAACCGCTGCTAATCTTTTGCAAGCTCCTCATACAAGCTATTTGGAATTGATACAATCCAACAGCAATACGTAAAAGAAACACTCCCTTCTAAAAATACACATTAACCATATGCCCCGAACATCAGGAGACATATATGGAGAGAAGCATTTTCGGCACGCGGGGCAGCAAGTTCCGCGTGCCGGATTGCTTCTCTTTATCTCTTCAACACCTGTCGCACGGCGAACCAGGCGTGCTGCCAGAGGGTGACGACGAGGCCATAGTGACGGCACATGATACGGAAACGTTCGCGCAGGGAAGCCCGGTGGTGGCGCGTGGTCATGCCTTCACTCAGATAGTCGGCTACGACGAGGTGGAGGTTACGGACGGGCAAGTGATGACGCTCGGCCGCATGCAAAACGCGCACACACCAGTCGAAATCGGCCGAATAGCGGTAGCGGAGGTCGTAGGGATAGAGCCGGGCAAGGTCGGTACGGGCAAAAAAGGCCTGGTGGCAGACCAGCATGCCGTGACGGAACGAACGCCAGGTGAGCCGTTCGGGAGGGGCGAGCCGCCTGTGGCGCAGGAAACGGCCGTCACCGTCGACAATGTCCGTATGGCCATAAAGGACGGCCGGACGCGCCGAACCGGAAGCCACCTGCCCGGCCACGCGGGTGAGCGTGTCGGTCGTGTGGAAGCTGTCACCGGCATTCAGGAAGAGGATATAATCGCCCGTAGCCAGGTCGAGCGCCTTGTTCATGGCATCGTACAGGCCGCGGTCGGGCTCGCTGAGGCAGGCCACCTCGTGGCGCACCGCCGCCACGCTGTTGCGTTCCTGATAACGGTGGACGAGTTCGAGCGTCTTGTCCTGTGAATTACCGTCGACGATAAGATGCTCCACATGGGGATAGTCCTGGCTTTCCACACTGGCAATGGTGCGTCCAAGGAGGTCGCCAGCGTTGTAAGTGACCGTGGCGATGGTGAATTTAAGCGGAGGCTCAGCCATGGCGGGAAGAAAGCATTTTCTGGTACACGTCGACATAGCGATGGGCCACCGCGCTCTCGGAATACGTGGTCTCGGCCTTGTGACGGGCGGCGGCGCAACGGTCGGCATAGTGGTCGGGATGAAGCGTATCGAACAGGCCGCAGGCGAAATCGTTGCTGTCCCGGTAGGCAGCAAGATAGCCATTGACGCGATGGTCAATCATTTGGGGAAGCCCGCCCACGTTGAAGCCCACGCAGGGAACGCCGCACGCCATCGCCTCGGCGATGGTGTTGGGAAGATTGTCATAGAGGCTTGGCATGGCCAACACGTCGGCCGCCACGTAATAGTCTATCATTTGACTTTCATTGTCGACATAATCAACCGCCATCACCGGCACGGGAACCCGGCCAATGAGATGGTCGGCCTCGCGCCCCACGGCCACGAGCTGCCACAAGTCGCCCACCTCGGGATGGACGGAGGCGGCATGCCGTAAGGCTTCGCAGAGATAATCCGCACCTTTCAGAGGGCTCGTCACCTTGTAAGCAGCGAAAAGGATGAGCCGCCGCTCCTGCGGAAGCCCGAGCCGCTGACGCGCCGCCGCCTTCGCACCAGGACGGAAACGACGGGTGTTCAGCGGATTGGGGATGCAGGCTATTTCGCGACCGGCAAGGAGAGGACTGTCCGCCGCGAGGTCGGCAAGCCATTGGCTGCACGCCACGAACGACAGCCGACCCGACCGATAGGCCATGGCTTTCCGGCGAAACGTTAAGCCGGACAGGTCTTTCGCTCCGGCGACCCCGCAGAGCAGTTCGCACTGATGGCATCCCGTGCGCCACTTCTCGCACTCACGGGCATAATGGCACACGCCCGTGAAAGGCCACATGTCGTGCATGGTCCAGACAACGGGCTTCCCCGCGCACAGGACGCGCCGCACACCGGCGAGCGAGAGCATCCCCTGGTTGACCCAATGGAGATGAATAACATCGGCCTCGCGGAACTCGGGCAAGCGGGTGATGTCGACACCGAACCACGCGGGGTCGATGTCGAACAGATGGTCACGCCGGAAGCCATTGGTCATCCAGATGCCCAACCGCTCGGCATAGAAAGCAGACTGGTAATGCCAATGACGAGGCAGCGCCGCCACCGACGGCCGCTCGGAGGTCTTCCGGGTCACGAGATACCGGGCCTTGACCCCGTTGTCATTAAGTGCTTCGAGCAAACGCCCGGCCGCTACGGACGCGCCGCCCGTATGCTCGGAAGTGTTGACAAGCAGAACGCGCATGAGGATGACGCGGGCTTAAACGGCGGTGATGAGCTTATACCACGTGTTTTTGTTGACCTCGTCCGTGATGGAGGCACGACGGACGAAATAGCGTCCCTTGTAGTCTATGGGATGCACCTTGTCGTTGTCGATGATGATTTCGCAGTATAAGTGCCGGTCGGCCGTCTTGTAGAAATTCATATGGAACGCATCCAACATGTCGTCGCCGAAACACTGCCTGATTTTGTTGAGCCAGTTGCGCGTGATGTAGTCGATGTCGCTCATTTTGGAGAGATGGTTTTCCAGCCCCGTCACTTGGAGTGTCTGGTCATCGACACCGACACGGATAAGGCTGACTCCACCTTTCTTGAAGTTCGTGGAGCACATGGCGGCCATGGTCTGGAAGATTTTCTCCTCCGAAGCGAACGAGCTCTTGTTCTCCACGAAGTCACTTTCCATCTCCGGAACATATTCCTTCTCCTCCATCCCGTTAAGCAGGTTCTCCCTCAGGACGCCGCGGACGAGCTCGTTTGCCGCGCGGAAGCGTTCCTCGCCATGCTGGTTCTGCAACACTTCGGCCATGCTGGGCATCTGCATGGATATCAGTTGCAAAGCGTTCATGGCGCAGGCATAAAGGAGATTGTAGGGTACGTAATTGGTATGGGTCTCGCCATCCGAATATCCCCGGTTGGTCTGCGGGGGATAAGGATAAAGCCGCAAATCGAGGTACAACATATAATAGGCTCCCTCGGTCGTTTCAAGCACATCCTTTTCGAAGCAATGATATGTTGTTCCGGTCACGATGCGGCGACCTTTCAAGCTGATAGTAGGGATAAATCCCCGTTTCGTTCCGTCTTCCGACTCCATGAGAATGCCGCGGACAGGCCTCGACTCATCCTTCAAGTATAGTTCCTTGGCTTCTTCACCTTGTGCGATATAATTGGCAAAGCTGCCTTTCACAAAATCGTTGGTCATCATCTCTTTTATTGTCTATTGGTACATGAATTTACTTGTTTTCGTCACGCAACGTCAGTGTTTGAACCGCGCGTTGTTCCTTTCCCTGCCGAACAAAGTCCCCCGCATGGACTTAGCCGGACGGGGAGCGGGCTGTTCGACAGGACGCAGTTCAGGATAAGAGATGCGCGTGTGGTAGACCGTCTTCAAACTTTCAGCGAAAACGTCCTTGGCCACCGTGATGTCGCGGAAAGTAATCGGACAATTACGGAAATAGCCCTCGGCCACCTGCGCATCGACTATGCGGTTAACCAACGCGCGGATGCTCTCGTCGGTGAATTCTTTCAGACTTCTCGACGTGGCTTCCACTGCGTCGGCCATCATGAGGATTGCCTGCTCCCGGGTGAACGGGTTCGGCCCCGGATAGGTGAAATCGGCTTCGTCAACCGGTTCGCCGGGATGCCCGTTCACGTATTGTGTATAGAAATATTTCACTTTCCCCTTTCCGTGGTGCGTAGCAATGAAATCACGAATCACTTTGGGCAGATGATGCTTCTCTGCCAGGCGCAGGCCATCGGTAACATGGCTGATAATGATTTGGGCACTACGCTTCTCGTCGGCTACTTCGTCGTGCGGGTTCGTGCCCGACTGATTCTCGGTGAAAAATGCCGGATTGGCCATTTTCCCGATGTCGTGGTAGAAAGCGCCGGTACGAACCAGCTGCACCTTGGCACCAATCTTGTCTGCAACCTCGGCGGCCAGGTTGGCAACCTGCATGGAATGGTTAAACGTCCCCTGGGCTACCTTCGACATCTTGCGCAACAGGCTGTTGTTGATGTTCGTCAGCTCGACGAGCGTCACCGACGAGGTAAAGCCAAACGCCCGTTCGATGAGGTACATCAACGGATAAGCGAACAAGAGGAACACGCCGTTAATGACAAGATAGATGTAAGGGCGACGGTCGAAGTCGGCGAAATCCAATCCTTGCGACAAGTCGTATGCCGCGGCGAACAAGACCATCACGCCCGTCACCAACACGGCGGTGCGGAGAAGCTGCGAACGCTGCGAAAGCTCTTTCAGACTATACACCGCAGCCAAGCCACCGACAAATTCGACAAGGAGAAATTCGTATGCTCCATGGAAGGAGAGCGAAGAGAGCAACAGCGTCACGAAGAAAGTGATGAAAGCCGTCCGTGAATCCATGAAAATCCGGACGAAGATGGCGACCATCGCATACGGAATCAGATAGACGTTGGAAAAGTTGCGCTCAACCAACAACGAAGTCACCACCGGGAACAACGCAATAAGCGAGAAGAGCAACGCCATGCAATTGACCTCTTGATAATAGTCGCGACGGAATATGCTGAGATACGTGACAAAAAGCACGATGATTATCACGACAAAAAGCGTCTGCCCCAGCAATATTTGCCACTGGCCATCCGTCGGGTTCGCCCGCTTCAAGCTCTCCTGTTCGAGGGAATGAAGGATGTTGTAAGTATGCTGGTTGACTATTTCGCCCCGGTCGATGATTTTCTGCCCACTCTGCACCAATCCACTTGCCGGCGACACCATCGACAGCAAGTCGTTATACATCGCGCGGCTTCTTACGCTGTCAAACGACAAGTTCGGTTCGATGTAATCATTGACATGACAACGGGAAAGCACTTCCCGGGAGAACGTAACCGTGTCGGCCTGCATGATATATTCGTAAGCAGAACGGATGGAATACAACTCCTTGACCGGACGGGACGTAGCGTCAGTGCCGACAACCGTCCGCACCGACGAAACATTGTCCTGTCGTAGCATTTCCGCGGATTCGCCGGACAATACGCCTATACCATAGATGTGATGCAGCAGGTCGGTCAGGCGGGGAAGGAACGACACCGGCACGCCTTTCATCCTGCCTTCGTAGAAATCCGCACGCAAAGCCTTTATCTGGCTGGACTCCACTGTCAAATCCACCAAGAAGTAAGGCTGGTACTGACGCAGCACGCTGTCCTGCTCCGTCTTGATTTCCGCCTCCGTCTTCGCGATGGGGAAATCATAGGAGGCAATCAGCTGCCCGTACTTCCAAGGACGATCCAGCTCGTACTCATAAGCGAAACGGTTCTCGCGGGGCAGGAAATACACGATCAAGGCCACGACAGCAGCCACAGCCAACCCACGCGCCATATAACCTTTATATGAAATCTTACCCATTACGCTGATTTCGATGCCAACGCCTAAGATGAAGCGAAGATACGACTTTTTATCCACTATACAAAATCCTACGGTTTGCCAATCAGCCTTTTGCCACAAATTGCGGGCTTTGGGAAAAAATTGTACCTTTGCCGACAGACACCCAAACAGACATCAAAATGAACTCATTGGAAAAGATTTTTGCCGAGAAGCTGCTCCATGTCAAAGCCATCAAACTCCAACCCGACAACCCTTTCACTTGGGCTTCCGGGTGGAAATCCCCGTTCTATTGCGACAACCGCAAGACACTTTCCTACCCAGATCTACGCAATTTTGTCAAGTTGGAGCTGAGCCGCCTCGTCATTGAAAATTTTCCGGAATGCGATGCCGTGGCCGGGGTGGCCACAGGAGCCATCCCGCAAGGCGCGCTGGTGGCCGACGAACTCCACCTCCCGTTTGTCTATGTACGTTCCAAACCCAAGGACCATGGACTCGAAAACCTCATTGAGGGCGAACTGAAACCCGGCATGCGCGTCGTCGTCGTCGAAGACCTCATTTCGACAGGCGGAAGCAGCCTGAAAGCCTGCGAAGCCATCCGCCGGGACGGATGCGAGGTCGTCGGGATGGTAGCGAGCTACACCTACGGCTTCGACGTGGCCAAAGAGGCATTCCGCGCCGCCGGCGTGACCCTCCTGACCCTGACAAACTACGATTCGGTTGTGGCTGCCGCCGTTGCCAGCGGCTATATCCGCCAAGAGGACGTGGCCGTACTTGACGAATGGCGCAAGGACCCGGCTCATTGGAACGCCTGAACCTGAAACGCCCATGAGCCATAGCCAATTTGAAAGTGCGGTGAAAAACATCCCTTTCCCGCAGGAAACCGTTTACAGCTTTTTATCCGACCTCCGTCATTTTGACCGTTTGCGCGAACGGCTGGCCGACCCTGCCGTCCAGCAACAATTGGGCGAACGAATGCCGAACATCCCCACCGACGAACTCGCGAAACAACTGCGCGACATGACGCTCGACGAGGATTCCATGACGTTCAGTTCGCCCATGGGGATGATGACCTTGCGTATCATCGACCGCGATGCACCCAAATGCCTCAAATTCGAGGCCGATGGGTCGCCGATTCCCTTGAACGTATGGATTCAGCTTCTGCCCGTCACGCCCGAAAGTTGCAAGATGCGGGTCACGTTGCGGGCCGAGGTCAACATGTTCATGAAAGCCATGGTCAGCAAGCCGCTCCAACAAGCCGTCGACAGCATGGCGGAGACACTGGCACACATCCCTTACGACAATTAACCGCCCTGCGGCTCCAAGGCCGGCGGGACACTTCCACGCATACCATCATGCCTACCAAACTTTGGGAAAAGAACACCCAGGTGAACGATGCCATCGAACGCTTCACCGTCGGCCACGACAGGGAACTCGACCTCTATTTGGCCAAGTACGACATACTCGGTTCGATGGCCCACATCACCATGTTGCAGAGCATCGGGCTGCTCGCGAAGGAAGAGCTCGACATGCTGCTGGCCGAACTGCGCCGCCTCTACGACGAAGCCGCCGACGGCCGTTTCATCATTGAGGACGGGGTCGAGGACATCCACTCGCAGGTAGAGCTGCTCCTGACCCGCAAGCTCGGCGATGTCGGGAAGAAAATCCACAGCGGCCGCTCGCGCAACGACCAGGTGCTTCTCGACCTCAAACTCTTCACCCGCGACAAGATACGCGACGTGGCCGAGCACGTCATGACCCTCTTCGGCGAGCTGCAAGCGCAGAGCGAACGCTTCCGCGACGTCCTGATGCCCGGCTACACCCACTTGCAAGTAGCCATGCCGTCGAGCTTCGGGCTATGGTTCGGTGCCTACGCCGAGAGCCTGGCCGACGACCTCGTACTGCTCGAAGCGGCCTACCGGACCACCAACCGCAACCCACTCGGTTCGGCGGCGGGCTACGGTTCTTCCTTCCCGCTCGACCGCGAGCAGACCACCCGCCTGCTGGGTTTCGACTCGATGGACTATAACGTCGTCTACGCCCAAATGGGGCGCGGGAAAAACGAACGGACTGTCGCTTTCGCCTTGGCGGGCATTGCCGGCACGGTGGCCAAGATGGCTTTCGATGCCTGCATGTTCAACTCGCAGAACTTCGGGTTCGTCAAACTGCCCGACGAATGCACCACGGGCTCGAGCATCATGCCCCACAAGAAGAATCCCGACGTGTTCGAACTGATTCGGGCACGCTGCAACAGGATTCAGTCGCTCCCGGGGCAAATCACGCTCGTCATGAACAACCTCCCCTCCGGCTATTTCCGCGACTTGCAGGAAATCAAGGAAATCTTCCTGCCGGCTTTCGACAGTCTGACGGACTGCCTGTCGATGGCGGCCTATATCATCCACCGCATGAAAGTCAACGAGCACATCCTCGACGACACCCGCTACGACGCCATGTTCTCCGTGGAGGAAGTCAACCGCCTGGCCGCGACGGGGATGCCCTTCCGCGATGCATATAAAAAGGTAGGTCTTGACATCGAGTCCGGACAATTCGTCCCCAACAAGCAAGTACACCACACACACGCCGGCAGCATGGGCAACCTGTGCAACGACCGCATCAAGGCCATGGCCGAATCCACATTCGCACGATTCGACTTTTCACGCGCAAAAGAAGCAGAACAAAAACTCCTCCGGCCATGAAGAGGCTCGTCCGTTCCGGCATTGCCGCCGCGCTGCTCCTCATGACGGCAGGCTGCGCGGACGAGGTGGACAGCACGTATTCCAGCTACTCCGCCTCGTTCAACTTCACGCCTGTCACGGGCGTACCGACACTCTATCGTGCCGTCAACAATGCCGGGCAGTTCTGCTCAATCCGCCGCCAAAACACAAACTACATTTTCAGCGATGCGGACGGCAATTCGCAAACCTATCCCATCACGGCGACCGACGTCTACAACACATGGATTTGCATCAGCGGATTCATCGTCGGCACGACGAACATCCCCGACATCTCGACGGGGCAGCTCACGCTCGTAGCCTTCGACCTCGTATGCCCGAACTGTTTCAACGAAAGCACCATCCAACGCCGCCTCGAGTTCGATGGCGATGGCGTGGTCTCCTGTGGAAGATGCGACCGCTCTTACGACCTTAACAACTTCGGCATCGTAAGCAGCGACGGAGGAGGGAAATCCCTCGAACGCTACCGTGTCTACTATTCAAGCGACAGGTTGATTATCCAGAACTGAACCGCACGGTCTCGTGCCGCCGGACTTTCATAAATAACCGCCATTTTACGAATACGGGTCGCCGGATAGGAAATCCTATCCGGCGACCCGTATAAACGAACCGGCGACTTGCCGGACAGGATTCCGCCCCGAAACAAACGACCGGTGTGCCACCATATAGTAGCGGCACACCGGTCGGAGTCTGTATCGGGAAGTGGGAAGACCACTCCCTCTAAACGAAACTTAGTTCAGTGCATCAGCCAATTCAGAACCGGCCTTGAACTTTATGACTTTCTTGGCAGGAATCTGTATCTTAGCTTTCGTAGCAGGATTGATGCCTTCACGTGCAGGGCGTTCGGTCACTGCAAACGTGCCAAAACCGATGAGCGTCACTTTGTCACCAGTCTTCATGGCGTTTGCGATAGTGTCAAGAGCCACGTCCAAGGCTTTCTTTGCATCAGCCTTACTCAGTCCGGCACCTTCTGCGATTGCAGAGATAAGTTCTGTTTTGTTCATACCTTACTTGTTTTTTTAAAGTTGAGTAAATATGGCACACACTTTATGTTAAAAGCACCACAAAACTAAATAATCTTTCTCATCTGCACAAAAATAACATGGTTTTTTTTACTATAAAATGCAAAAAACGAGCAATTCAGCTATGTGCACCCCTTTTTTCTATCACAAAACTGCTTTATTCCACCATTTCCGCGCTGAGAAAGTGGAGCCACATGGCGATATCCGGCATCACTGCCGACCTTCACTCCGCCACCATTCCCCGACCTGTCGGAAATCATGACGCAGCGGCCTGGACGGACAACGAGTCGCCGGGAACAGGCATCTGGGTGGAGACGGGTATTTTTCAGCGGACAGATTTCACTAACCCGCTTTTTCTCCGTACTTTTGCCCCCTGATATACCCATATCCCATCAAATGAGCAAAATCACCGAAGCACTCTCTGCTGCCATAGAGGCCGTTCTCGGCGCAGGGCAACGTATCATGACGATTTATGATGCCCCGGACAGCACATGGGACGTGGAGCAGAAAGCAGACTCGTCGCCCCTGACGCGGGCGGACAGGGAAGCCCACGCATTCATCGCCCGGCATCTGTCGACCGTCACCCCCTATCCCATCCTCAGCGAGGAGGGCAAACACCTGCCTTTCGACGAACGGAAAGAGTGGGACACTTTCTGGCTCGTCGACCCGCTCGACGGAACAAAGGAATTCATCAAACGCAACGGGGAGTTCACAGTCAACATCGCCCTTGTCCGCGACGGGAGTCCCGTGGCGGGTGTCGTCTATGTGCCTGCAACCGACACGCTGTATCTCGGAGCCGAAGAGGAGGGAGCTTACAAGGTGGAGGAGGCTTCAAAAAGAGGAACGGCATCTTGGGAAGCCTTTGCCCGGCAGGGAAAACGCCTGCCGCTGGACAGCCCTCACGACGGGTATGTCATCGTCGTCTCCCGCTCGCATCCTTCCCCGGAAACAGAGATGTTCATAGAGAAAGCACGCCGCGACCATCCGCATGTGCATACGGTGCCCAGCGGGAGCAGCATTAAGATATGCCTTGTGGCCGAAGGCACTGCCGACGCTTATCCACGCCTTGCTCCCACCATGGAATGGGACACGGCGGCCGGCGATGCCGTGGTGCGGGCAGCCGGCGGCTCCATGGTAGAAGCAGGAAGCGGCATCCCCCTGACATACAACAAGGAAGACCTGCACAACCCGTCCTTTATCGTCCACTGCTCTCAAAAAAGCCAACCACAATGACGTTCTCTTCCATTTTCGTCATTATCGTCCTGGTCATCCTCATCGTCGCCCTTGTGCTCGACAAGATGCGGCCAGGACTTGTGCTCTTCTCGGGAGCGGTTGTCTTCTTCTGCTCCGGAATATTGTCCGCCAAAGACCTCCTTGAAGGATTCAGCAACAAGGGGATGATTACCGTGGCGCTGCTCTTCCTTATCAGTGAGGGAGTAAGACGCTCCGGCCTGCTCGAACAACTGCTGGGTCGGCTGCTTCCCAAAGGATCATCGACCGTGAAGCGCGTCCAGCTGCGCATGATGCCCATCATCGCTTTCGTTTCTGCCTTCCTGAACAACACACCGGTTGTCGTCATCTTCGCACCGATGATTAAACGCTGGGCCGAGCGCGTCAAACTGCCGGCCACGAAATTCCTCATCCCCCTTTCGTACGTCACTATCCTCGGCGGAATGTGCACACTCATCGGCACATCGACAAACCTCGTCGTCCACGGGATGGTGCTCGACGCAGGCTACAAAGGCTTTACCATGTTCGAACTGGGCATGATTGGTCTCCCGGTAGCACTGGCCGGTATGGTCTACATCCTTTTCGCCTCGAAACGCCTCCTGCCCGACAGCCGCCCCGACGAGGCCGAGTCAAGCCAGTCCGACGACGGGAAAGGTGTTTATCACCGTATTGAGGCAGTGCTGGCGGCACGTTTCCCCGGCATCAACCGGCGGGTTGAGGACTTTGACTT
This sequence comes from uncultured Prevotellamassilia sp., assembly GCA_964647405.1. Classification (GTDB taxonomy): domain Bacteria; phylum Bacteroidota; class Bacteroidia; order Bacteroidales; family Bacteroidaceae; genus Alloprevotella. The sequence goes on from CAZYHW010000049.1 coordinate 11,194, forward strand.
CAAGCGCCACTATGGTGCTACGCTGATTGAGATAAAACGCGGCGGCCGGAGCATCTCCCACGGGCTGCATAAGGAACGTTTCCGCGAGGGAGATACGCTGGTACTCATGGCCGACGATTCGTTCATCCGCACGTGGGGCGAGTCGTCCGTGTTTGTCATGTTGGCCAACGGCAAGGAGAGTGAACCCATGCTGAGCCCGCGCAAACGGTGGTTGGCCATCGTGCTGCTGGCCTTGATGATTATCGGTGCGACGGTGGGCGAGTTGCCTGCCGTAAAGGAAGCCTTTCCGGACATGCAGCTCGACATGTTCTTCTTCGTCTGCGTGACGACTGTCATCATGGCCTTGTGCAACATCTTCCCCGCCCGCAAGTACACGAAATTCATCTCGTGGGACATCTTGGTCACCATCGCGAGTGCTTTCGCCATTAGTCGCGCCATGCAGAACTCCGGGATGGCCGATGAAATCGCTTCCTTCATCACCGGGCTGAGCCATGAGCATGGCCCGGTCGTGATGCTGGCCGTCATCTTCCTTATCACAAACGTCTTCACGGAAATCATGACCAACAACGCGGCGGCGGCATTGGCCTTCCCCATAGCCCTGTCGATTGCGCAACACATGGGTGTCAACCCGACACCTTTCTTCGTGGCCATCTGCGTCGCCGCTTCGGCCAGTTTCTCCACCCCCATCGGCTACCAAACCAACCTCATCGTGCAAGGACTGGGCAACTATAAGTTCCAAGACTTCACGCGCATCGGCCTCCCGCTGAACATCATCGCCTTCGCCCTGACCGTATGGTTGGTTCCTATCTTCTGGCCTTTCTGAATGCAACATGGAACACAATAATAATATATACCCGATATTTGACCGAATGCTCAGCCGGGACGAGCGGGAGCACTTGCTCGGACAGCGAGGCTGCATGATTTGGCTCACAGGGCTCAGCGGATCCGGGAAGAGCACGTTGGCTGTCGCCCTCGAACGCGAGCTCCACCGCCAAGGCCACCTCTGCCGCATCCTTGACGGGGACAACATCCGCACGGGCATCAACAGCAACCTCGGCTTCTCGGAAAACGACCGGAGGGAGAACATCCGCCGCATTGCCGAAGTGGGGAAATTATTCGTGGATACGGGCATCATCACCATCGCCGCCTTTATCAGTCCCACGAACGACTTGCGCGCCATGGCTCGGGAAATCATCGGCGCAGACGACTTCCTCGAAGTCTATGTGAGCACGCCGCTTGCCGAGTGTGAGCGACGCGACGTGAAAGGTCTTTACGCCAAAGCACGGCGGGGAGAGATACGTGACTTCACAGGCATTTCCGCCCCGTTCGATGCTCCCCCGCATCCCGCCCTCGCCCTCGACACCAGCCAGATAGGGGTCGAGGAATGCACCAACCGCCTGTTAGCCCTGCTGGGAGAGCGGTTGAACCTGAATACAAGAACTCCTTTTAAAACGACTAAATGAAAGAGGAATACAGTTTAAGCCACCTGAAAGAGTTAGAGGCTGAATCCATCTATATCATCCGCGAGGTGGCCGCAGAGTTTGAGAATCCTGTCATGCTTTACAGCATCGGCAAAGACTCCTCGGTAATGGTCAGACTGGCGGAAAAGGCTTTCGCGCCGGGCAAGCCGCCTTTCCCGTTGATGCACATCGACTCGAAGTGGAAGTTCAAGGACATGCTGACGTTCCGCGATGAGTACGCCAAGGCACACGGCTGGAAACTCATTGTCGAGAGCAACATGGAGGCATTCCGTGCCGGTGTCGGGCCGTTCACCCACGGCAGTAAGGTACACACCGACCTGATGAAGACGCAAGCGCTCCTGCATGCCCTCGACAAATACCGTTTCGACGCAGCTTTCGGCGGGGCACGCCGCGACGAGGAAAAGAGCCGCGCAAAAGAACGGATATTCTCTTTCCGCGACCGGTTCCACCAATGGGATCCGAAGAACCAGCGTCCCGAACTGTGGGACATCTACAACACCCGCGTCCACAAGGGGGAGAGCATACGCGTGTTCCCCCTCAGCAACTGGACGGAGCTTGACGTTTGGCAATATATCCGGTTAGAGAACATCCCGATTGTCCCGCTCTATTTCGCCAAGGAACGCCCCACGGTCGAAATCGACGGACAGCTCATCATGCCCGACGACGACCGGCTTCCCGAGCAATACCGCGACCAGATAAAGATGAAGAAGATACGCTTCCGCACCTTGGGTTGCTGGCCGCTGACGGGTGCCATCGAGAGCGAGGCCGATACCATCGAAAAGATTGTCGAGGAAATGATGACCACGACCAAGAGCGAACGCACGACACGCGTCATCGACTTCGACCAGGATGCCAGCATGGAGCAGAAGAAGCGGGAGGGCTATTTCTAACCTAACCCCAAGCCAGAAGAAAGTCATATCATGGAAGAAAGGAAAATCTCTATACAAGAATTTCTCGACCGGGACGAGAAGAAAGATTTGCTGCGCCTGCTCACGGCCGGGTCGGTGGACGACGGGAAGTCCACCCTGATAGGCAGGCTGCTGTTCGACAGCAAGAAAATCTACGAAGACCAGCTGGCCGCCCTCGAACGCGACAGCAAACGCATGGGCAACGCTGGCGACCACATCGACTACGCCCTGCTCTGCGACGGCCTGAAAGCGGAACGCGAACAAGGCATCACCATCGATGTCGCCTACCGCTATTTCTCCACGAACAAGCGCAAGTTCATCATTGCCGACACCCCGGGGCACGAACAATACACGCGCAACATGATTACCGGCGGCTCGACGGCCAACCTTGCCATCATCCTGGTCGATGCCCGCCTGGGAGTCATCACCCAGACACGCCGCCACACGTTCCTCGTCTCCTTGCTGGGAATCAAGCACATCGTTTTGGCAGTCAACAAGATGGACTTGCTCGACTTCTCCCAGGAGGTGTTCGACAAAATCGTCTCCGACTTCAAGGCATTCGTCGAACCGCTCGGCATCCCCGACGTGACCTGCATCCCCCTGTCCGCCCTCGACGGCGACAACGTCGTGGAATCGTCGGCGCGCACGCCGTGGTACGACGGCCCTTGCCTCCTGGACTATCTGGAAACCGTCCACATCGGGAACGACCATAACCTGCGCGACTTCCGCTATCCCGTCCAGTTCGTGCTCCGTCCCAACCTGAACTTCCGCGGCTTCTGCGGCAAGGTGACTTCCGGCATCGTCCGCAAGGGCGACGAGGTCATGGCGTTACCCTCGGGCAAGAAATCGCACGTCAAGCGCATCGTCACCTACGACGGCGACCTCGACTATGCCTTCCCTCCGCAAAGCGTCACCTTGGTATTGGAGGACGAAATCGACATCTCGCGCGGCGAGATGCTCGTGCATCCCGACAACCTGCCCCACATAGGCCGCCACTTCGAAGCCATCCTCGTATGGATGGACGAGGAAGCCATGGACGCAGAGAAGTCATTCTATATCAAGCAGACGACCAGCACCAGCCGCTGCCACATCGACCACATAAATTACAAGATCGACGTGAACACCATGGCGCATTCCGAGGTGAAGACACTGCGTCTGAACGAAATCGGACACCTGGTCATCACGACATCCAAGGAACTCTTTTTCGACACCTACAAGGACAACAAGCCCACAGGAGCGTTCATTCTCATCGACCCGATTACGAACAACACGTGCGCCGTCGGCATGATTATCGCCCCCGTTGAGGAACGCGACCTGCTCCGTTCCGACAGCGGCCTGCCCACCCTCGACCTGCCCCGCCTCGGCATAGCTCCGGAACACTACGAAGCCATAGACCGGGCCGTGGCAGAACTCAACCGCCAGGGAATCGCAGTAAAAGTCATCAAGCAGGACTGACAACATCCGTCCACTTACGCAAGAAACTCCAAGCCGGGTCGTGCACCATCCGCCATGACCCGGCTTGGAGTTTCTTTATATAAAGCAACGCTGGATGATATAAGGACTGAATGGGAAGCATCCCGCCCGACCCGATTCTACCCATGAAGCACTCCATCCAAGCCACGCCGCGACCTGTCCCACACAGCCATGACACCTCGTTGTGTGGGTACTGCCAGGAACATCCCATTCCGCCCCACCCTTTCACAACCTATCCGTCATTTCCGGTGCTTTTCCCGCAAGCCAATCCCCGCCATACGGCAGGGGAAAACAAGTCGGCTTTCCGTCGCGACGGGTCGGCTGATAGTTTTCACGGGAACGCCGACAGGATTTCCGTGCAGGCCGGAAGAGATGGAATATTCTGGGAAGTCCGGCAACGCCCTCGACGGACGACCCGGAGCGGAAACGGGAAAGAAAGTTTCCGGACTATTAACAGGCAATAAGAAATCTTCTTTTTTCTGTCTTCATTCTGTATTAGAATGAGGACATTCACAGAAGCAGTCCGGCCTTTCGT
>CAZYHW010000050.1:0-15517 GCA_964647405.1 uncultured Prevotellamassilia sp.
GCCGTTTCGTACATGGACTGGGGGATGTCGTATCCGTCCTTGCGGGCCTTGGCGCGGACTTCGCGCATCTTCTTCTTGGCCTGCCGAAGGTTCATCTGCATACCGGCGAGCGAGGCGGTGCCCATCTTGGATTTTGAGGCCGACTCGCAGCAGCTTTGCGCGATGTGCTCCCACCGGTCGTATTGCTGCTTATAGAAATCATACGAACGCTTCGTGCCGCTCCCCGCGTCCGCCGCGGCGGCTCCCTCGTCGGCGGTGGTGACGGTCGTCTGGTCGCTGCCGCCGCCCTGCTGTGCGCCCGTCGAGGTGGTGCCCGACAGGTCTATCGACTGCGCTATCTGCGCGAGGGCGTCGCCCGCCTGTTGGAGCGCGTTGACAGTCCGGTCGACCCTTATCCGCCGGATGTTCTTGCGTGCCTGCTCGTTGCCCAGGTCGCGCGCCATCTCGTAGAAGGCCAATGCCTTGTCGACATCGCCCAACTGCTCGAACATGACGCCGATGTTGTTCAGCGCCAGCTCGTGGTAGCCCGCCCGGTTGTCCCCGTCCAGGGCGATGCAGAGGATGTACTTGTCGTACTTCGCCTGCGCCTCGGTTGTCAGGTCCAGGTTGTAGGCCTCGTCGAACACCTGCTTGACGATGGGCGTGACTTCCTCGCCGTCGGCGGTCAGTTCCGTCCGGTAGCCGAAGTATTCCGCGTATATCTTCCCGTCGGCGGCGAAGTTGTCGATGTCGGCGTAGCCGTGGCGCGACACGAAGTTCCCCCGCGCGTCGAGCAGCCAGTACTGCCCGTCCTTCACCGCGACACCGACGTTGTTGGCGAAGGGATATATCATTTCGCACCACCATGCGGGCAGTGCCGCGCCGTCGGCGGCCATCAGTCCGTAGTGGTCGTTGGTCTCGGCCAGCAGGATTTCCTTCCCGCCCTCGGCATTCCAGAGGCTGATGTCGTCATACTGGCAGGCGACGCGCTCCGCGCCCAAGGGGTCGGCCACGCCGTACTTCCCGTTTTCGCGCACGACGCAGCACGTCCTGAACGTGTCGATGCTCTCGTAGGTCTTGCTCACCTGCTCGCCTGCCTTGAAGAAGGCAAAGCCGTCCGCCGTCGGCCTCACCGTGACCGGCTCGACGGCCGGCAGGTCCGTGGGGTAGATGGCGGCGAGCTCCTTGTTGCGTTCGATGCTGCGGCGGGTGGCCTCGTTGATGTGCGCGACGAGTTCCTGCCGCTTCGAGGAGAGCAGGTAGGGGCGGACCGTCTTGTTGAATGCCTTGCGCAGCCCCTTGTATTGCACGTCGTACGAACTGCCGTAGGCGAAGGGGACGACCACCTCGCCACCCGGCGTAACGAAGCCGTATTTCCCCTTCTCGTTTTGCGCTTCGACGAGGGCGTCTTCGAACATCTCCATGCTGATGCCGTCAAGGTCGCATCCCTTGTATTGGCAGATGGGATAATAGTTCTTGACCGACAGACGCACGTATGACGGCGGGGCGAGGACGTTCCCCTCCGCGTCCATGAGGCCGTAGAGGCCGCCCGACTTGAAGGCGACGAGGCCGGAGGTGGTCAGGTAGAAGAGGTGTTCGAACGACGTGTCGCATATCGGGTTGAACTGCGTGTCGTACAGGTTGAAGTTTCCCTCCATGTCCTGGCAGATGTAGGGCTGCATGTCGAGCACGGTGCGCGGCGCGATGGACTTGAAGTCCGGCGAGACCTTGTTGCCGTGCATGTCGATGACAAACTTGCGTTCGCCGTCGCCCACAGTCGCCAGGTTATCCTCCCCGAACTCACTGGCCGACCGGTATTCGGGCGGCAGGCTCCACTCCTTCCGGCCTGTTTCCTTGTAGCCGTAACGGGCGGTCGTCGGGTCATATACGCATTTCAGGTATTGCCCGTGGGCGGCGGGCGCGGCGCAGCAGGCAAGCAGGAGGAACAACAGCTTCTTCATGGCATCCTGTTTTAGGGGGTGGGACTTGCGGTTATACTTGCAAAGATAATCATTTTTAGCAATGAGCAAGAAAAATAGCGGCAAAGTGCGCCGGGGATGCGTGGAAACAATGGCCGTGAACGCCCACCGGCGCGCCGTGCAGCCTCATGCGCGGCCGTGGGCGGCGGAGTGGGGGAGACGGGCGGCCTGACGGGCGTGGGCGTGTGGCTCTTCCGGGCGGCGGGGAGCAGGGGCATGAAAAGGCTTGTCCTGTCCCGGCAAATGCGGCGGTGAAGGCATTTGCGGGGACAGGACAAGTGTGTCGGCGGACTTGCGTCCGATAGGGTCAGGCGGTGGCTGTTCGTGCGGCGGGGTCGCCCTTTCCGCGTATCTGTCCGGCTATCCGTGCGGACGGGAAGCCGGACGGGCGCGACGGGTCGGCGACTCGTCAGCGGCTACGCATGTAGCTGATTTCGTAGAAGCAGGCGTAGACGTTCGTGTTGGCATCGTTCGTCCCCTCGGTGCTGGGGACAATCAGGCGCACGAGGGCGATGTGCTGGTCGGAAGCCGTCTTGCGCCCGATGCCCACGTAGGTCAGCGGGACGAGCCAGCCCGACGGCACGGACGACGACGAGTAGAGCGAGTACATCAGGCCGGAGGTGAAGCGCGCGCTGAACGTCCCGCTGGTGTTGGAGCAGGTCATGATTTCCGGCATCGTCTCGTAGTAGACGTTCCGGTCGCTCGACTGTATGCTGTCGCCCGAGATGTTGAACTCGGTGTAGCGGCAGATGATGGTGGCCGTCTCCCCGTCCTGCAACTTGTCGCCGATTCCCTCGTAGATTATCTGCATGTACACGCCCGAGTTGCTGAACAGGACGTACTCGTTGTTGCTCAGGTCGGTGGTGCTGTCCTTGGCGTAGAACGCGGCCTCCGTGATGACGTTGATGGGAGCCACGTAGAGCACCGTGTCGCCCATCTCCTCGTCGAGGACGCAGCAACCGTTTGCGATGAAGGAGCGTATCTGCGCGTTCTCGCGCTTTTTCATCTCGGCGTAGGAGTCATCGTCGTCGCACGACTGCATGAACGCCGTGCAGCCGAGCGACAGGATGCCGGCGAGCAGGAGGAAAAGTTTTTTCATTTTAGTCATTATCAGCGTGGAAGTGTGCGCAAATGTACTACTTTGCCCCCACACGGCCGCCCGGCTGCCCGTGCTTTTGCGCTTTTTAACGAGTTTTGGCAACGTCCCCGCCCCTTCCGCCCGTCCTCCTGCACGGCAGATTGTGCGGAAGCTGCTTGCGTTTTTGTCAAGTTCGTTAGTTGCATTCTGTTAATAAACGACAAACGAGCTGAATAACCCGCCCGAGCCGCCATCGTCCCGGTGCGTCCCGTGCTTATCTTTGCGGACATGAAGAAGTCGACCATTTGGATCATCTCCATCGTGATGGGGCTTTCCTTCCTCGCCTTGTTCTACTGGCAGATGCGCTACTTCAACGAGATGTACGTGATGCGCAAGGAACAGTTCGACGAGTCCGTCTGGCGAAGCCTTAACCAGGTGTCGCGCCGTCTCGAACTCGACGAAACATGGCAGGAACTGGAAAAAGAAATTATGAAAACGGCGGGCGCGGCGGACGACGACGCAGACGCGGCCGCCCCTTTCGCCGGTACGGTCGACACGCTGCTCCACCGGCTTCCCGTTTCCTCGCCCCTCCATACGCTCAAAATTCTCCCCAGGTCGGTCGGGGCCGGCCCGGACGCGGCGGAGACGATGCCCGACGCCTCCACCAGCAACAACCCGGACGAGGTGCGCAACCGCTACGAACACCAGCGCGCTCTGCTCGACGAGGTGGTGCGCGCACTGGTGAGCCGGGCGAGCAACGAGCCGCTGCACGAGCGCATCAACTATAAGGAGCTCGACCTGACCCTGCGCGACGAATTGCAGAAGAACGGGGTCAACCTGACTTACCACTTCCGCGTCACCACGCGCGACGGGCGCGAGATATACCGCTGCTCCGACTATGACAAGACCGGCGAGGACAACGCCTACACGCAGCGGCTCTTCCCGAACGCGCCGCCGTCGCAGATGGGGGTCGTCTATGTCCATTTCCCACAGAAGTCAAAGTATCTGTTCGCCGGCGTGCGCTACATGATGCCAGCCATCATCTTCACCGTCGTCCTGCTCCTGACGTTCGTCTACACGATATACATCACGTTCCGGCAGAAACGGCTGACCGAAATCAAGAACGACTTCATCAACAACATGACGCACGAGTTCAAGACACCCATCTCCACCATCTCGCTGGCCGCGCAGATGCTCAACGACCCCGCCGTCGGCAAGAGCGAAGCGATGTTCAGCCACGTCTCGCGCATCATCAACGACGAGACCAAGCGTCTCCGCTTCCAGGTGGAGAAGGTGTTGCAGATGTCGATGTTCGAACGGTCGAGGGTCACGTTCAAGCGGCGTGAAACCGATGTCAACTCCCTGCTGGCGGGCGTGGTCGACACGTTCCGGCTCAAAGTCGAGAGCTCCGGCGGCTCCATCACCACCAACCTGCAAGCCGCCGAGCCGACCATCTTCGTCGATGAGATGCACTTCACGAACGTCATCTTTAACCTGATGGACAATGCCGTCAAGTACAAGCGCGACGACGTGCCCCTGCACCTCGACTTGGCCACCCGCAACGAAGGGAACAAGGTTGTCATCACCCTGGCCGACAACGGCATCGGCATCCGACGCGACGACTTGAAAAAGATATTCATCAAGTTCTATCGCGTACACACCGGCAACCGCCACGACGTCAAGGGCTTCGGGCTGGGACTGGCCTACGTGAAGAACGTCATCGACATGCTCAAAGGCACCATAACGGCCGAGAGCGAGCTGGGCAAAGGCACGACATTCATCATTACATTACCTATCATTAAAACATAACTACTATGGACGAGAAACTGAGAATTTTGCTTTGCGAGGACGACGAGAACCTCGGTATGCTCCTTCGCGAATACCTGCAAGCCAAGAACTTCGACACCGAGCTGTGTCCCGACGGCGAGGCCGGCTACAAGGCTTTCCTCAAAGGCACGTTCGACCTCTGCGTGCTCGACGTCATGATGCCGAAGAAGGACGGCTTCTCCCTGGCACGTGACATCCGCCAGAACAATTCCGAGATACCCATCATCTTCCTGACGGCCAAGACGCTGAAAGAGGACGTGCTCGACGGCTTCAAGATAGGCGCGGACGACTACATTACCAAACCCTTCTCCATGGAGGAGCTTGTGTTCCGCATCGAGGCCATCCTGCGCCGCGTGAAGGGCAAGAAGAACCGCGACCGCACGAGCTACAAAATCGGCAGCTTCACCTTCGACACGCAGAAGCAGATTCTCTCGCGCGGCGACAAGCAGACGAAGCTCACCACCAAGGAGAGCGAGCTGCTGAGCCTGCTCTGCGCGCACGCCAACGAGATTCTGCAACGCGACTTCGCCTTGAAGACCATCTGGATCGACGACAACTATTTCAACGCCCGTTCGATGGACGTTTACATCACCAAGCTGCGCAAGCACCTCAAAGAGGACGAGAACGTGGAAATCATCAACATCCACGGCAAGGGCTACAAGCTCATCACGCCCGACCCCGAGTGCTGACCGCCGCGTCCCCGCACGGCTCAGGTTCTCCTACGGCCGGCTGCTTCCCCCCCAGCGGGAGGCGGCCGGCCGTGCCTGTTCCTGCCCGCCCCGCGCCGCGGTCGTCCGTGGGGTGGGGGGACTCCCGCGCACCGGGTCGCCTGTCCGTGAAAACTGTCCGCCGTCCGCGCGCGACGGGTCGGCGACTTGTTCCACAGTGCGCGAGGCGACAGGAAAACGCGCGGGGAAATGCGCGGCGGCGTGGGCTTGGCCGGACGGGGCGGAATGTTTATCTTTGCCCGCAGACGTGACGATGAAGAACTTCCGCTCCTTGCGCCTTGTGCGCCACGTGGCTCTCCTGTTCGGTGTCTTGTCGCTTCTGGCCACCGGCATCGTGCCCCATCACCACCATGGGCGCGTCCCGTGTGTGGTCAGGGAAGCCTGCCATGCCGGACACGCCGCCGCGGCCTCCCACACGGCTCACTGCCCGCACCGCACCACCACGTCCCACGGCGTGTGCTCCGCCCATGTGCAGTATGTCCGTGCCGCCACGGTGGTGCTCGACGACGGGTCGCCCGCCTCGCCCGCCCCGTGGGATGCCGCCTGCTGGCTGTCCGCACTGGCCGTCCTGCGCACGGAGCTGTCGTCGGGCGGGCGGCATATTCCTCTCCTTCCCGTCACGCCCTTGCCCCCCGGCGCGTTCCCGTCGGGCGGCTGGCGCGCCCCGCCACAGGTTTGTTGATTGCTTGCGACGAAGTCCCTCCCGCTCCCTCCCCGGGGGCGTGGTTTGCAAACCGTTTGCAGGGACTTCACCCTATTTTTGCAAACGACAAACCTAACTTTACCCATGACGAAAACCGTTTACATGGCGCTATCCTTGGCGCTCATGGCCGGCTGTGGCCACACGCATAGCCACGACCACGCCTCCGAGGCGGAGCCGGCCGAAGCCCACGCGCACAGCGAGGGCGAAATAGTGTTCACTCCCCAGCAGGCTGCCGCCGCCGGAGTGAAGGTCGAAACCGTGACGGCCGGCCCCTTTGCCGAAGTGACGAAGGTGGGCGGCTACGTGGAGGTTCCCGCAGGCGGCGAAACCGTGGTGTCCGCCCCGGCTGCCGGGATTGTCACCCTCGCCTCCACCGCCCGTGTCGAGGGGCAGTCCCTCGCGGGTGGTGCCACGGTGGCCCGCATCTCGGCCGGTGGCCTGCCCGGCGGCGACCCGGTGGAGCAGGCGCGCGTGGCCTACGAGACGGCACGCCTGGCCTATGAGCGCGGTGCACGCCTCGTGGCCGACCGCATCATCTCGCAGGCTCAATATGAATCCCTCCGTGCCGACTACGAATCGGCGCGGCTGGCCTATGAGGCGCAGGCCGACGGCCATACCGCCGACGGCGTGGCCGTGAAGTCGCCCTCGGCGGGTTACGTGAAGCAGGTGCTTGTGCAGCAGGGCGAATACGTCGATGTCGGCCAGCCCCTGCTCATCCTCTCCTCCGACCGGCGGATGCAGCTCCGCGCCGAGCTGCCCGGCCGTTATTTCGACCGCCTCGGCTCTGTGCGGTCGGCACGTTTCCGCACCCCCTACGACGACCGCGTCTACGACCTCGACAGTCTCGACGGTCGCCTCGTCGCCTGCGGGCGCACCACCGCCGGTTCGCCCTACGTGCCCGTCGTCTTCGACTTCGCAGGCGGCAGTAGCCTCGTCCCCGGCACGGCGGTCGAGGTGTGGCTCGTCGGGACGGAGCGGCAGGACGTGCTCTCCGTGCCCCGTAGCGCGCTGACCGAGGAGCAGGGACTCTATTACGTATATGTCAGGACGGACGACGACGCTTACCGGAAGCAGGAAGTATGGCCCGCCTCCGACGACGGTCTCCGCGTAGCCGTCGCCCGCGGGCTCGAGGGCGGCGAGCAGGTGGTCGTCGAGGGCGCGGTGGCCGTGAAGCTGGCCTCCCTGTCGGGCGCGTTGCCCGAGGGACATAGCCACGAGCACTGAACGGAAGGAGGAGCCGCATTATGCTGAACCGCATCATCCTTTTCTCCCTCCGCAACCGGCTGGCCGTCGTGGTGGCCGCGTTGCTGCTCGTCGTGGCCGGGCTCTACGTGACGTTCCACATGGATGTCGACGTGTTCCCCGACCTGAACGCCCCGACCGTCGTCGTCATGACCGAGGCGCAGGGCATGGCCGCCGAGGAAGTCGAGCGGCTCGTCACGTTCCCCGTCGAGACCGCCGTCAACGGGGCGGCCGACGTGCGCCGCGTGCGCTCATCCTCGACCACGGGCTTCTCCGTCGTATGGATTGAGTTCGCCTGGGGCACCGACCCCTACCTTGCCCGGCAAATCGTGTCGGAGAAGCTGGCCTCCGTCTCCGACGACCTGCCCGCCGGCGTGGGCAGTCCCACCCTCGGGCCGCAGTCGTCCATCCTCGGCGAGGTGATGATAGTCGGCCTGACCGCCGACACGACCTCCCTCGAAGAGCTCCGCACGCTCGCCGACTGGGTAATCCGTCCGCGCCTCCTGGCCACGGGCGGCGTGGCCCAGGTGTCCGTGCAGGGCGGCGACGTGAAGGAATACCAGATTCGCCTCGACACCGAGCGTATGCGCCGCTACGGCGTGACGTTGCAGGAAGTGCGCGATGCCGTGACAGGCATGAACAGCAACGCCTCCGGCGGCGTGATTTACGACTACGGCAACGAGTACGTCGTGCGCGGCGACCTCGCCACCAGCGACGTCGAGGCATTGGGCAAGGCCTACGTCAAGAAGGACGCCGCAGGCCGCAGCATCCTGCTCTCCGACGTGGCCGACATCGGCACCGGCGCGAAGGAGCCCCTGCTCGGCACGGCCTCGTGCGACGGACAGCCCGCCGTCCTGTTGACCATAACGAAACAGCCCGCCACCAGCACGCTCGACCTGACGGAACAGCTGGACAGCACGCTCGTCGGCCTGAAAGCCCAGCTGCCGTCGGACGTGCGGATAATCCCCGACATCTTCCGGCAGTCCACCTTCATCGAGAACGCCATCGGGAACGTCGAGAAGTCGCTCTACGAGGGCGGTTTCTTCGTCGTCGTCGTGCTGGTCATCTTCCTGATGAACTTCCGCACGACGGTCATCTCCCTGCTCACCATCCCCGTGTCGGTGCTCGTCGCCCTGCTCGTGCTCGAAGGGATGGGGCAGACCGTGAACACCATGAGCCTCGGCGGACTGGCCATCGCGGTCGGGTCGCTCGTCGACGATGCCATAGTCGACGTGGAAAACGTCTACCGTCACCTGCGCGCCAACGCCGCCCTCCCGCCGTCGCGTCGCCGTCGCGTGTCCGACGTGGTGTTTGATGCGTCGCGCGAGGTGCGGATGCCTATCCTCAACTCCACTCTCATCATCGTGGCGAGCTTCATCCCGTTGTTCTTCCTCTCGGGCATGGAGGGACGGATGCTGGCTCCGCTGGGCCTGACGTTCATCGTGGCCCTCTTTGCCTCCACCCTCGTCGCCCTGACGCTGACCCCCGCCCTGTGCAGTCTCCTGCTGGGACGCTCGACGCGGCAGAAGGGGCGGCGGCGCGGCCCCGCCGTGACACGCTGGCTCCACCTGCACTACGGCCGTCTGCTTTCCGCCGCCCTGCGCCACCGCCGCGCCGTACTGGTCGCCACCTGCGTCGTCTTTGTCGCCGCCCTGGTTGTCGTAGTCGGCTTCGGGCGCGGCTTCCTCCCGCCGTTCAACGAGGGCTCGCTTACCATCAACGTGAGTACCCTGCCCGGCGTGTCGCTCGACGAGAGCAACCGCATCGGGCGGCAGGCCGAGCAGCTCCTCCTCACCGTGCCGGAGATAAAGCGCGTCGGCCGCAAGACAGGCCGCGCCGAGCTCGACGAGCACGCACTCGGCATCAACACGAGCGAAATGGAGTGTCCCTTCGAGCTGGAAGGCCGTTCGCGCGACGAGATGCTCGCCGACGTGCGCCAGAAGCTCTCCACGCTCCCCGGGGTCAACGTCGAGATAGGTTCGCCCATAAGCCACCGCCTCGATGCCATGCTTTCGGGCACGCAGGCCAACATAGCCGTCAAGATTTTCGGCACAGACCTCAACCGCCTCTTCGTGCTGGGCAACCAAATCAAGGAAGCCGTCGGCGACATCGAGGGACTGGCCGACCTGAACGTAGAGCAACAGGTGGAGCGTCCGCAACTGCGCATCCGTCCCCGCCGTGAACTGCTGGCGCAATACGGAATCAGCCTGCCCGACTTCGCATCGGCCGTGTCCGTCCTGCTGGGCGGCGAGGTCGTGTCGCAAGTCTACGAAGGCAGCCGCGTGTTCGACCTCACGCTCAAAGCCGACACCGCGCTGCGCGGCGGCATCGCCTCGCTGGCCGACCTTTCCATCGATGCCGGAGGGCAGGCCGTGCCGCTCGCCGACGTGGCCGAAATCACGTCGACGGCAGGCCCGAACACCATCAACCGGGAGAACGTGCAGCGCAAGGTGGTCGTTTCGGCCAACGTGTCGGGCGGCGACCTGCGCGGCGTGGTGGACGAGATGCGCCGCCGCATCGACAGCCAGGTCAGCCTGCCCGAGGGCTACCACATAGAGTATGGCGGGCAGTTCGAGAGCGAGCAGGCCGCCTCGCGCACCATCGCGGTGGCCTCGGTGTTCTCCGTGGCGGTCATCTTCATCATCCTGTTCCGCGAGTTCCGCCGGGTGCGGCTGGCCTTGGCCGTCCTGCTCAACCTGCCGCTGTCGCTCATCGGCGGAGTCTTTGCCGTGGCGGTGGCGGGCGGCGTGCTCAGTCTGCCGGCCATCATAGGCTTCATTTCCCTCTTCGGCATCGCCACGCGCAACGGTATGCTTCTGGTCGACAGGTTCGTCGCCCTGCGGCGCGAGGGGCTGCCCCTTGAGGCCTGCGTGCGCATCGGCTCGCTCGACCGGCTCAACCCCATCCTCATGACGGCGCTCTGCTCGGCCATGGCGCTCGTCCCGCTGGCCTTGGGCGGCGACCTGCCCGGCAACGAGATACAAAGCCCCATGGCGAAGGTGATACTCGGCGGACTGCTCACCTCGACGCTGCTCAACGCCTTCGTTGTCCCTATCGTTTACACTTACATCGAGAAAAAATGAGAAGCAAGCATATCTTTCTGGCCGCCGTGATGGCCGCATGTCCGGCGGCGGCAGACGCACAGGGCGGCATAGCCCGCGTGCTCGACGAGATAGCCGCGAACAGCACGACGCTCTCTGTGCTCGACCGGACAGCCGAGGCCGAGCGCGCCGCCGCCCATGCGGAGACCGCGCTGCCCGACCCCGAAGCGGGGTTCAACTACCTGTTCGGCTCGCAGTCCGACATGGGCCGGCGGCAGGACTATTCGGTTTCGCAGTCGTTCGACGTGGCGACGCTGAGCGGCGTCCGGCGGCGCGTGGCAGGCAGCCGCGACAGCGTTTCGGCCGCCGTGCGCGACGAGGGACGCGCCGCCCTCCTGCTCGAAGCCAAGCGGCAGTGCATAGCCGTCGTCTATGAGAACCAACGTCAGGCACTGTTCGCCCGCCGTCGCGACGACATGACCCGCCTCGCCGCCCTCATGGAACGGCGTGAGGCGGAAGGCGACGCCACGGCCTTGGAAACGGGCAACGTCCGCCTGGCACTTTCGGCGGTCGAGGCCGACTGTGCGGAGAGTGCGGCGGCGCGTGCCGAGGCTCTGGCCGCGCTGGCGAGCATGAACGGCGGACGGGCGGTCGACCTGCCCGACACGGTCTACGGGACTGCCCCCCTGCCCGCCGATTTCGACACGTGGTTCGACGGCGTGGCCGACCGCTGGCCCGCCCTGCGCCGTGCGGATGCCGAGGCCGCCGCTGCGGAGCAGTCGGTGCGCCTCACCCGGCAGGAGAACCTCCCCTCGCTGAGCGTGGGCTACATGCAGGAGACCACGCCGGGCGAGGCCTGGCGCGGCCTGTCGTTCGGGCTGACCGTACCGCTCTGGTCGAACCGTGCAAAACGGCGGCAGGCCGAGGCGGCACAGGCCGAGGCCGAGGCGCGCCGCGTGGATGCCGGGGTGCAGCTGCGGGCTGCGCTCTCCGCCCAGCACGCCCGTGCGGCAGCCCTCGGGAAAGGCGCGGCCGAGATGCGCCGCGGCTTGGCCGCAAGCCGTGGCGTGGAACTCCTTGCCGAAGCTCTGGCCAGCGGGCAGCTCTCGCTGATAGACTACTTGCAGGAGATGGACAGATATTACGACATGGCCTTGCGCGGCTTGGAGATGGAGCGCGACGCGGAACTGGCCAAGGCCGAACTGACGGCGGCCGACCTCTGACGGGTCGCCGGATAGAGAAAACGGGTCGGCTGACAGGAAAGACTGTCAGCCGACCCGTTTTTCGTGTCCGCCGTTGCCCGGAGGGCGCGGCGTGGTCAGGGGCGCGTGGTCACTTCGAGGCAGTTCGAGGCTATCATGTCCGCCGTGTGCAGCAGGCTGACCAGCGGGCTCCGCTCCATGGCCTCGCGGTAGGAATAGCGCATCGAACTCCCGACATCGCCCATCTCGAACATTCCCATGTGCCAGCGGATGGCCAGCAACTCGTCCTGTTTGAGCCGCATGAACCAGTTGATGATGATGCACGACTTCTCGCCGTGGCCGAAGGGGAAGCTGTCGCGTATTTCGTAGCCCGGGTAGCTCTCCCAACGGTCTTCGGCATCCTTGCGCCACCGCGTGGTGAGGTGGTAGTAGTTGGCCTTGCACACGTCGTGCAGGAGCGCGGCGACGGCCATGCTCTCCGTCGGGATTTCCTCGGCGAACGTCGCGTTCCCCGCCTTGATGGCCGGTTCGACGACGGAGTGGTAGACGGTGCAGAGCGTGTTGAACACGTTGATGGAGTGCTTGCACAGTCCTCCCGCCTCGTTCAGGTGGAAGCGTGTCGAGCTTGGTGCGGTGAAGAAGTCCGTCTTCTCCCCGAGGTAGTCGAGCAGTTCGTCCAGTCCGGGCCGCTGGATGTGCGTGTGGCAGAGGTCGATGAAGGCCTGCCGGTTCTCGTTGATTTCTTGTTCAGTCATAGTGTTGTGTGTGGGTTATTGGTTTCGGGTTTCATGACGACCCCGAGCGAGCGGTGGCCGTCCATCTTGATGACGCAGGGTGCGGGCAGGCGCACGTGGCGCAGGTAGGCCGTCTCGTGCACGGCGGGCAGCGCGTCGAGGTAAGCCTCGTCGAACGCGCCGTCGCCCTTGAAGGGATTGACGGTGAAGTAGCCCACCCCGAAGGAGGTGAGGTTCTGGAAGAAATGCGTACCCTGGCTCGGCTCGATGCGGTAGTCTTTGAGCCCGCACTCGACGATGACGCGCGCGCCGCCGATGTGAGGCCACTTGACGGGGATGCCCAGCCACGGGTCGCTGCTCCCCCAACGCCCGGGGCCGACCAGGACGTAGCCCCTCCCCTCCGCGACGAGCGCGCGGTTGATTTTCTCGATGTCGTAGGCGATGAGCTGGTTGTGCGAGGCGTTGAAGGCACCGCTGCGCACGTAAACCACGTCGGCCACGTCGGTCACCGTCCCGTTGCCCAGTGCGTTGCGCGAGGCCACGAGCGTCCGCGCCGGGTCGATGGCGGAGAGGTCCTCGTCGATGGTGGCCTTGCTGTCGACGATGGGGCGGATTTGCAGGAGGTAGAAGCTGGCCGACTTGCCGCCGGGGGCGATGTCCATGGCGAACTCTATCTCCACGGGTCGCCCCATCTCCTTCGCGCCGATGTGGAGCAGTCGGTCGATGGTCGCGGCCAGGGGAAAAACGTCGTGTTCGAGTATGTTGACGAACGAGATGACTTTCCGTCCGCCGGGGTAGTATCCCGCGTGGACGATTTGGTCGTTCGGGTCGTAGGTGGAGCTGATGAAGCGCAGCGCGCCGTCGGCCTCGGCCTCCTTCAAGCCGAGCCGCAGCAGGTTGAAGGCGTCGTCGGTCTGTATGTCGGCCGAGAGGTTCGCCAGGTCGAGCGCGTAGAAGCGCGTCTGTGTCTCCCGCAGTGCCATTTCGGTGGTGCTGGTTTGCAGGATGTGGCGGGGGTGGCGCGGCGAGAAGCGAAGCGTCAGTCCGCCGTCGACGATGTATTTCCCCAGTCCGAGGGCGATGTGGGCGATTCCGTCGTCCGCCCGTTCTTCCCCTATGGGATAGAAGTTGAGTGAGCGTGCCACGCCCGAGAGGGTGGGATAGAAGCGGTTGCCGTGGGCTGTCCCGACCACCTCTTGCAGGACTATGGCCATCTTCTCCTGGTCGATGAGGTTCTGCGTGGCGGTCATGTAGGCCTTACTGTCGCGATAGAACACCGAGGCGTAGACCGCCTTGATAGCGTTGCGCAGGAGGCGGAGCGTCTCGTAGCGGTCGTCGGTGCGGGGCACCATGTAGGTGGAATAGATGCCGGCGAAGGGCTGGTAGTGGGAGTCTTCGAGGAGGCTGGACGAGCGGACGGCGATGGGCGCGCGGGCGATGTCGAAGAGGGCGAGCAGGTCGTCGTCGACGCGGCCGGGCAGCCGTCCCTCCTCGAAGCGACGCAGGATTTCCTCGTCGCCGGCCGCCGGGTCGAGGGCGACGGCGTAGAGGTCGTTCTGCTCCATGAATTCGTCGAAGATGTCGGTGCAGAGGACCACGGTCTTGGGTATGTCGACCTTGAAGCCCTCGCTTTCGAGGCGGGGGTAGCGCTTGACCATCGTACCCATGAAGGCGAGGCCACGCCCCTTACCGCCGAGCGACCCGTTGCCGATGCGCGCGAAGTTACTGTACTCGTCGAAGCGGTCGCGCTGGTAGATGGCCACGACGCCCTCGTTCTTCATGCGGCGGTATTCGACGATGAGGTTGAATATCAGCTCGCGCGCCTGCTGCATGTCGGTGTCGGCGGCGACGCGCAGCCGGCGCAGCACGGTGGCGGGCGGGAACATGGCGCGCGAGTAGAAGAAGCGTGAGAAGTGGTCGTGCGACAGGTGGTGGCGCAGGGAGGCATCGGGGATTTGGAACACCATCCGTTGCAGGTCTTTCAGCGTCCGGATGCGCATGAGCTCCCGCCCGTCGGCGGGGTCGACGATTACGAAGTCGCCGAAGCCGAAGTGTTCCATCACGTGGCGGCGCAGCTCCTGCGGGTAGGTCTTCGCGTTCTTGCAGATAAAGGGAATGCCCAACCGGTCGGCATAGCCCGCGTTCCCGGCCTCGTTCGATTCGAGGACGAAGGGCAGGTTGGGGTTCTCCTCCCTGACGAGGCGCGCCAGGCGGTAGCCGGCCTCGGGGTCCTTCTGCCCCTCGCGCATGAAGCTCATGTCGGACACGATGCCGAGCATGTATTCGCGGTAACGCCCATAGAGTTCGAGGGCTTCCTCGTAGGTTCGTGCCAGCATCACCTTGGGACGGCCTCGCATCCGGAGGGTTTGCTGGTGGTCGTTGAGGGCTTCCTTCGAGAACTCGCGGCTTTGTTCGAGCACGACCTTGTAGAGATGGGGCAACGCCGAGGAATAGAAGCGCACCGAGTCCTCGACCAGGAGGATGACCTGCACGCCCACGGAGGCCGTGTCGTCGGGTGCGTTCCACTTGTCCTCTATGAGCTTGATGATGGCCAGGAGCAGTTCGGGGTTGCCCAGCCACGAGAAGATGTAGTCGATGGCCGAGAGGTTCTCGTCGGCCACCCGCCGGCGCACCTCGTGCGAGAAGGGGGTCAGGACGACGATGGGGATGTGCGCGTAGCGTGCCTTGATTTCCTTGGCGGCGGCGAAGATGTCGCGGTCGTCCATGTTGGGCATCACGATGACCAGTTCGAAGTTGCGGTCGGCGAGTTCGTCGAGTGCCTCCTCTTCGGTGGTCACCTGGGTAAACCTTGGGGGATAGCGGAGGCCGAGGGCGGCGTATTCGTTGAATATCTGTTCGTCCACGCGGCCATCGTCCTCGAGCATGAAGGCATCGTATTTCGTCGCAATGAGCAGTACGTTGAAGATGCGCTTGTTCATCAGGTCCGCGAACGGCGTGTCGCGCAGGACGAGGGCTTTGAGGTCGGGGATGCTGCTCATGTCAG
>CAZYHW010000051.1:0-13225 GCA_964647405.1 uncultured Prevotellamassilia sp.
CAGCGGGCTTACGCCTTAGCCGATGATTCCTTGTATGTTTCCGCTTATAACGGTGTCCTGCTGAGCAAGGGATTGCTGCTGAATGCGGAGATAGAGATGAAGAAACTGTTGCAGGAAAGCGGGGACACGGCCATCATGACCCTGTATGACGAAACAAGGTTGAACAAGGAGATATTGGGCGTGCAAATGCAAAAGCCCGTGGCCGAGCGCACGCTGGACGTGGATTCCTTGCAGCGACTGATAAAAGGCCAGGAACAGGAACTCGTCCGCCGGAGCAAGGTTTACGGCGACTATACGCGCAACCTAAGCATCGACTGGAAGGACGTGCAGCGCAAACTGGGCGGGGACGACGTGGCGGTGGAGTTCCTCTCCTTCCATACGGGCGGCGACAGCCTGATGTATGTCGCCATGGTGGTCAAGCCGGGCATGGCTCGCCCGGAAATGATTCCCTTGTTCGAGCAAAGGCAGTTGAAGGATATTCCCGCGGAGTCGTATTACAGTTCGGCGGATTTGTTCCGCCTGGTGTGGAAACCGTTGGAGGGGGAGCTGGATGGCGTGAAAGACATTTACTTTTCTCCCTCGGGCGAGTTGTACAACATCGCCATAGAAGTGCTCCCGGACGCGGACGGCACGCGGATTTCCGATCGCTTCAATCTCTACCGGCTGTCGTCCACGCGGCAGCTCGCCCTCGTTACGCCGACGTATGACAGCCGGGACATGCGGATTTACGGCGGCTTGAAGTACGATACCGACCTTTCCCAACTGATTCGGGATTACCGGAAATATGTGGGGCGTAGTGACCGGATGGCGCAGTCGCGCTCGTTTGAGGACAGTTTCATTGCCGATTCGTTGCACATGCGCAGCGGGGCGGAGGAACTCCCCGGCACGAGGATTGAAGTGGAGAACATCAAGCGGAGTCTGGATGCCGCCCATATTGAGAACGAGCTGTACACGGACAGCATGGGGACGGAGACCTCGTTCAAGGACATGTCCGGCCGACGGTTCCGGGCACTGCACATCGCCACGCATGGGTTCTACTGGACGGAAAGCGAGGCGCGGCAGCTGAAAAACCTGGACTTCCTGATGCTTGGCGATAACCAAAGCCCGAGATACACGGAGGACAAGGCCTTGACGCGCTCCGGACTGTTGATGGCGGGAGCGAACAACGCCTTGATGGGGCTTGAACTGCCCGAAGAAGTGGACAACGGCATACTGACGGCCAAGGAGATAGCGGGCTTGGACTTGCGCGGCATGGACATGGTAGTGCTTTCCGCGTGCCAGACGGGCTTGGGCGAGATAACGGGCGACGGCGTGTTCGGCCTGCAACGCGGATTCAAGAAAGCCGGGGTCAACTCGTTGCTGATGAGCCTCTGGAAGGTGGACGACAAGGCCACCCAGATGTTGATGACGCAGTTCTACGCCAACCTCATCGCCGGGATGGGCAAACATGATGCCTTGCGCGAGGCACAGCGTGCGCTGCGCGAATATGAAGAGGAGCAGGTCGTCGTCCTCAACGAGCCGACTCCGAGCCAGAAACGTCAATTGGAAAGACAAGGGAAAAGCTGGGAACCGCAGACCACGGTGAGGAAGGTACATCCCTATGCCCACCCGCGATATTGGGCCGCCTTCATCCTCCTGGATGGCATTTAGACGCAAACGGCGGTCGGCGTGTTCAGCCTTCCGATAGGCCGTAGATTACTTCCTGATAGCCGGGTGTCGAATCGGGCATAAGCACAAGGTGGCAGCGGAAGCCTTTCCCGAAACTTCACGTCCGGGAGCGGAGAGCGTATCGTTCTTGCACGATTCCTTGTCGTAATATCCCGTGAATGTGTCTGTACTGATAGGAATAACAAGTCGCCGACCCGTTGCGACAGGTCGGCGACTTGTTATTCTGTTCCGGCTGAGCGTTTTTTGCGTGTGCGGACAGGGATGGGCGGATGCGCTGGCCGCCCTCCCGAGCCGGTCGGTCAGGATTGCCAGTCCGACAGGCGCGACGCGCTTTCTACCTCCGTTTCGATGTCGTCGTCCAGCTGGTAGAAGAAGTCAAGTCCTGTGATTTCCTCGATTTCGTCCACGGAACGCACGTAGTAGTCCATTTCGTGATGGCCGGCCACGTTTTCATACAGGAAGCCGATGGCTTTTGTCGGCCGCACGTCGTCGCCCGTGTCGAGGACGACCTTGAAAAACGCATCGGGAACCGCCACCTGGTGCGTGCCTACTGTCCTGTAATTGTCCGAAGACGAATAGAAGATGGGGCCGGCGACGATGTAAACAATCCCGTAGCGTTTTGCCCATTCGCGGCACTCCTCTTCCAGGAACTTCCAGTCGTTTTGGTTCAGGTGCCCGTCCTGCGGACAGATGTTGGTCATCAGGAAAGCCTCTTCCTGCGCCTTGTATGACCATTTGTTGTCGCCTGCGGGACAGATGTGCCCCCGTTGGTAGCCGCATTCGCTTTCGCGTATGTCGGCATAGGTGGCGCGGGGTTCCGGCACGTCCGTGTCTTCCTTGAACTGGTGGTTCTTCCGTGTGAACTCCCCGTCGGTGTGTTCGGCGGTGAGTGCCCAGCCCACCCAGTTCGGTGTGCGCGTGGCGGAGTTGTAGGATGTCGTGTAGGCCGAGCGTTCCAGAATTTGTTCCGGTACATTCGCCTCGACATATCGGGGCACTTCGTATCCGGCCTCGGCGGATGCCTCTTCGCGTGGGGCGGTAGGAGAGGGGGAGAACTGCCCCCAGACGTACCAGCCACACAGTGCCAAAGCCACCAATAGCCCGATGAGGCGTTTTGCCTCGGTGTCTTTCCGTCGTCTCTTTTGTCTTGTCATGTCCTTGTGTCGGTTGGTTTTCCTTGCGGCAGGATGGCCGCACGTTTGATGCCGGAGGTGTCATGCTTCCGCGCCCCGTGGGGATGGCGGCATGGAGTGCTCATTGTGCCTGTCCGGCGATGCCGTCCTCGTGGCCATAGACGTAGAACCACCAGTAAGTATCGCCGTATTTCCTCCTCGTCATGTTGCGCTGCACGGTCGGGTCGCTGTATTGACGGCGCAGGGTCTCGAAGTCCTCGTAGTCCGTTTCGGACACACTGTCCTCGTACAGGTAGAGCGGCTTCGTGCGGATGTGCTGGTAGAGCGTGAGTGCCTCGCGGTAGAGCTTGGGAAGCGGTGCATCCGTGATGTCTGTCGGGTAGAACTCGTGCAGTTCCTGGGCGAAGAGGTCGATGTCCTTGTCGAGCAGGAGGGCGCAGAGTCGGTAGTCGCGTGCGGCGGGATTGCCTTCCAGCGCGGCCGGTCGCACGTGCTCGTCGAAGTATGCCCTCGCATCATCTCCCGTGAAGGCCTGACAGCCCAGATGCCCGTAGAGGGAGTCGGGAGAGAGCCCGAGACCGGCGGCCTCGTCCGGCGTGAGGAGGAGGCTCCGGCAGTCGTAGGCTTGTGGATAATTGAACAAGGCATCGGGCAGCTTTCCCTGCTGGGACAGTGCCAGCGCGCGCAGGGCGTTGAGCCGCGGAGAGGTCTCCAAGGCTTTCTCGCCCACTTTCACCGCCTTTTCGGGTGCTCCTTCCATGAGCAGGCGGGCGGCACGCAGTTCGTAATGGCAGATGTCGTTCGTGTTCCCCATTATCCCGACGAACACGAAAAGGAGGAAGAGCGTGATGACATTGCGCGTGCAGGTGCGGATGCCGGAGACAGGCCGTGTCTGGTTCCGCATCACGAGGAAAGCGGTGACTATGCCGGCAATCACGACCACGGCACTCCCCGCCGCCAACTTCCAGTCGATGGGGTAGGCGGTCAGCAACGCGAGCAGGAGCGTGCCTGGTATGGCCGTCAGGGCATAGAGCTGTAAAGGCAGTCGCCGGAGCAGGCGCGCGGTGACGCGATGCACGCCCCAGAGGAGCAGGGTCAGGACGAGCGCGGCGCAGAGCGAAGTCGGGATGTGCTCGCCCGCCGGTAATCCCCAACGCCAGCAGAAGAACTCCCGCTGCGTCACGAATAAGTATAGGAAGCAGAACAGGGCGCAACACAACTGTACGAACAAGCGCATCCCCCTTTCGAAGGGAGGACGGCCGGACTGCGGGAAATACGGGCGGTGCGGGTGCATGGGAAGGCGCGTTACTCTGGTCTCCGTTTCAGCACGACGGCCGAGCGGGCCGGGATGTAGAGTTTGAGCCAGCCCTTGCCGTCCTTTTTCAGCAGCTGGTCAAAGTTCGTGAAGTGGCACACCGTGTCGTCGGCCAGTCCCTGTCCGCCATAGGCGGGTGAGTCCGTGTTGAGCACCACGTCGTAAGCACCTTCGGGCATCATGAAGCCGTAGTCCGTGAAGCTCCTGTTCGGACTGAAATTGAAGACGAACAGGGTGTCGTTCCGGCTGTATGCAAGGATTTGGTCGCCGTCGTTGTGCCATACCTCGACCACGGGGCATTGCGGGAACTGCTTGATGTCTTTGAGCACGGCCAGCATGTCGCGGTCGAAGTCGCCCAGATAATGGTAGCAGAGTTGCGGGTCGTCGACCAGGTGCCACTGCCGCCGGGCATACTTGTAGCTCCATCCGTTGCCCTCCCGGGGGAAGTCTATCCATTCCGGATGTCCGAACTCGTTGCCCATGAAGTTCAGGTAGCCGCCGTTGATGGTCGAGGCGGTGAGCAGGCGTATCATCTTGTGCAGGGCTATTCCGCGCCGGGCAGTCTCGTTCTCGTCACCTTTGCGGAAATGCCAGTACATGTCGGCATCGATGAGGCGGAAGATGATGGTCTTGTCGCCAACGAGGGCTTGGTCGTGGCTCTCGCAATAGGAGATATTGTGCTCGTCCGCCCGTCTGTTCGTCACTTCCCAGAACATGCTGCTCGGCTTCCAGTCCTCGTCGCGTTTCTCCTTGATGACCTTTATCCAATAGTCAGGGATGTTCATGGCCATGCGGTAGTCGAATCCGTAGCCGCCGTCCTTGAACGGCGCGGCCAGTCCCGGCATGCCGGAGACCTCCTCGGCGATGGTGATGGCCTGCGGATTGACTTCGTGGATGAGTTGGTTGGCCAGCGTGAGGTAGCAGATGGCGTTGTCGTCCTGGTGGCCGTTGAAATAGTCGTCGTATTGGCAGAATGCCTCGCCGAGCCCGTGGCTGTAATAGAGCATCGACGTGACCCCGTCGAAGCGGAAGCCGTCGAAGTGGAACTCTTCGAGCCAATATTTGCAGTTGGACAGGAGGAAATGAATGACTTCGTTCTTGCCGTAGTCGAAGCAGAGGCTGTCCCAGGCCGGATGCTCGCGCCGCCCGCCGGGATAGAAGTATTGGCAGGGGTCGCCCGCAAGGTTGCCGAGGCCTTCCACTTCGTTCTTCACGGCGTGGCTTTGCACCAAGTCCATGATGACGGCCAGTCCTTTCCCATGGGCTTCGTCGATGAGGCGTTTCAGCTCGTCCGGTGTGCCGAACCGGCTTGACGGAGCGAAGAAGCTGGACACATGGTAACCGAAGCTGCCGTAGTACGGATGCTCCTGGATGGCCATGATTTGAATACAGTTGTAGCCGTCGCTCACGACGCGCGGGAGGATGTTCGTCCGGAACTCCTCGTATGTCCCGACCTTTTCGGCGTCCTCGGCCATGCCGATGTGGCATTCGTATATGAGTAGCGGCTTACGCTGTGGGCGGAACCGTTTCTTCTTGAACACGTAAGGGTGTTCGGGAGCCCATACTTGGGCACTGAATATCTTGGTCTGCTCGTCCTGGATTACTCGTTGGCACCAGGCGGGAATGCGTTCGCCGCAGCCTCCGTCCCAATACACCTTCATCTTGTAGAGGTCGCCGTGTTTGAGTGCTTGGAGCGGCAGCCTGATTTCCCAGTTGCCGTTTTTGATGCGCGACAGCTTGTAACGGTCGTCTTCTTTCCAGTCGTTGAAGTCGCCGATGAGGAAGATGTCCGTCGCGTTGGGTGCCCACTCCCGGAACACCCATCCGTCTTTCTCCCGGTGCAGTCCGAAGTAGAGATGGCCGTCGGCAAAGTCCGACAGCGAGCCGCTGCCTTGGGTCAGTTCGTCAATCTTCCTCAGGGCATGCTGGTGGCGTCCCTCAATCGCCTCGTTGAAAGGCATGAGCCACGGGTCGTTCTTGACCAGTTTCAGAAGTTTGGGCTTGGGTGTATTCTTCTTGCTTTTCATAGGATTGTATAATATTGTGGGCGTTATTAGTCGATGGTGACCCGTCCGTTCTTGTAAGTACCTTTCCGGGTGATATTGCCGTTGGCATCACGTTCAATGAACGCGCCATCCCTCTCGCCGTCCTTGTAGGAGCCCTCGAAGCGTGTCCCGTCCTCGTTGACCTCTATGAATTTCCCGTTTTTCTTCCCTTGGGTGAAGTTTCCTTTATATTTTTCTCCCGTAGCCAGCCGGAGGACACCCTCTCCGTCCATCTGGTTGTCTTTCCAGTCGCCGGTGTACGTGTCGCCGTTCTTCCATTTGTATGTCCCGTGCCCGTTACGGTTGTTGTTCTTCCATTGGCCTTTATAGACAGCCTTGTCTTTCCATGTGAAAGTGCCCTCGCCGTCCTGTTCGCCGTTCAGGAAATGCCCTACGTAGGTGTCGCCGTTCGCAAAGGTGAATATCCCTTCGCCCGTGCGTTCCCCTTGCACATAGTCACCCTCATAGACATCGCCGTTCCGGAACTTGTAGATTCCTTTCCCGTTCTGGATGTCATTCTTCCACTCGCCGATGTATATGTCGCCGTCGGCGTATTGGAACGTACCTTGGCCGTTGCGTTGGTTGTTCTCCCACATGCCGGTGTAATACGACCCGTCGTTCCAGTAGAATGTGCCTTGGCCGTTCTTCTGGTCGTTCTGCCATTCGCCTTTGTAGTAAGCCCCGTTGGCGTAGGTGTATGTGCCGTCGCCGTCGCGCATGTCGTTCTTCCATCCGCCCTCATAGACATCGCCGTTGTAGTAGTACATCGTGCCCGTACCGTGCTGGTAGTCTCTAAACCAGAGCCCCTCGTAGCGGTTGTTGTTGCGGAAATAGAAAGTACCTTTCCCGTGCTGATGGTCTTGAAACCACTGTCCCTCGTAACGCTCGCCGTCCGTGAAGGTGTAGACACCGTATCCCTGTCGTTTGCCTTTGACGTATTCTCCCTCATACGTGTCGCCATTCTTATACAGAGTGCGTCCCTTTCCGTTGGGTCTGTTGTTTAACAGTTCACCGCTGTACACAGAGCCGTCCTTGAACGTGTAGCTCCCTATCCGCAGCTTCTGGCCGGTTACAGGCAGGCAGGAGAGGGTGGCAAGTAGTAATGTGAGGAAAAGAGGTTGTATTTTCATGATGGGATATGGTGGGAGGTCGGAGTTTTTTAGTGAAGGGATTGGTCGTGCAGGAACTTTTCGGCTTGTCCGAGGTCGGCCGGTGTGTCGATGCCTATCGTCGCGATGTCCGTCAGGCCGACTGTTATCGTGTAGCCGGCTTGCAGCCAGCGGAGCTGTTCGAGCGATTCTGCCAGTTCGAGTGACGACTGCGGCAGTCGCGTGATTTCTTCGAGTACCTGCGCCCTGTAAGCGTAAAGCCCGATGTGCTTATAGAACGTGTGTACCTCGCTCCATTTTTCCGGTGCGACATTCCTTATGTAAGGGATGACGGAGCGGCTGAAACAGATGGCGTGCGAACGTGCGTCGAGCTCCACTTTGGGAGAGTTCGGGTTCGACAGTGTTTCCCAGGTCGTTCCGGCGGGGAACGGCATGGCCAATGTCGCTATCTGCGTCTCCGGGTCGTCGAAGCATTGTTGTATGGCTTTGAGCTGGCTGGGGGCAATGAACGGTTCGTCGCCCTGCACGTTGACCACGACATCGAAGTCGCCGCCCACCGTCCGGAGTGCTTCCGCGCAGCGGTCGGTTCCGCTCTTGTGGTTGGCGGATGTCATGACGGCCTTTCCGCCGAAAGCTGATACGCACGACTGTATGCGTGTGTCGTCGGTCGCCACATATACATCGTCAAAGGCTTCCCGCACACGTTCGTAGACCCACTGTATGATGGGCTTACCTCCCAAGAGAGCCAAGGGCTTCCCGGGGAAGCGTGTCGAGGCGTAACGTGCGGGGATGAGGGCAAGAAATCTCATTTCGCTTGTTTCCTTATTTATTCAAATATCTGGTCTATGCCGCCAGCCGACCCGGTCGGGGCATTGTATTCGGAGAGTGAAAGGGTGTCCTCGGCACAGGGGTCAAAGCCCTCGGGGAGGTTGAAGTCTTCGTCCTGGCTGTATCCCAGGGATTCGTCGCGGAACACTTTGGTCATGTAGTAGGCCCATATCGGCAGGGCTGACGAGGCTCCCTGTCCGTTGGCCATGCTGTTGAAGTGGATGTCGCGGTCCTCCCCGCCGACCCAGCAGGCACTCACGAGGCGCGGGGTGAAGCCCACGAACCAACCGTCGGAGTTTCGGTTCGTCGTGCCGGTCTTTCCGCCGATGGGGGCAGTCAGGTTGTACTTGAAGCGGATGCGTCCGCCCGTTCCGCCGTCGATGACGGCGCGGAGCATGGTTATCATCTTGTAGGAGCTTTCCTCGCTGATGACCTCGTTCATCCGGGGCTGGAACTCGGCGATGACGTTGCCTTGGTTGTCCTCGATGCGCGTCACGAAGAGCGGTGCGCAGCGGATGCCCCGGTTGACGAATGCCGAATAGGCACTGGCCATTTCGGAGACGGAGATGTCGCACGACCCCAGGCAGAGGGCGAGCGAGGGATGGATGTCGCGGTTCATCATGCCGAACTCATGCAAGAGGGCGGCGAAGCGGTTTCCGCTGGGGTCGACCATGTGCATCAGCGCGGCCGAAATCCAGTTGTTCGAACGCGAAAGCCCCCATTTCAGCGTGACGTACTCGCCGTAGCGGTCGCGGCTCTGGTTGCGGGGTGTCCAGGGCTTTCCCGCCACGTAATAGGTGCGTTGTTCGTTCATGATTTCGTCGCACGGTGTCATCCCGTCCTGCATGGCGAGGGCGTAGAGCAGCGGCTTGATGGTGGAGCCCACCTGGCGGCGACCCGAAGTGCACATGTCATACTGGAAGTGGGTGTAGTCCAGTCCGCCCACGTAGGCCTTGACGTAACCGTTGGTCGGGTCCATGGAGAAGAATGCGGAGCGCAGGAACGACTTGTAGTAGCGGATGGAGTCCATGGGGGTCATGACGGTGTCCACGTCGCCGTGGTAGGAATACACCGTCATCGGCACCCGCGTGTTGAAGGCTTTGCGTATTTCCGTGTCGCTCGCGCCGTCTGCTTTCATCGCCCGGTATCGGTCGCTGAGGCGCATGGATTTTTCCAGAATCTTCTCCACCTCGGCGGCGGTCAGGGCGTTGGAGTAGGGATAAGTGGGCGAGTTCTTCTTCTCCCGCTCGAAGAGGGGTTGCAGGTAGTAGGCCACATGCCCTTTCACGGCCTCTTCCGCATACTGTTGCATGCGCGAGTCGATGGTCGTATGGATTTTGAGCCCGTCGGTGTAGATGTTGTAGCTCGACCCGTCGCGTTTGAAGTTCTTGTTACACCAGCCATAGAGCGGGTCGCGTTCCCAGGCCATCGAGTCCTCGTAGTACTGTTGCGCCTGCCACTCCCGGTAGTCGGCCGGGTTGGGTCGCTTGGCCATCAGGATGCGGCGCAGGTATTCACGCAGATACGTCGCGCTTCCGTCCTTGTGGTCCGTGCGGTGGAAGTTCAGCTCCAACGGTTCTTCGCTCAGCGTGGCGCATTCCTCGTCGCTCAGGTAGCCCGCCTTGTTCATCTGCGAGAGCACCACGTTGCGTCGTGCCCGGCATCTGTCGGGGAAGCGCACCGGGTTGTAGTAGGATGGATTCTTGCACATGCCGATGAGCGTGGCCGACTCCGTGATGCTGAGGTCTTTGGGCTGCTTGCCGAAGTAGGTGCTGGCCGCCGTCTTGATGCCGACGGCACTGTGCAGGAAGTCGAAATAGTTCAGGTAGAGGGTCAGGATTTCCTCTTTCGTGTACTGTCGTTCCAGCTCGACGGCGATGACCCACTCGATGGGTTTCTGCAACAGGCGTTCGCTCGGGCTCGATGCCGTGGAGGAATAAAGCTGCTTGGCCAGCTGCTGCGAGATGGTGCTTCCGCCCCCGGCTCCCTTGTTCCCCAGGATGCCGCGCTTGATGACGGCGCGCGCGAGCGCCTTGACGTCGATGCCCGAGTGGCGGGCAAAGCGGACATCCTCCGTGGCGATGAGCGCGTCGAACAAGTGGGGCGAAATCTCGTCGTAGTCCACGAAAATGCGGTTTTCACTGCGCGACCATGTGCCCAGCAGTTTGCCGTCGGCCGAGATTACTTGTGAGGCGAAGCGGTTGATGGGGCTTTGCAACTCTTCGAGCGGGGGCATGTAGCCCACCCAGCCCTTGGCGATGGCTACGAAGAAAGTGGCCACCAGGCAGACGGCCAGCACAAAGCATATCCAGAGGAAGCAGACGAACTTTTTTCTCATAAAAGACAGGATGCCGTTAGGGACGGCGGCCCGGACAACTTGCAAACTTACGCAATTTCTTTTGTTCGTGAGGCTTCGATGCGGGAATTTCTGCCCACTTGTTTGACTGCCGTAGCCGAAGAGCGGCCGCCCGGACGAAGTCGCCGTCCCGTCGCACCGGGTCGCCGGACAGTTCTTCCCAGTCGCCGACCCGTTAAGCCCAGGAGGCCGGGCGTGAGGAACGGACGGCCTTCCGTCTCCTCTCGCCGTTGGTCCAATTGGTAATAAAATTGTTCCTATTGGCGGATTCCGTGGAAAAAAGACGGCAGGTCTCACCTACCTGTCGAAGGAAAGCACTATCTTGTCCGTAAAATCAGACATCAATCCGACCGATGGCGCGGCGGTGGGCAGCGGAAGTTATGCGACTTACCTTCGGGGCGGATTATATAGCATTTCATGCAAAGAGAGAGGGGAGGATGGCTATCTCCATAGTTTCATCATTTTCATAGCCCACTTTAATCTGTACCTGGTAATCATCGTTCCCCTCTCTCTTGTATTGTTGTCGCAGGGTCGCGGGAGGGAAGTCCCGCATTTTTTATATACCTTTGCCCAAAAGAATAATGTTATAATCTTAGAAGAATAGTGATGAAAACAGGAACAAGCAGGTGCGGTCGAGGCCGCCGGTGTGTGTTGGCGGTCGTGGCTTCGCTGGCTCTTACGGCATGTTCGCCCGAGGACAGGGCGGGCGAACAGCCTTTTGCGCCGACGGTCGTGACCCTCTCGGCCGTGGTTTCAGGCGACACGTGCCTCATGGAGGGGCAGGTGGTTCTCTCGCCCAACAGTTCAATCAAGGCGCGCGGCTTTTATTACGGCAACGACACGCTGTCGGTGGACACGCTGTCGACCGACTCGACCGATGTGTTCACGGCCGTGACGGAGCCGCTCGAACCGGGACGCTACTATGTCGTGGCCTATGCACGCAACGGAATCGGCCTGTCGACGGGCGACACGCTCTATGTCGAGGTGGAGTGAGCGTGGCTGCCCGTTGGTCGGGAAAAAAGGGGTGTTTGTCGATTCCGGCACCTAAATTTATGTTGCAACTCTTAAACCTAAAACAATTTGGGTTGTCTTAAAGGCAACGTTACCCGCGGAGCGTGCTCCGTTTTTTAATAAACGAAACAACTGTAATACGATGAAACATTTGACAGGCTTGCTGCTATTCCTGTTCTCCGTCATGGCACCAGCCCTTTCGGCACAGACCTACGTGGTCAGCGGGAAAGTGATCGATGCAACGACAAAGGAACCTATTGAGTATGCCTCCATCCAGCTGCTCAAATCGGACAAGGAAACACGTGTCGCCGGACAGAGTTCCGCGGCCGACGGAACGTTCGAACTCAAAACGAGGACGGCAGGCAAGTATGTCGTCAGGGTTTCTTATGTCAGCTATTCGAGCATTACGCGCAACATCACGTTTTCCGAGGATAACGATACCATCCGTCTCGGCAACCTCGAAATAACCACGACGGCCACCATGCTGAACGAGGCCGTCGTCGCGGCCACTCCGCCCCGCGTGGAGCAGAAGGAGGACACGACGGTCTACAATGCCGCCGCCTACCGCACCCCGGTGGGCTCGACACTCGAAGCCTTGGTGAAGCAGTTGCCGGGCGTGGAGGTGTCGGACGACGGTACCATCACCTGGAACGGAAAGACGGTCACCGAGTTTCTCGTCAACGGTAAGGACTTCTTCAAGGGCGACACGGAAATCGCGATGAAGAACCTGCCTGTCGACTGGGTCAGCCAGATAAAGGCATACGACAAGAAGAGCGACTATACCGAGCAGACGGGTATCGACGACGGCGAGGAGACCACCGTGCTCGACATCACGACCAAGAAGAAGCTGGAAGCCTCGTGGGTGAACAACATCGACCTTGCTTACGGAACCGAGGACAGGTATTCGGGACGCATTTTCTCGACACGCTTCACCGAGCGCACGCGTATCTCTCTCTATGGCGCGGCAAACAACGTCAACGACCGCGGATTTGACGGCCGTGGCGGCGGTGGTGGCGGAGGCGGCCTGACGGCCACGAAGAACGCCGGAGCCGACTTCTATTGGGAGAACGAAAAGGATAAGTTCGAAGCCGGGCGACTTGAGTTGGGTGGTAACATACGCTACTCCTACTCCGGCACCGATTCGCAGTCGAGCTCGAACAGTGAGAACTTCCTTTCCACCAGCAGCGGGAGCAGCTCGTTCGCCAACTCGGCCAGCCGTAGAGGCTCGGGGTCGACAAACGTCAACGGAGCATTCCGCCTCCAATGGCATCCCGACAGCCTGACGACCGTGACGTTCCGTCCGTCGTTCTCATACAGCAACGGCGACAGCGAGGGGTCGAGCCAGTCGGCCACGTTCAACGCCGACCCTTATGCGGTTGACGGAATCACCGACCCGCTCAGCGAAATGCTTGTCGATGACGACGATGACATCGACGACTCCCTGCGTTCCATTGCTGTGAACCGCAATATCCAGTCAACACTCAGCAAAACGGAGTCCTCTTCGTTCGACGGTAGTCTGATGTTTGTCCGGAGGCTTAACTCAGCAGGACGGAACATCTCGTTCAACGTCAATGCCGGGTATAGCAACAGCAAGAGCAAGTCGTTCACCGAATCGTTCATCACCTACTTCCAGACGACGGACGAAGACACGTGGGTCAACCAGTTCAATGACAATCGCTCGACGAGCTGGAACGCTTCTCTCCGTGCGGGATACAGCGAACCCCTCGGGAACAACTGGCATTTGCAGTTCAATTATCGGT
>CAZYHW010000051.1:13325-14891 GCA_964647405.1 uncultured Prevotellamassilia sp.
TACAGCGAACCCCTCGGGAACAACTGGCATTTGCAGTTCAATTATCGGTTCTCTTACCGTTACTCTGATAGCGACCGGTCGCTGTATAATTTCGATGAATATGACGACTGGTACAATTTGCTTGGCGTCCTCCCTTCGACGACGGACTCGCTCATGATGGTGCGCGACGACGAGAACAGCCAGTATGCCACCTATAAATATTATACGCACACGGCCAGTGTCGGCCTGCGTTACAGTACGAAGGCGATAAACTTCAATGCCAGCGTCGACTTCGTTCCGCAGCGGACAGACTTGGAGTACAATCGCCCCAGCCAGCTGGACACGGTTGTCACCCGCCATGTCTTCAACGTCTCTCCCCAGATTCGCTTCCGCTATCGTCTTTCCTCGACCGGACAGGTTGAGGTGCGCTACCGCGGTAGTGCTTCCCAGCCCTCGATGACCGACCTCCTCGACATCGTGGACGATTCCGACCCGCTCAATATCACACGAGGAAACCCGGGATTGAAGCCTTCGTGGTCGAACAACCTCCGCGTGTTCTTCAACAACTACATCACCGAAAAGCAGCAGGGCATGATGGCCGGCCTCTTCGTCGAACAGGAGTCGAACTCGATTAGCAATGCGGTCAGCTATAACGAGGAAACCGGTGTGCGCACAGTGCGCCCGGAGAATATAAACGGTAACTGGAACGCCCGCGGTAACTTCATGTTCAACACTGGTTTCGGGCCCGACAAGACGTTCACCTTCTCCACGTACACCAACTTGGGCTACACCAATTCCGTAGGTTACGTTACAGATGACGACTATAATAATCAGAAGAGCACGACCCGCTCGCTCAGCGTGGGCGAGGACATCAACCTCACCTACCGTAACTCCTGGTTCGACATCGGGCTGCGTGGCAATCTCAACTACCAGCATGCGCGCAACGGACTGCAAGAGTCTGCGAACTTGGATACTTGGTCCTATTCCTATGGATTGAGCAGTAACTTCAACTTCTCGTGGAACATGAGCCTGTCGACCGACATCCGCATGAACTCGCGGCGGGGATATAGCGACAACTCCATGAACACGAACGAACTGATATGGAATGCCCAAATCTCTCAGAGTTTCCTCAAAGACAATGCGGCCACTATCAGTCTCCAGTTCTATGACATCCTGCAAAAGCAAAGCAACATCAGTCGCGTCATCAACGCACAGATGCGCCAGGATACATGGACCAATGCCATCAACTCCTATTGTATGGTTCGCTTTATCTACCGCCTCAACTTCTTTAATGGAAGTACCGGCGGTGGCGATCGCGGCGAACGTGGCGGGCGTGACGGTATGCCGGCAATGCAGATGATGTCGCCTGGCGGCGGTGGCGGCGGCCGAGGCGGCGGTGGCGGCGGTCCCATGTGATCAGTTGCCAAGCCAAACAAAGTCACCCATTCATTCCCGCCCTGCTGGACAACAATGCAACGTCCGGCAGGGCGGGAATGCGTTTCCTGCCGCCTGTCCGGGGGCTGTATAACCTCTTTCCCTCTCTTTTCTCTCATTTTTTTATGTTTTGTAACGTCTTGTTTTTCGGTG
>CAZYHW010000052.1:0-14788 GCA_964647405.1 uncultured Prevotellamassilia sp.
TGGACGGGCGGCCTCGGGGCAGAGATGAAAATGCCACGCCCATCATGTGGCCTTATGACAGAATTTCGTACCTTTGTCTGCAAAACGCCGGGAAGAATGGACGAAACGCGGATGCAACGCATCAAACAACGATATGGCATCGTGGGCAACTACGAGGGGCTGAACCGTGCGCTCGAAATAGCCTTGAAGATAGCCCCCGTGGACTTGTCCGTGCTCATCACGGGCGAGAACGGCGTGGGCAAGGAGACCTTCCCCCGCATCATCCACGACAACAGCAACCGCAGGAACAAGAAGTATTTCGCAGTCAACTGCGGAGCCATCCCGGAGGGCACCATCGATTCCGAACTCTTCGGCCACGAGAAAGGGGCATTCACCGGAGCCGTGGGCGAGCGCGATGGCTATTTCGCCGTGGCCAACGGCGGCACCCTCTTCCTCGACGAGGTGGGCGAGCTTCCCCTCCCGACCCAGGCACGCCTGCTGCGCGTGCTCGAAACGGGCGAGTACATCCGCGTGGGAGCCAGCGAAGTGCGCAAGACCGACGTGCGCATCGTAGCGGCCACGAATGTCAACATGGCCAAGGCGGTGGCCGAGGGGCGTTTCCGCGAAGACCTTTTTTACAGGCTCAACTCCATCCCCATCAGCATCCCGCCCTTGCGCGACCGTGGGGAAGACATTGTCCTCCTGTTCCGTAAGTTCGCCCTCGAAATGAGCGAGAAATACAAGATGCCGCCCATCCGCCTGACCGAAGACGCGCAACGGCGGCTCATGTCCTATGCCTGGCCGGGCAATGTGCGCCAACTGAAAAACCTGACGGAAAACATGTCCGTCACGTGCGAGGAACGCGAAATCTCGGCAGCTCTCCTCGGCCGATACCTGCCGGAGGACGTGACGACGCGTGAACTGGTCGCCGTGCATCGTGGCGGCGGCGAGACCCACAGTTTCGAGAACGAGCGCGAGATTCTCTACCAAATCCTTTTCGACCTGCGCCGCGACGTGATGGAGTTGAAGAAGTACGTCCACGAAAACGTGCAGCCGCGCCAGGAAATCACCACCGCACCCCAACCGGCCAGTCTGAGCTATTACGGAAGCGGCCATGCGCCAATCCAGATCAACGCCGACGACAACACGCCCATACAGGAGGCCGAGGAGATAAAGCCCGCCGAGGAAGAAGTAAAGCCTGCCCGTTCGCTCGACGACTTGGAACGCGACGTCATCCGGGGGGCTCTCGAACGCAACCACGGCCGACGGAAGTCCGCCGCCGCCGAGCTGGGCATCTCGGAGCGTACCCTTTACAGAAAAATCAAGGAATATGACTTGGAGTAAACCCTTTGCCCGATTCCTGAACGCCGCGGCGGGGGGCATCCTCCTGACGGTGATGGCAGCTTGTACTGTAAGCTACAAATTCACCGGCACGTCGATAGACTATAATGTCGTCAAGACGATACAAATCGACAACATCCCCCTCCGCTCGGCCTATGTGTGGGCTCCGATGGGGGCAATGTTCAACAACAGCTTGCAGGACATTTTTGCCAACCAGACACGCTTGCAGCTTGTCCGTAAGGGCGGCGACCTGCAAATCTCCGGCGAGATTACCAATTATGAGCAGTACAACAAGTCAATCTCGGCCGACGGTTATTCGTCGCAGACCCAGCTGAAAATGACGGTGAACATCAGGTTCGTGAACAATAAGAACCATTCCGAGGATTTCGAACGCCAGTTCTCGGCCACTACGCAATATGATTCCAGCCAGCAGTTGGCCAATGTGCAGGAAGACCTTGTAACGGAGATGATAGACGACCTGACGGATCAAATATTCAACGCGACGGTCGCCAACTGGTAACGCGCACCCCAATCCGCCATAGAGAATGGAAACCAACTTAGTCGAGCTTATCGAACACCCCGAAAGGCTGAACGCCGGGACGCTCTACGAACTCCGCGAGGTCGTGGCGCGCTATCCCTATTGCCATGCCGCCCGGCTGTTGTTCCTGCAAAACCTGTTTCTCCTGCACGATGCGGCTTTCGGCGACGAACTTCGCAAGGCTGCCGTGCTTGTGCCCGACAGGAGCGTACTGTTCAATATGGTCGAGGGGCGGAACTATGATGTGATGACGGCTCTCGGGAAAATGTCTGAACGGGAGACCGAAACGGGAACTGCCGACCGTACCGAATCGCTCATCGACTCTTTCCTGAAAACGACACAGACGAGCGACGAAAAGGGGAATCGGACGAAGAGCATGCCCGACCCGACAAAAGACTATCTGCCTTTCCTCCTCCAAATGGACGACGTGGACGAAGCATCCGGCGGCGACGAACAGGAGAAGGGCGATTTCGGACTGATAGACAACTACATCGAGAACAAGCCCGAGCGGATTGTCTTGCAGGAAGAGGTAGAATATGCCCCCGAAGGCACGCTCTATGTCGACGGACAGGAGAGCGAGGGCGACGAAGACTATTTCACGGAAACCTTGGCCAAGATTTATGTCAAGCAGGGGCGTTACGAGAAAGCCATTGAAATAATCCGTAAGCTTAGTTTGAATTATCCGAAAAAAAATAGTTACTTTGCAGACCAAATCCGCTTCTTGCAGAAATTAATATTGAACAACCAAAACAAAGCAACGTAGAAGATGTATACCGTATTAGTAATTCTCGCTGTGATAGTAGCCGTTCTGTTGTGCCTTGTCGTGCTCATCCAAGAGTCGAAAGGCGGCGGTCTTGCTTCCAGTTTCGCTTCGTCAAATCAGATTATGGGAGTCCGCAAGACTACCGATGTCGTGGAGAAAACGACTTGGGTACTTGCCGGCTTGCTCGTAGTCCTGAGCATTGCAACTTCCTATGTGGATGTCACGCCGGCGGGCGAGAAGTCAGTCGTTACCGACATGAAAATTAATACTATGCCGATGAGCTTGCCCGGACAGGGACAAAGCGATACGGCCACTCCGGCGGATGCCCAACAATAGGGCAGGAGGACGGAATAGTCACAGCCTTATTGGAGCTCCTGTCCGGCAACCGGCCTTGATGTACCCCCAAAGAGGGGATGACGGTTGCCCGACAGGAGTTTTTCTTGTCAGTTAAAGGAAAAAGAACCGTAGTCTTTATATAAACAGTCCATGAAGATAGCTATTGTCGGGACAGGATACGTCGGACTGGTTTCCGGTACCTGTTTTGCGGAGATGGGTGTTGATGTCACCTGTGTCGATGTCAATCAGGAAAAGATACAGCGTTTGCAGCACGGCGAAGTGCCTATCTACGAGCCGGGACTGGACGAGATGGTTCTGCGTAACGTCCGCGAAGGCCGCCTTCACTTCACGACCGAACTGGCCTCATGCCTTGACGAAGTAGAAGTAGTGTTCACTGCCGTGGGTACGCCTCCCGACGAAGACGGCAGCGCGGATCTATCGTCGGTTCTTGCCGTAGCCCACGAGATCGGGGCACGCATGACGCGATACCTTACCGTAGTGACGAAGAGCACGGTTCCCGTCGGCACGGCAAAGCTGGTAAAGGCGGCCATCCGGGAGGAGCTGGACCGGCGCGGTGTCGACATTGATTTCGACGTAGCTTCCAATCCGGAGTTCCTGAAAGAAGGAGCGGCCATCAAGGACTTCATGTCGCCGGATCGCGTAGTAGTCGGTGTGGAGAGTGAGCGGGCCAAATCATTGATGACGACGCTCTATTCTCCCTTTATGCTCAATAATTTCCGTGTCATTTTCACGGACATCCCCTCGGCTGAGATGATTAAGTATGCCGCCAACAGTATGCTCGCCACGCGCATCTCGTTCATGAATGACATAGCCAATCTTTGCGAACTGGTCGGCGCGGATGTCAACATGGTTCGCAAGGGCATCGGGAGCGACACGCGCATCGGCGGAAAGTTCCTTTATCCCGGCTGCGGTTATGGCGGGTCGTGTTTCCCTAAGGACGTGAAAGCACTCATCAAGACTGCGGAGCAACACGGCTACTCGATGCGCGTCCTGAAAGCCGTGGAGGAAGTCAACGAAGACCAGAAGTCTGTTTTATTCAAGAAACTTTCCCGTCATTTCGACGGCCAGCTCAAAGGAAAGACCATTGCCCTTTGGGGACTTGCCTTTAAGGCGGAAACTGACGACATGCGCGAAGCCACGTCGCTGGTGACGATTAACCTGCTCTTGGAGGCGGGCTGCCGGATCCGGGTGTTCGACCCCGTGGCCATGGACGAGTGCCGTCGGCGGTTAGGCGAGAAGGTAGAGTATGCCCGTGACATGTACGATGCCGCCCTCGGAGCTGATGCCCTGCTCTTGTTGACGGAATGGAAGCAGTTCCGCTTACCGTCGTGGGAGGTTGTGCGCCGTTCGATGAACCATCCCGCCGTGTTCGACGGGCGAAACATCTATTCGCCCGAGGATATGCGTCAGCACGGGTTCTATTACGAGTCCATCGGTCGTTGAGGCCGTGAATCCGGATGGCGGGGTGGGGCGATGGCCTCGCCTTTCCCGGGAATCTTATTCTTTCATCAGTTTGTCGAGAAAGGCATCGAGGTCTTTGTTCATGTCTTTCATCAAACCGCTGTCGCCGGCCAGGCTGTCGTCATCGACGAGGTAGAGGTCGGCCACGGTTTCCTGTTCTTCATTGATAAGGACAAAGGAATACGGTTTGAGAATGTTCAGCTGTTTCCACGTGTTCCGCAAGTCCGCGATGGCTTGCCGCAAAATGGGCTGTATGGCCTCGTAGAAATCGTCGTCGGTGTTGTCAATCCAGTCCTCGATTACGCATCGTGTCAGTTCGGTCAGGCCATTATCGAAGACCATGAGTTCTCCGCTTTCCTGCTTCACTTGGATGAGGATGTCCGTGAGTGGTGCTTGCTCCTCCGTCGTCGGGAACTTTGTCGATACCTTTCGCAACGCACGCTTGATTTGCTGAACGGTTTGGGGCGAAGTTTTCATGTGGCTATCTTTTGTGGATAATGGCTGGAAAGACAGGGGAATGGAGTTCCCTCCGGATGCTGCAAAGATAGTAATTATCCGTTACGGGCAGTCCTTTTCCTGTTTTTATTTCGTCTGCTTGTTTTCTTGGATTTTGGATTTGTTCCTTCCGGTTACTGAAAGTGGCGGACGGAGTCGGCGACCCGTTGCGCCTATCCGGCGACTAAGGCCGTCGGGTCGCCGGACAGAAACGCCCGGAAGCCGGGACGTGTTCGTCGGCTTCGCGGGCGGTGTTCCTCGTGAGGGGGTGTGGATGGTTTCCTGTATGTCCCTTGTGGATTGGCGGCTGTGATGTTTGCCCGTCTGAGGGAGTGGTTATGTTTATTGGGCTTTCTTTTTGAACTCGTAGACCTGCACGGTGTCTTTCAAGTCACAGCTGCGGTGCTTGCTGTCGAGCCGCAGGCGGAAGTCGTAGTCCGCTTCATGCTTCGGGGCGAATCGTTTGTCGAAGTCGTCCTTGCCGATGATGAGCAAGCCGCTTTCCGGTTCTTTCTCCTCAAAGATGTAGACGCGGTCGCCGGTGTAGAAGTTGATGTTGAAGAAGCGTCCCGCGCCGGCCGAGAGGAATTCGTAGAGCGGGCCGTCGGGTTGCATCTCCTGTATGGCCTCGGCCACCGGGCGGTCGGACTTGACGTTGAGCACGGCGGGCTGATACACCCCGTCGAGCGCGAGGTAAAGGGTCAGGGCGATGACGAGCGGCTGCACGAGGATGCCTTGCACGTTACGCCGCGTCCGGCTGATGACATCGCGCAGGAAACCCAAGGCGGCCAGTACCGGGAGGGCGACAAGCACCATGTCGATCACTCCGAGCGGCACGGTTTCGAGCGCGTGGAGGAATGCGATGTTTTCCCCGGCGTGCCGTCCGGTGAAAATCGTGTCGGGTACAAACCCCAGGCGCACGGCGACGAACACGGAGGCGAGCAGCAGGGAGGCCACGGCCAATATGGAGCCGTAGGTCCGGATTACCCACTTGTGCCTGCGCCAGAGCCACTCCATCCACCCGGCCAGGAAGTACGCGATGAACGGGTAGACGGGGAGGAGGTAGACGCTGCGCTTGCTCTTGGGGATGCAATAGAAGACGAAGACGACCACGATGGCCAGCAGGCTGAACAGTTTGACGGAATCCATCTGTCGCAGTCCTGTCCGGAGCCTTTCCCACAGCGAAGCGGCGGATGTGCGCGTGCGGCGCAGGATTACGGCCACCAGGCCGAGCAGGGCGAGCAGCGTATAGGGGACGTATCCCGCGACGAGCGTCACGACGTTATAATACCAGGGATTCTCGTGCGATTCGTAGGACATCTTGCCCGTGAGACGGAGCACGTTTTCCTCCCAAACCATCTTCCCGAAAGCCTCTCCGCCCACCGACAGGGCCAGGAGATACCAGACGAGGGGCAGCACGGTGGCTCCGACACCCACGGCGGCGAAACGGCCAGTTGTGGCCCAGAACTTGCCGCCGCGCAGCAGGGCGAATATCCACGTCACGAGGCAGGGCAGGACAATGCCCACCGGTCCCTTGGTGAGCGTGGCGGCACCCATCAGGAGCAGTGCGCCCCACGGGATGCCTGTCATACGGCGTTCGCACCACCGGTAGAGGAGAAGCATCGCGCCGACCAAGGCCGTCGTGAGCACCATGTCGACCCGGCAATTCATCCCGGCGCGATGTACCTCGAAATTGGTGAACATGATGAGCGCGGCCAGGAATGCCGTCCAAGCACTTCCCCGCCGGGCATAGAACACATAACCACCGATTACGAGGGCAGCCAAGGCCAACGCCGAAGGCAGGCGCGAAGTGAACTCGTTGACCTCGCCGGCGACAAGGGAGAACAAGGCGATGAGCCAATGGAAGAACGGGGGCTTGAAAGCCACGTCGCCGTCGTTATAGAGCGGCAATATCCAGTGGCCGTCGGCCAGCATGTCGTAAGCCATGAGTGCTTCGCGTGGCTCGCCTTTCGTATGAAAATCGCTAAGTCCCAGGAAAGGGAAGAGGCAAACCGCGACAAGAATCACGAGAAGCCATAGGAGAGTGCGTGATGTCCGTTCCATGAATCATAAAAAGTGAAAACGGGACAAAAATACGAAAACACGGAAAATGCGCCAAGCCGCCCGGAAGTCTTACCGTAGGGGAATGGATTACAGGCACGTTGTGCGTCTTGATATTCATGTCTGGCATGTCCCGCAGTCGGCTACCTGGGTGCGATTGTTGCCCGCGTCGGGAAAAAAAGCTATCTTTGCAAATAAATCTGCAAGGAACACAAGATGAATATTCTCGAACTCAGCGAACAAGAGATAAACCGCCGGAAGTCGCTCGACGAACTGCGAGCCATGGGCATTGAGCCCTATCCGGCAGCAGCCTATCCCACGAATGCTTTCTCCGTGGACATAAAGGAAGAATACGACGAGGCGGCGGACACGCCGCGCCGCGTGTGCATCGCAGGCCGCATGATGAGCCGCCGCGTCATGGGGAAAGCCAGTTTCATGGAGGTTCAGGATTCGAAAGGACGCATCCAAGTCTATGTAACCCGCGACGACATCTGCCCCGGCGACAACAAGGATTTGTATAACGTCGTTTTCAAACGCCTGCTCGACTTGGGCGACTTTGTAGGGGTCAAGGGATTCGTGTTCCGCACGCAGACAGGCGAAATCAGCGTACATGCCGAGGAACTCACCGTGCTGGCCAAGAGCATCAAACCGCTTCCCATCGTGAAGCAAAAGGACGGCGTGACCTACGACTCGTTTGAAGACCCGGAGTTGCGCTACCGCCAGCGGTATGTCGACCTGATTGTAAATCCCGGAGTCAAGGAGACGTTTGTCAAACGCTCCCAGGTGTACAAGTCCATGCGCGAGTATTTCGACAAGGACGGATATATGGAAGTCGAGACACCTGTCTTGCAGTCCATTCCGGGAGGCGCGAGTGCGCGGCCGTTCGTCACGCACCACAATGCGCTCAATGTCGACCTTTACCTGCGCATCGCTTGCGAGCTCTATTTGAAACGTCTCATCGTGGGCGGTTTCGAGGGCGTGTACGAGTTCTCCAAGAATTTCCGGAACGAGGGGATGGACCGCAATCATAACCCCGAGTTTACCTGCATGGAGCTTTATGTGCAGTACAAGGACTACAAGTGGATGATGGAGTACACGGAGAAACTCCTGGAAAAGATATGCCTCGACGTGAACGGCACGACCGAAGTGAAAGTCGGCGACCAGGTGATTTCATTCAAAGCCCCGTTCAAACGGGTTGCCATGCTCGATGCCATCAAGGAGAAGACCGGTTACGACCTCGACGGAAAGACGGAAGAAGAACTCCGAGCCATCTGCAAGGAGTTAAAGCTCGAAAATGTCGACGATACATACGGGAAAGGCAAGATGATTGACGAGATCTTCGGCGAGTATTGCGAGGGAACTTTCATCCAGCCCACGTTCATCATCGACTACCCCATAGAGATGAGTCCGCTCACGAAGCGGCACAGGGACAACCCCGCGTTGACCGAGCGTTTCGAGCTGATGGTCAATGGCAAGGAACTTGCCAATGCATACAGTGAGTTGAACGACCCCATCGACCAGGAAGAACGTTTTGAAGAGCAGTTGCGGCTTTCGCAGAAAGGAGACGACGAGGCCATGTATATCGACCAGGATTTCCTCAGGGCGATGCAGTATGGCATGCCGCCGATGTCGGGTATCGGTATCGGTATGGATCGCCTCGTGATGCTCATGACGGGACAGACGACTATACAGGAAGTGCTTTTCTTCCCCCAGATGCGTCCTGAGAAGAAGCCCCCCCGGGATAATGCCTCCCGTTACGTGGAAGTCGGCATCGGCGAACAGTGGGTGCCTCTGCTCCAAAAGGCGGGCTACAACCTGGTTAGTGACCTCAAAGAGGCCAATCCGCAGAAAGTGCAGCAGCAACTGGGCGAAATTATCAAGAAGTATAAGTTGGAAATAGTGAAGCCCAGTGTCGCTGAGGTGGAGGCGTGGATAGCCCACGTGGAATAAGAACGCGAGTCCGGCTGTCCGGGAACGGGGAAGCTCCCGGACAGCGGACTTCCAGGCTTATGGAAAACACGCAGACCATGGAAGGATGTGGAAACATAGCGGTCATCGGTGGTGGAAGCTGGGCCACGGCCATTGCCAAGATGGTGATGGAACATACCGACCGCCTGAACTGGTATATCCGCCGGAATGATGTCATTGAGGACTTCAAGCGGTTGGAACACAATCCGGACTATCTGACCGGGGTGCACTTCGATGTCGGACGGATAGCCTTCTCGTCGGATTTGAATGAGACGGTACGTGCTTCGGATACGCTGATT
This sequence comes from uncultured Prevotellamassilia sp., assembly GCA_964647405.1. Classification (GTDB taxonomy): domain Bacteria; phylum Bacteroidota; class Bacteroidia; order Bacteroidales; family Bacteroidaceae; genus Alloprevotella. Next base: position 9,263 of record CAZYHW010000052.1, read on the forward strand.
TTTGTCACCCCATCGCCTTACCTGAAAAACCACCTCCGCAAGTTGAAGGTGCGCATCAACGACAAGTTCGTCGTCACTGCCATCAAGGGCATCGTGCCCGACGAGAACCTTGTCTGCTCGGAGTATTTCCGCCAAGTATATAACGTGCCCGACGAAAACCTCGCCGTTCTTGGCGGCCCCAGCCACGCCGAGGAAGTGGCGCTCGACCGGTTGACCTATCTCACTGTCGGATGTGTCGATACGCGCAAGGCACGCCTCCTGGCCGATACGCTTTCCAGTCATTACATCAAGACGAAGATAGCCACGGACGTGATAGGCATTGAATACGCTTCCGTGTTGAAAAATGTGTACGCCATAGCCGTGGGCATTTGTAACGGATTGAAATATGGCGACAACTTCCAATCGGTGTTGCTCTCGAACGCCGTGCAGGAAATGAACCGCTTTCTGAAAGCCGTCTATCCCATCGAGCGGAACATATATGATTCAGTCTATCTCGGCGACCTGCTTGTGACAAGTTATTCCAACTTTTCGCGAAACCGGGTGTTCGGCACGATGATTGGGAAAGGCTATTCCGTGAAAAGTGCCCAGATAGAGATGGAAATGATAGCCGAGGGCTATTATGGAACAAAGTGCATGAAGGACATCAATCGCCATTTCCATGTCAACATGCCTATTCTCGATGCGGTATATAATATATTGTATGAACGTATCTCGCCGGCCATCGAAATCAAGTTGCTGACCGATTCGTTCCGTTGACCCGCCAGTGTCGGCATCCTATGGTCGAACTTTTTCTTGTCCGCCACGGCGAGACGCATGAAAACCTGCAAGGTATTCTTCAAGGGCATCTTCCCGGACACCTTACCCCGGACGGTGTCCGCCAAGCCGTCGCGCTCAGACAGCGTCTTGCTTCCGAACACTTTGATGCCTTGGTGGCGAGCGACCTTGCCCGCACCGTCGCCACCGCCCGCCTCCTCAACGAGGCTTTCGGCCTTCCTATCGATTTTACTCCCTTGCTGCGGGAGCGCGATTGGGGACCGGTGACGGGACATCCTGCCGCTGAGGTGCGCGGGAAGCCCCTCCCTCCCGGCGTGGAGACTGTCGAGGAGATGGAGAGGCGTGCCGCCCAGTTCCTCCGTTATTTGCTTACGCACTATGACCGTTCGCGTGTGTTGGCGGTCGGTCATGGTCTTTTCAACCGCTGCATCCTTGCCTGTCTGTCGCATTGCCCGCTTTCGGAGATTCCCCGCTGGGGCAATGCCGAGGTGCGCCGCGTGCTCGTGGATGACCTGCCCGCTGCTTCTTCCTGCCTTGTCGGCGATGATATTTCCGCCGACTGAAACGTGCTTCCCCGCAACTGTGGGCAGGGACTGCCCGATTGGAAAAATATCTTTACCTTTGTCTGCACAAGACAGCAGACATGGAGCACTATATCGTATCGGCCAGAAAATACCGTCCGACAACATTCGAGACGGTCGTCGGACAGAAAGCCCTGACAACGACGTTGAAGAATGCCATCGCCACCGGCAAGTTGGCACATGCCTACCTCTTTTGCGGGCCGCGGGGTGTGGGGAAAACAACGTGCGCCCGCATCTTCGCCAAGACCATCAACTGCCTCTCCCCGCTGCCCGGCGGTGAGGCCTGCGGCCACTGCGAGAGTTGCGTGGCCTTTGACGAACAGCGCAGTTATAACATCCACGAACTTGACGCGGCTTCCAACAACTCCGTGGAGGATATCCGTTCGCTCATTGAGCAGGTTCATGTCCCCCCGCAGGTAGGCCGGTACAAGGTGTTCATCATCGACGAGGTTCACATGCTCTCGTCGGCGGCTTTCAATGCTTTCCTGAAAACCCTCGAAGAGCCGCCCGCCCACGCCATCTTTATCCTGGCCACGACGGAAAAGCACAAAATCCTCCCTACCATACTGAGCCGTTGTCAGGTCTACGACTTCAATCGCATGGAGGTCGCCGACATTGTCAACCATCTGGCCACCGTGGCCACGCGCGAGGGTGTCCGTTATGAGGAAGCGGCACTCCATGTCATCGCACAGAAGGCCGATGGCGGCATGCGCGATGCCCTGTCCATCTTCGACCAGGTTGTCAGTTTCACGGGGGGCGACATCACGTATGCAAAGACTATCGAGAACCTCAATGTGCTCGATTATGAGTATTATTTCCGCATTACGGGGCGTTTGCTGGCTGGCGATGTGGGCGAGTGCCTGTTGCTGTTCAACGAAATCCTGTCCAAGGGTTTCGAGGGCAGTCATTTCATTGGCGGACTGGCTTCGCATTTCCGCAATCTCCTGGTCAGCCGCGATGCGTCCACCCTGTCGCTTCTCGAAGTGGCCGACAGTGTTCGCGACCGCTATCGTGAGCAGGCCGCCCACTGCACGCCGAAGTTGCTCTACCGGGCTTTGAAACTCTGCAACGACTGTGACCTGAACTACCGTGCCAGCCGCAACAAACGCCTGTTGGTGGAGCTGACGCTTATCGAGCTGGCTCAACTTTCTTCCGGCGATGAACCTCCATCCGGACCTGCTCCTACGGAAAGACCCAAAGCTGCCGGACAGGCGGCCTCGCCGGCTTCCGCTTCGTCCGTCGGCACGCAGAAAACCTCTTCGCCGACCACTTCGGCGGCCTTGTCCGAACCACGTCCGGCCTACGGTTCGCCTGCTTCCCAATCGCCTGCTCCGGATGCTGTCGCCCGTACCGATCAGCGTCCGGCGGCTTCCTTCCCCGCGTCCCAGTCGTCTGTGTCGAACGGGACGGCGGGCAACAGTGTGCGTGAGGCGTTGAAGCGCAGTGCTTCCGGACGTGCTACGTCGACGGTGGCTCATCTGTCCACCGTGTCGGTGCGTGGGCGGATGACCAAGGCGGAGGATACGGACGCTCCCGCTGTCCCGCAGCAGGATGAGCCCGACTGGGGCAATGAGCCGTTTGACGAGCAGGCGTTGTCCTACCATTGGCGCACTTTTGCCGCTTCGCTGCCCCAGGAACAGGCCGCCACGGCCGCACGCATGAAGAACATGAAGTTGCGGATGCTCTCGGGGAGCGACTTTGAGGTCGTTGTCGAAAACCAGCAGGTGAAGCACTATCTCGACCCTCTCGTGCCGGACATCGAGCGTGCCCTGAGGAAAGGATTGAAGAACAGTCACGTACACATGCACCTGCGTGTGGCCGAAGCGGGGGAGCAGTCGAGGCCCTACACCAAGCGTGAGCAATATCAGCAGATGCTCGAAAGGAGCGCAGGCTTGCGTTTGCTGAACGAGGAATTCGGACTTAAACTTTCCTGACCGCCGGCGCGTCGGGGCGGTGTCTCCCGCAATCTTTTCTGCGCGCCGGGAATTTTCGCTTCGTCGCCCCCGTCCCGCGTTTCTTCCTAATCTTGTTTTTCCGGGTCGCCGACTGCTTCTTCCAAGTCGCCGGTTAGTTTTACCGGGTCGGCGACTTGTTTCCTCGAAAGCTAGGGGCGTACCATTACGGTCAACGGCCAAACCACCCCGAGGTCGTTTGGCCGTTGCGAATAAGTAATTCTCACGTATTTTACAGGCTGTCAGCCATGTGCATCCGCCGTATGCCCATGCGCGGTTGGGAACATACCGCGCGTGCAGCGTCATCCGGAACAGGACGGCTGGCCGTCAGTTCATCGTTTCGCGGAAAAAGTCGAACACGTCGTAGATTTCCTCGCGTGTGGCCGTCTGGTCGAGCTTTATCTCGCCCACATCGGCAAGCAGGGTAAAGTTGACGATGCCGCCGACGTTCTTCTTGTCGTGCGTCATCAGTTCGTAGAGGCGTGCGTAGTGGTCGCAGGTGAAGGCGAACGTGCCGTAGTGATGCCGGATGTAGTCCACGGTCTGGCGCATCCTGTCCGTGGGGAAACCGGTCCTCCGGCAGCTCAGGTAGAGTTCGCCGACCATGCCCCAGGCGACGGCATAGCCGTGCAGCACCGGGCGGTTCTCCGCCAAGGCCAGGCTTTCGAAAGCGTGCCCGAGGGTGTGTCCCAGGTTCAACGCCTTGCGCAGTCCGCGTTCGAGGGGGTCCTGGGCGACAATGTTCTCCTTCACGCCTATGCTGCGCGCCACGAGGCGTTGCAGCTCGGCGAGGTCGGGATTGTCGAGGTCGAACCGGAGGAGTTCTGTCCAGTGGGCGGCATCGCTGATGAGGCCGTGTTTCAACATTTCGGCGTAGCCCGAACGCAGGTTGAGCGCATCGAGCGTGCGCAGGAACGAGGTGTCGACCACGACGGCCATCGCCTTGTTGAAAACTCCGACTTCGTTTTTCAGCCCGTTGAAGTTGATGCCCGTTTTCCCGCCGACGGCAGCGTCGACCATGGCCAGCAGCGTTGTCGGCACGTTGATATATTTGATGCCTCGCTTGAACGTCGAGGCGGCGAAGCCCCCGAGGTCGGTCACCATGCCGCCGCCGAGGCATACGAGCAGCGAGTGGCGCGAGCCGCCGCCGTCGCCGAGGCCGCGCCAGACATCGGCCAGCGTGTCGAGGCTCTTGTGGGTGTCCGTGGCTCCGATGACGATGGTCGTGGCGTGGCGCAGGGATTCGCTGTCCGCCAGGAGGGGACGGCAGAGACGTGCGGTGGCCTCGTCGGCCAGCAGGAAGACCCGGTCGGGGGCGGCTTCGGACACGAGCCGGTCTATTTCCAGTCCGGGAGTATGGGTGAAAAGGATTGCTTGGTTCTCCATTTTTATTCCTTGTTTAGGGATTGACGGTCATAATTCGGCATCCTCGTATTTTCGGATGGCCTCGCGCATCGCGTCGGGGATGTCCACGGCTTCCTGACTGGACAGCGAGAAACATACCATCGTCGTCAGGCACTGGCACATGACGACACCCGTGTCCGTGTTGACGGCACGCTGGCAAAGGCGGAAGCTCTTGTGCCCCAGGTGTACGGTAGCGGTTTCAATCACGATAGGGTCGCCGTAGAAGATGGGGCGGATAAAGTCGGCGTTGATGTTGGCCACGACGGGCACGATGTCGCGCCGTTCGAAATTTTTGCCCAGGACGGCGTGCATATACTCGACCTTGCCCAAGTCATAGAGTGAGAAATAGGCGGTGTTGTTGACATGACCGAAGCGGTCGACGTCATTGAAGCGCACCTGTACGGGTGTGCGGTGGCGGAAAGAGGTACAGGGTTCTTCCATGGCTGGATATTAAAAAGCGTCGCGGTCGAAATAGTTGCGTGCCACACGTTCCATACGGCCTCGGTCGGGGACGAGCGTCATCGTCTCGTCGTCGACGCGGCACAGTTCGCGCAGGGCATAGAGGTCGTCGGCTTCGTCGGTTTCCCCCTCGCCGGCCGGGAGGAACAGGTGGTTACGGGCATCGGCCACGCGCACACGCTCGCAGTTATAGTCCGGCGCGACGGGCGATGCGGCCATGCGCCCGGCCACATAAGCCGCCAACGCGTCGATAAAGTCTGTCACTTCGTTGCTCATCAAGGCAGAACCGCTGGATTGCGTGGGCAAAGGTAAGAAAATAATGTGCCTTATGGACACGTTCCATTCCCTTTTGTGTC
>CAZYHW010000053.1:0-9277 GCA_964647405.1 uncultured Prevotellamassilia sp.
TTGAGGTCGCGTACGTGGTCGAAGCGCAGGCCGAGCCGTTCGGCCTCTGCGCGGATGAGGGTAGTGTCCTCCACGTAAAACCCGCTCATGAAGAGGTGTGCGCCGGGCTTCATGCGGGCGACGTATGCCTGCATGTCTGCCAGCAGGATGTTGCGGTTGATGTTGGCAAATATGTAGTCGAAAGGCCCTTTCGTCGGCAGCAGCCGGGCATCGCCTTGTTCCACGTCTATCCCGTCGAGATGGTTCGCCGCGATGTTTTCGAGCGAATTGGTCACGCACCATTCGTCCGTATCGATGGCAGTGACGTGCGCCGCTCCGCGCATACGTGCCAGTATGCCCAGGATGCTTGTCCCGCAACCCATGTCGAGCACCTCCCTGCCCGTCATGTCGTAGGTAAGGATTTCGCTGATCATCTGGCTCGTGGTGGCGTGGTGTCCCGTGCCGAACGACATGCGCGGGTCGATGACGATGTCGTATTCGGCTTTCGGCACATTTTTATGGAAAGTACAATGGACTACGCAGCGGCCGTCGACAACGAGCGGGTCGAAGAAGTTCTTTTCCCATACTTCATTCCAGTCTTTGTCCTCGGTTTCGGTTTGCGTGTGCGACACGGTGATGCCCGGCAGGGGGAACGTGGCGAGTGCCTCCTCCATGGTGGCCGCGTCATAACTGTCCTTGGCCACGTAAGCCTTGATGGGGTCGTGCTCATCCTCCGGCCGCACGAAGCTGTCGAAGCCCGCGTCGGCCAGCAGGGCGACCAGTACGTCGCCGGCCGTTTCCGAGGCGGGCGAAAGGGTAAATGTGAATTCCAGGTATTTCATCTGTGATGGGTTTTAGGCTTGGAGCGATTGCGGGACGACCACCTCGGGCGCGGCCTGGGGAGCATGGGTGCTGCGGATGCGCCATTCGGCAGGATAGAGGTTATTGGCGCGTGTGCCGAGGTGGTTCAGGAATCCCAGGGCGCGGTCGTGGAAGGTGGCGACGGCGTACCCGCGTGCATCCGTCGCCGGCACGATGCTCTCACGACGCAGGTAGGCCACCGCGTCGGCATAGTCCAGTTCGATGCGTGGGAAGGCGTCGCGGCGCAGTGCCGTGCTGAAAGGCAGGGTCGGGGCGGGCAGTATTTTCCGTCCCTTTTCCGTCGCGAGAGCCACGCCGCACGACAGGGTGCGCACCGTGGTCGACAGGCGGCTCATCTCTTCTGCCATCGCTGCCGGGTAGGCCACGAAGCCCGTGCCCGCCGCGGCGTAGCGGAAGTCGCCGTCGAGCCATTCGCGGCAGCTTTTTGGCACGTCGCCTGTCGCCTTTCCGGCCGCCCCTTTCCGCCGCTTGTGGGGCGGGGGAGTGGGCGAGGTCTTGCGGAGCAGGGCGATGAAGAATCCCTCGCCGCGTGTGCGGTGCGGGAAGAAGTGACAGACGGGCAGGCCGTCGCCAGCCGTCGAACCCGCCACGCCCCAGTCCGCCTCGAAGGGCAGGGGGACGGCTTCGGCACCCAGTTCGTCGATGATCCAGCGGACGTTGTCCTCGTTCTCGGCGCGGTTGAAGGTGCAGGTGCTGTACACGAGGTATCCGCCTGTGCGGAGGGCAGGCCACACGTCGGCTATGATGTCGCGTTGCCGGGCGGCGCACAGCTTGGGGCTGGCGGGTTGCCACTCCCCGACGGCGGCCGCATCCTTGCGGAACATGCCTTCGCCCGAACAGGGCACGTCGGCGGCCACCACGTCAAAGAAGCCCGGCAACAGGGCGAACTCTTTGGGATAGGCCGAGGTGACGCAGACACCGGGATGACCCCATTTCCACATGTTTTCGGCCAGGATGGCGGCACGTGTCCGCAGGGGCTCGTTGGCCACGAGCAGACTGTCGTCGGCCAGCAGGCTGCGCCAAAGGGTACTCTTCCCGCCCGGTGCGGCGCAAAGGTCGAGCACGCGCCGGGGCATACCGTCCATGGCGCGCAATGCCTGTTCCACGAACATGGATGAGGCTTCCTGCACGTAGTAACAGCCGGCGTGGAGCAGGGGGTCGAAAGTAAAGGCGGCGCGTCCGGCGAGGTAATATCCTGTCGAAGACCAGGGCACGCGCTCCGCCCCCTCCGTCGCCCTCACTTCCCGTTTCGGGTTGAGGCGTATGCTCACGGGAGCCTCCGTGTCCAGTGCGGCGATGAGCCTCCCCGCCTCGGCTGTTCCCAGCGTGGTTTCCATCTCTTCGATAAAGGCTTCGGGCAGGTTCATCGTCGTTCGGATTGTGGTGGTTGGTACTTCTGTCTTGCAAAGATAGCACAACGCAGGGCTTCTTGGCTCTTCTCTGCCGATGTTTTTCCCATGCCGGTGGGTTTTGATGCGGTGCATGGTCCTGTCGTCCGTGCCCTGTTTCCCCCTCCCGGCGAGATGAGCAAAACTATCCGGCTGATAGAAATTCCTGTCAGCCGGATAGTCGTCACGGGTCGCCGACTTGTTGTGCGTGGTGGTTGGCGGCGTGTGTCGCCCGCCCTGCACGGGCGTTTCAGATGTCGTCGGGCAGGATGATGACCTTAATCCAGTCTTTCAGTTGTATGGGGCCGCGACTTGCACCGCCTTGCGAGTCGCTCACCATGAGGAGCGTCTGGCGACCGTCGGCGAGCGTCGCGCCCAGGCACATACCCTCGTAGTTGGCAAAGGTCTGCTTGAAAGGCGTGAGTACCGTCCGGAACGTGAGCAGCAGCCGTTTGATCATGAAGTGGTTAGGGTCGACGGAGGCCATCTCTACGGAACTGTCGATTTGCCAGGACTGCGTAGGGTCGACAAGGAAGAGCTTGCAGATGACTTCCGAACCCATGTAGCCGTTCGTTATGTTCAGTTCGCGTTCGAGCACGAGCAGGCGGCCGTTGGGGAGTGCCGTGACCTCCGGCACGCCGAGGGCGTAATACTTGCCGAAGTCTTCGCTGCGCCCTTTGTCCATGCGGTAGGCGAACTGCGCCACGGGTTGCAGGTTGTCGTCGAATGCTTGCAGGCGCAGCAGGTTCTGCGCCGTCGGTGCGTCGGGTCCGGCTGTTTCGCCGTCGGCTTTGAGGGTGCTTTCGGTGATTGTCCAGAAACGATGTGTCTCGGGCGAATAGCTGAGTGCCTCGAAGCCCCGGTTATGGACTATTCTGTCGATGCCGAAGATAGTCGGCACGTTGAGCCTGCGGCCTGTGGGCTGTCCGTCGAGGCTGTATTCGAGGATTTCCTGGTCACCCTCGCCGCTGATGAATACGGTGCTCGCGGCGGGGAAGCTGGCAATGCCCTCGCAGTCGCGCACGCTCATGCCGTAGCGGTCTAATTTGGGGTTGGCGTTGCCTTGCCAGCTGTCCATCTCCATGCGGGTGATGGTGCCGGTCGCCGAGTCCTGCTCGATGGTGACGATGAAGAAACCGTCGGCAGGCTCTTTGTCGCTCACGAGGGCGTACCGGTCGTTGCCCAACGGCGCGATGCCGCTGAAATTGGCCGTGCCGATGTCCCACGTCGACATCTTCTCTTGTTTGAGTTCCACGGCCTGCTGCGCCGTGGCGTGCGGGGCGACGGCGGCTGCCGCAAGGAGAATGATGAATGCTTTGCTCTTTCTCATGTGTAAGGGTTTGTGTCAGTGTATAAGGTAGTTTGTGGCTATTGGCAGGTGAGTGTTTGTTCCCCGGCATAGCCGCCGAACTCGGGCGCGTAGCAGCAGCGTATCTCGGCCAGCCCGCAGGAGTATGTCCCCGGCCTGTCGGCGACGAACTCGTCGGTCAGTGTGTGCCGCCCCTTGGCGAGGCGGTCGAAATAATAGGAGGTCGAGGCATCGTGGCGGGCACGGTAGCATCCGAGGCCGCCCTGCGAGGAATAGCCGGAGAGCGGTCGGAGCGGTTCGAGGCACGCCGGGCGCGCGGCTTTGAGACATACGTAGTCGTAGTCGCGGTCGGCGGTCACCGAGTAGCGCAGGCGTAGGCGTTCGCCCGCTTGGATGCGCCTGTCTTCGGCGGAGAGCCACTGCCCGTCGCGCCACACTTCGATGGTGCGCTCCACCCGTAGCCCCTCGCCCGCAGTCTCCACGTCGGTCATGGGCTGGACGTAGCGGGCATACACCGCTCCACACGACAGGCCGCCGGAGCCTTCCACGACGAGGCGCACGGGGCGGTCGGCGGGGGCTGCGCCGGTGGTCACGTCGACGGAGCGATAGCCCGAGGGCAGGGCGGGCACTGTGTCGCTGGCCGCCACGTCAATCCGTCGGCCGTCGGCTGTTTCGAGGTACATAGACGGAAGTCCGCATGAGGCATCGGGAAGGAGGCGGAGGCTGTCCTGCGTCGACGGGCAGAAGAGCGCGTACACCGCGTCGGCGGCTTGGCGTGCGTCGTTCCAGTAGCTGGTGTGGCGGGAAAGCATGAGCCATTTCCTCACGCCGTCGACGTAACGCTCCGCCCCGTCGCGCGGCAGGAGCTGCGCGGCTTCGAGGTAGGCGGCATGGGTACTGAGACGGTCGGAAAGGGCGGCGAGGGGACGGGGCTGCGGGGCGGGGGCGGATAGCCGTGCCTCGAAAGTCCAGCCCAGGCCGGGCACTTCGACGAGATGCTCCTCCAAACTTTCGAGCTGCTCCCGTGCGGCTTCCGTTTCGCCGAGCAGGCAGAGCGTGGCGGCGGCGAGAGCCTTGTCGGTCAAGGTCATTCCCACGCCGGGGCGGCGCAGGAGCTTCGTCAGGTAGGCCACGTTGTCCGCCGTCGCCCCGTCCGTTTTCCGGTCGGTGAGGGCGTGGATATAAAGATAGCGGATGGCTGTCCCGAAGAGCACGGGGCTTTCGGCCTCTCGCAGACTTTGCACTTCGGTGGCCATGGCGCGGTCGAGGTACTGGCAGGCGCGCCGGAGCAGGGTGGCCGCCCGTCCGTCGCCGGACAGTCTTTGCAGGTGCGCGAGCATCAAGGCGATGTCCATCGTGCCCGCCACAGAGCCCGGCATCCCCTTGAACCAAGGCCATGAGCCGTCGGCGTTTTGCAGGTCGCCGAGCCGGTCGAGCGCGCTGTAACGAGCGGTGGCCGTAAGAGCCGGGTCGAGCAGGTCGGCCAGCCGTCGGCGGTTCTCCCGTTCTTGGTCGGCTGCCGCCAGCCACGGTGTTTCCTCGACGACGAGCCCTTTCAGTTCGGCGTTCCGGTCGAGCGGGTTTTCCGTGCGGGCGGCCTGTGTGTCGGCGTTGCGCCACCGGATGAAAGCCTCACTGACGGAAGGATTGGCTTCTGCCACACTCGTGGCGAGCGTCAGGGAATAATAGGCCGCTGCCAGCGAGAAAGCATCGTCGCGCCGGGGAGTGGCCATGGCGGGCAGGGCACTCATCGCCACCCATTCCGGGCGGGTGGTCACCTCCACCGTCACGGCGTGGCCCAGCGGGCTGACGGTCGTGTCGGGCGTGAGTTCCGTGAGGTCGATGACGGTCTTGCCCGTGCCTTCTACCGTAAACGGCGTGCTGCGCAGCGTCGTCGCCTTGTCGGAAAGTACCGGCAGGTAGTGCGCCTCGCCGTCGCTGAATGTCCCGCCCTCCGCCACGATGCGGCAGACGAGCAACGGGTGGTCGTCGGTCACGCGGCAATCGAAACTGACGGTCTGCTGGCCGTTTGCCCCGGCGCGGAACGGGCGCGTGGTGGCGTACACCTCGTCACCGCTGGCGGCATCGGTCAGCGTGAAGCGCAGCTGGCCGTTGACCTCTTCCCCGCTCAGGTTGCGGAGTGTGACAGGGATGGAGGCGGTGTCGCCGCTGCGCAGGAAGCGCGGCAGGTTGGGCGCGACGGAGAACGCTTTCGTGGCGACAACTGTCGTGTCGAGGCTGCCGAGAGCCATGTCCCGCGTGTGGGCGACGGCCTTGAAGTGCCAGCTTGTCGTAGTCTGGGGCAGGGTGAAGCACAGCGTGGCCACGCCGTCGGCATCCGTGCGCAATGCAGGGGCGAAGAAGGCCGTTTCGGCAAAGTCCGTGCGCAGGCTTTCGGCCTCCTGGCCGTTGCCGTCCGGCGTTCCCATCTGTTCCTCGGGGACTGCCTCCTTGTCCGTAGTGAAGGAAAAACTCCGGGTGGCCGACAACACCGTTCGTTCGGCCATAGCGTTTCCCGCCACGCTGAGGTAGATGATTTGGGGATGGAAGGGGATTTCGCAGAGCGACGGGTCGAAACGGTCGAAGCGCAGCTCGCTCGTCCTGACGGGCTTGGCGGGGCGTTGAATCACCGACCGGACGCTACGCCCGGGCTGTGCCTGCCACGTGGCGTAGGGGACGGTTCGGCTGAAAGCCAAGGCATCCGGCCAGTCGAGCGTGGCGAAACGGTCGAGGGAGGCATCGTAGAGCGTGGCCGCCAGCACGGCGGAAGCCGCCCGCCCGTCGGGATGCGTGATGCGCAAACGCCATTCCTCGTCCTGCCCCGGGCGGAGACGGTCGCGGAAGGTGTCCCATCGCAGCAGGAGCTCCTTTTCCGGGCGTGGCTTTTCCAGCCTGTAAGTGTAGGATTGTAAATATCCCTCGCTGACATAGGCCAGCGCGATGTCCGTTCCGTCCCCCATGTCGGGCCGATAGGCGAAGTCAAGGCGCAGAATGTTCGTCCTGGCCTGCACAAGCCGGTTCCGGCACTCGCCGGAGCCGTCCGCCTCGGCGACGTAGACCCAGGCCGAATCGGGCAGGCTGAGGAACACGGTCAGACTGTCGCGCCGCTCGCCGTATGTCGCGCAGTCGAGGCGGGGTGTCCCGTCGGGCAGCTGCTCCCCGCCGTCGGTGAAGAGGACGACGGATGCCGTGTCGGTCAGTTCCCCGTCGTGCGGGTCGGCTATCCGGGTGACGATTCGGTAGTATCCGGCGGGCAGCGTGGCGAGCCTGTCGGGGCGGAACGCCCGGCCCGTTACGAAGGTGTCGCGCATGACTTCGCGGTCGCCGCACAGGACGATGTACTCGCCCGCGCCGGGATGGTTCCGGTGGCTGGCATCGAGCAGGGAAAGGGTCAGCCGGGGCAGCCGTCCGGCGTAGAGGGCTTTCGGCCAGGGAGCGTCCAGTTCGTAAAGGCGTTCGCGAACCCAGGAGATGGCACTGGCTTCGTCGCTCTCGCCGTTCGGGGCGGTGACGGTCGCCTGGACGTGGTATTGCGTCTGCCGCCGGACATTCTCTCCCTCCACCTGGGGCAGCTCGGCGCGCAGGCGGATGACGAAGCGGCCTTGGCTGTCGGTCGAGGTGGTGTCGGAGAGGGTCGTCGCGGGGAGAAGGGGGAGACGGCCAGCCCCTCCCTTGACCCATGCCGACGGACGGGTGGTGAGGGTGTAGCGCACGGTGGCTCCGTCCACCGGAATGCCGTCATAGGTGAGCAACGTGCCCTCGAAGATGAGGCTGTCGCCGGGTGCGCAAGCCGTCCGGGAGGGAGCGAGGGAGGCCACGACCGTAGGCCGCTTGTATTCCTCCACGCGGAAAGCCTGCCGCTTCCCCGCGGCGTTGAGGCTGAACATACCGGGCAGGCACGACGAGGGCAGGGTGAACGTTCCGCCCGCCGTGCCAAAGTCATCGGTGTGGAGGGTGTCGGTGGCGATGACGCGGCGGTTCGTGTCGGTGAGACTGACCACCAGTGTGTCCCCGTCGGCCGCCCGGGCGTCGTCGCCGGTCTGGTCGTAGCATACGATGCCGTAGTGAATGCGCTGCCCGGGACGGTAGACGGCCCGGTCGGTGTAGATGAATAATTTCCGTTGCTGCCCGTCCGTCATGCGGGACGGGGTGGCGAGGCGGAAGCCTTCCGACCCGCAGTCGCCTTCCGGGGTTTCTATGTAGGCCGTGGCCGCTTCGTCCACGTCGGCGAACGTCACGAAGCCTTCCGCGTCGCTTGTCGAGCGGGCTATCAGGCGGCTGGGCGATGCGGAGGAGTAAAGTCCCACGTCGATGCGGGCGGCCGGTGCGCCGCTCAGGGCATCCACCACGGCGTAGCGGCGGGTGCTCCCGTCGATGGACAGTCGGAGGAGCATGTACCGCCCGACAGGCATCACGCCGTAGGCTTCCGCACCCTTCCCCCCGCGGATGGCCACGGCGTACAGCCCCGGCTCGTCCAGCGTAACGGCGATGGTGTCGCTGCGCACGGCATAAGGGGCGGCGGGTGACGGGCGGAAGCTGTGGCTTTGTGCGGGCGAAAGTCCCCGGATGAGTTTCGCCACGTCCTGCCGGTCGTTTTCGTAGGCACGGAGGCCGCTCGGGAGGCGGTAGAAGTCGAGTGTGACCTCCTCCATGTTCTTATGACGGATGGCGACGGGGAAAGGATGCCCGGGATAGGCTTGGGCGGGCGCGTAGTGCCGGTTCGCTTTGTCCGGGGCGGGGAGTGCTATTTCCGCCCAAGGGTTCTGCATCTCCGCGACGAGGTTGCGCAGCACGTCTGCGCGTTTCTCCTTGCCGTATCGGGCGATGCCTTCCTGTGCCCGGGCGTAGCGGACGGAGTCGTCCGCCGGGTCTTTCGCCGCGAGGGCGGTGAGCGCGATGTAGGTCTCTACGTTCAGCGGCAGGTCGGCGAAGTGCCCGGCCACGTCGTCGAGCTCGGCGTAAGTCCTGCGGCGGGGGAGTGGGAGATAGGCATCGCGTTCCGGCTCGCGGGCGATGGAGTCGAGCGTGAGGAGCAGGACGGCTTCGCGGCGGCCTTGCGCGGCGTAGTGGCGCGTGAGCCGTTCGGAGAGTTCCCGGCTTTCGTCGTCCAGCCCGAGGAGGTGGAGACCCGTGACGGCGCGCCGACCGATGAGGTGGAGCAGGTCGTGGCCGAAGTAGCGGCTGTCCTTCCCCGTGACGACGGCGGGCACATAGTCTCCGGCCTTTGCGGTGGCCAGGTCGGCGAAGTCGGCCACCGATGCCCGGTAGTGTGCCGCTGCCTGGCCAGCACAGGCCGTGTCAGTCCACTGACGGCTGGCGTAGGTGTCGGCCAAGAGGGAGTGAAGCACCGCCCGCAAGGGCGCGTCGCTCTCGGCGGCTGCCCATTGCGCGATGCGTGCATCCATCTCCGCCAGACTGTCGGGCGAAAGCTGCCCCCAGAGGTTACGTCCGGCGAAGAGTGCTTTGACCAGTTGCCCGTCGTCGCCCTCGTCGAGTGCTTTCCGTGTGAGGGCTTGCGTCAGGGAAAGTGCCGTCCGGGGTCGGTCGGCTTTTACTGCCGCGTCATAGTCTTTCCATAGCTTGTGGAAACTCTGTGCCGGGGCGAGCGTGGCCGCGAACAAGCAGGCTATGGCGAGGATGAACTTTACGTTCATGGGCAAAAGGGTAGGTTGGTGTTACAAAGGAAGCAATAAATCAGGCGACAAGCGCGGGGCGGAAC
>CAZYHW010000053.1:9377-14735 GCA_964647405.1 uncultured Prevotellamassilia sp.
GTCGGCTGACAGTTTCCACAAGTACCGGACTTGTTTTTACGGTCGGCGTACTTGCGAATCCTGTCCGTCGGGTCGTGAAGTCGCGTGGCCGTGTCTGTCCTCAATGTCGGCGGATGGCATCGCGGCAGGCCTCCATGAGCCATGTCGGGGTCGACGTGGCACCGCAGATGCCTATCGTCCGTGCGCCTTCGAACCAGTCGTAGCAGATGTGGGCGGGGTCGTCGACGAGATAGGAGCGGGGATTGACCTCGCGGCAGGCCTCGTAGAGCACCCGTCCGTTGGAACTCTTCAACCCGCATACGAAGAGGATGACATCGTGAC
Source organism: uncultured Prevotellamassilia sp. (assembly GCA_964647405.1). GTDB lineage: Bacteria > Bacteroidota > Bacteroidia > Bacteroidales > Bacteroidaceae > Alloprevotella. The sequence continues at coordinate 9,699 of CAZYHW010000053.1, forward strand.
GGGCGGCAAAGGCGCGGATGTTGGGGAGGCGGTTTGCTACCTGGCGACAGATGGTGTCGAACGGGCGGAACGTGGCGGGCGGCACGATGTGCGCCGTGATGTAGTCGACGATGCGGCGGAAGCCCTCCAAGGGCTGCGTGGTCTGGGAGAAGAGGCGGATGTCGCGGTGGAAGTCGAGTTTCACGACATCCTCCGGCCGTTCGATGACGATGGCTCGCCCGGCGGTCTGTCCGACGAGCCCCGTGACTTCGGCGTGCCCCGGTTTTCCGTAGATGGCGAGCTGTGCCTCCGGTTCCTGCTCGGCCACACGCTTGATGCGGCGTTGGAGTTGCAGGACCACGGGACAGGTGGCGTCGATGATGTCGATGCCGTTCGCGCGTGCCGTGGCGTAGGTTTCGGGCGGCTCGCCGTGGGCGCGGAGCAGTACTTTGGCATGGCGCAACCGGCCGAACGCCTGGTGGTCGATGGTGTCCAGCCCGAGCGCATGCAGCCTCTCGCATTCGCTTCCGTTGTGCACGATGTCGCCGAGGCAGTAGAGATGGCCGTCGCGGGCGAGCTCTTCCTCCGCCTTGCGGATGGCTGTCGTCACACCGAAGCAGAATCCCGACCCCTTGTCGATTTCGATGCGCGGGTCGCCGGGTGTCATGCGCGGGTCGCCTTCCTGTATTCGTTGAGCAGCCATTCTTTCTGTTCGGATATGCTCATGTGGCTGTTGTCCAGTACGACGGCATCGTCCGCCTTGCGCAGGGGATTGAGGGCGCGGTGCGAGTCGATGTAGTCGCGTTCCTGCACGTTTTTCAGGATGTCGTCCATCGAGGCCTCCATGCCCTTGGCTCGCAGCTCGTCATAGCGACGCTTGGCGCGGATTTCGGGCGTGGCCGTGACGAATACTTTGAGCGCGGCGTGAGGAAACACGGCGGTACCGATGTCCCGCCCGTCCATGACGATGCCTCCGTCGCGGCCCATTTCCTGCTGCTGCCGCGTGAGGGCTTCGCGCACGAAGGGTAGGGCTGCCACGGGGCTGACCCGCTCGGAAACGGCGAGCGAGCGGATTTCCTGTTCGACATTACGCCCGTTCAGCAGGGTGACGGGCAGTCCCGTGGCCTCGTCGCGGCTGAAGGTGACGTGTACGTCGCCCATGCGGGCGGACAGTCCCTCGGCATCCAGCTCCCCGCCGTCGAAAAAGCCGTTCTGCATGGCGAAGAGGGTGACGGCGCGGTACATGGCGCCGCTGTCGATGTAGGTATAGCCGATTTCGCGGGCGAGGTCCTTGGCCATCGTGCTCTTCCCGCACGAGGAGTGACCGTCGATGGCGATGATGATTTTCTTGTCCATAGTGTTGATGTAATGGTGTCGCCGGGTGTGGTTCAGAAGATGTAGGAAACGTCGAAATGGAGCGACGAGGCGGCCACATGGTAACGCGCCCAGGCAATCCCGGCGCGGAAGCGCGACAGCTGCACGCCGCCGCCCGCCGTCAGTCCCGCCCCGTGTGCCGACCCGGCGGCTTTCAGCTCGTAGGCGCGACGGAAGTTGTAGCCCATTGACAGGTAGAGCGCATTGATGGGAAAGACATCCACCCCCACGACGACGTGGTTGAGCAGCTTCTTGCCGGTTTTCAGTTCTTCGCCGTCGGCCACGTAGTAGTCCGATGTCTTCCATCGGGTCAGGTCGGTCAGTGTCAGGGAGAAGCGTATCGGCGCGTGGTTCATCCTCTTGGAAAAGCCGAGTTGCAGGTCGTAGGGTACGCTCTCGTGGTCGTCGTTGAAGGCTTTCAACTGTACGCCCAGGTTGGTCAGGGCGATGGAGGCGGAGAAGTCGTTGTCGACATCGTAGTAGTTCAACCCCACGTCGACGGCCAGGGCGAACGATGAGTATTCGGCATACTTGGAATAGATCATCTTGAACGAGGCTCCTCCCGCCCACCTGTCGTTGAGCAGGTAGGAGTAGCCGACGGCGATGTTCATGTCCTTGGCCGAGAACGAGCCGATGACGTTACCGTTGACATCCGTCTCGTCCATCGAGCCGTAGCCCATATAATTGGCGGAGATGGCTCCCGTGTGGCGGTCGCCGAAAGCCTTGACATACGTGGCACCGACCAGTTTGCTTCCGGCAGCATAAGTCATGAAGTTGAGAGCGAGCGTGCGGTCGCTCACTGAGGACAGGAGTGCGGGGTTGCCCATGGCGGCGGAAGCGTCGTCGTCGATGGCCGAGATGTTGGCTCCGCCCAGGGCGGTGGTGTGGGACGACTGCGGGAATTGCAGGAAGTGGTAAGCCGAGGACGTTTCCTGTGCTTCTGCCCTGCTTCCGGCGGCCAGCAACAGCCCGAGCAAGAATCCTGTTTTTTTCATCCAGTACCTAAAAATTGTGGCCAAAGTTACATCAATTTGGATTATCTGACCTACTTTTGTAGGGCTAATCGGCAAGGAATCCCTGAACGCCGCAAGGCGCATTCAGTGACCGCCCCATAGGTAGAAACGTGAGTCGCAACGATTTATTATCACGGGAATGGTGCAATCTGGTCTTTGAGGGGAAAAACAAGGACTACGGTGCATATCGTTTGCGCTCACAGGCCGGCCGGCGTTATGCCGTGGCCATGGCCGTCGTCACCGGTGTGGTCGTCCTGTGGGTGGTGCTGTTTGTCGCGGCAGGCCTTTACGTGCGCTACCGGCTGAAAGAGTCGATGGCAGACGTGACGCGCTTTGCCCCCCTGGAACTCCCCAAGGCCGAGGAAGGGCACGAGTTGAAGGAAGTGGCGGCCGGACGGACACGCCGGGTCGCCGACCCGTCGGCCGGAAAAGGGGAAGCCTCTGCCTTGGAGATAGTGAAGTCCATGCCCGCACCGAAGCCCTTGGGGCTCGACGGCTCTTTGGCGCTCAGCGAGGCCGAGGAGTGGGAACTCGCGGCCTTGGTTGCCGCTGCCGCCGAGGAGGCGGACACGGACTCGGTGGTCGGCGGCGCGTCGTTGACCCCGGTGGAGGTGGTCGAAGTGATGCCCCACTTTCCCGGCGGCCTGGGCGCGCTGATGAAATGGCTGGACGCGAATGTGGACTACCCGGAAGCCTGCATCCGTCGCCATGTGAAAGGCCGCGTCGAGGTTTCGTTCACGGTCGATGCCGATGGCAGTGTGCGGGATGCCGCTGTGACCCGCGAGGTTGACCCCCTGCTCGACAAAGCCTGCCTGACGGCCGTCAGGAAAATGCCGCGGTGGATTCCCGGACGCGACGAAGGGCGGCTGGTGAGCGTGCGCGTCACCCTCCCGGTGGAGTTCGACCCGGATTGACCGTCTGTCAGGAATAATAATTGAACTTATGTACACGTCTTCTCAAATACAAGGATTGGTCAACGAAGCCTTGGCCTCCATCCACTATCCCGAACGTCCTGCCGGTCTGTACGAACCGGTGCGCTATGTGCTCATGTTGGGAGGGAAACGACTGCGCCCAGTGCTGCTGTTGCTCGCCTACCAGCTCTACCGGGACGACTTGGAGAAAGCCCTCCCGGCCGCCTTGGGACTGGAAACCTACCATAATTATACGTTGTTGCACGACGACTTGATGGATCGTGCGGACATCCGGCGGGGACGGCCTACCGTACACCACGTCTGGGACGAAAACACGGCCATCCTCTCGGGCGACACGATGCTCGTGCTGGCCTATCGGATGATGCAGGAATGCAACAACGTCGACGTGCTGAAACTTTTCACGCAGACGGCTCTCGAAATCGGCGAAGGGCAGCAGTATGACATGAACTTCGAGCGGCGCATGGACGTGACGGAGGAGGAATACATAGAAATGATACGCCTGAAAACGTCCGTGCTGCTGGCCTGTGCCACCAAGACGGGAGCCATGCTGGCCGGGGCATCGGAAGCCGATGCCAGCCTGCTCTACCGCTATGCCGAACAGGTGGGGCTGGCGTTCCAGCTGCAAGACGACTGGCTCGACGTTTATGGCAATTCTGCCGAGTTCGGAAAGAAAATCGGCGGCGACATCCTTTGCGACAAGAAGACGTTCCTGCTGATCAATGCCTGGGCGCGCGCCGACGAAGGCCAGCGCGAGCGGCTCGCACGGTGGATAGGGCAGGAGCCGCCGTCGCCCGAGGAGAAGATAAACGCCGTGCGCGCCATCTATGACGAACTGGGCATTTCCGCGCTCTGCCTCAACGCCATTGAACATTATTTTGGAGAGGCACGGCAACTACTCTCGCGGCTCGATGTGCCTGCCTGCCGGAAAGCGGAGTTGGAGACGTTTGTCGAGTCGCTGCTTCACAGGAGGTCGTGATGGCATCCTACGTCGACACCCATACACATATATATCTTGAAGACTTCGACGCGGATCGCGACGAGGTGGTCAGTCGGGCGCGTCAGGCCGGTGCTGCCCGCCTGCTCCTGCCCAACATCGACGCGTCGTCCGTCGAGCCGATGTTGCGCCTGTGCGACGACTATCCCGGCCTCTGCTTCCCGATGATGGGGCTGCACCCGACAGAACTCCCGGCCGACCCCGCTGCCGTACTCGACGAGATGGAACGCCAGTTAGCCGGCAACCCGCGTTTTGTGGCGGTCGGCGAGGTCGGGCTCGACTATTATTGGGACACGTCGCGCCGCGAGGAACAAATAGAAGTATTCCGCCGCCAGATTGAATGGTCGGTTCGTTTCCGTCTGCCTTTGGTGATTCATTCGCGGTCGGCACACCGCGACCTGGTCGATACCCTCCGCCCTTATGCCGAGCGTTTGCCGGGCGGCGTGTTCCACTGTTTCGGCGGTACGGCGGCCGAGGCGGAGGAACTGCTCTCCTTTCCCCGTTTCGTGCTGGGCATCGGCGGGGTCGTGACGTTCAAGAAGTCCACCCTGCCCGCCGTCCTGTCGTCAGTGCCCCTCGACCGTATAGTCCTCGAAACCGACGCGCCATACCTTGCTCCGGTTCCCCATCGCGGGCAGCGCAACGAGCCGTCGTTCATCCCCCACGTCATCGAGCGACTGGCGACCGTCTATCACGTGAGCACCGACGAGGTGGCCGCCCGAACCACCGCGACCGCCGAGCGACT
>CAZYHW010000054.1:0-8656 GCA_964647405.1 uncultured Prevotellamassilia sp.
AACAAGTCGGCGACTTCCCGACGCTGTGACGGGAAGTCGCGTTTCAAGGCCGGTAGTCCGGGTTACGTTTCAGTTCTGGCAGTTTGAGGGTCATCCCGACGGGAATTTCGTCGGGGTTTGTGAGTTGGTTGTGTTGGATGATATACGGGGCATATCCCTTGCTCCCGTATTCGCGTTCCGCAATGGTTCTGAGTGTTTCGCCCCGCGACACGACGTAGGTGCGGCGGGTGCCGACAATGATGTACCTCTGTTTGCTGTTTGCGGTGCGGGGCGCGTCCTGCTTCGGCGGGGTGCTGGCGCTGCTTGCCGGGGCAGTCTCCTTGGCTGGCTGCTGCACGGTTTTTGCCGCCGGTTCAGGCTGCGCGGGGGCGGCAACCGTGTCCTTCGCTGCCTCGGCGGCGGAGGGCGACGGCTGTGTGGTCAGGCTGTCGGCGGCAGGCTGGACGGGCATCGGCTGGGGCGGCGGTGCCGGGGTCGGTTGGGCGGAGTTGTTCTGCCCTTGTTCCGGCGCGGGCTGCCCAATGAATTGGCGGTGCCACGATTCGAGTTGCTCGCAAGGGCAGAAGAGACGGAAATAACCGGCAAAGTAGCTGAGCATCATCAGGAACAGAACAAAGATGATGCCTACGGTGATTTTCCACCAGTTGGTTTCGCGGGCGGGGGGCGGCGGGAAATTCATTCCCGTCGGAATCTGCTTTTCGTGATGGGGTGTTCTTTCCGTGGAATCCTCTTCCGCGTGAACTTGCGGCTCGTCATTGGGCGAGGCGTCCTCCTCTTGTGGTGTCGCGGCGGCGTGTTCCGTTTCCTCTTCCTCCGCTGGCGTGAGGGGCGCGGTCGCACCCCTTTCGTCCTCTCGGCTCATCTCCTCGATGGGGGTGTCCGTTTCGTCCTGCGGTGTACCCTCGTCTTGTTCCTCGTCCGTGTATTCCACGTCCGTGTGCGGCGGTTCCGCCGGTGGCTCGGGCGATTCCTGCGGCTCGTCGGTGTCGGTCGTTTCGTCGTCGGCCTCGGAGGCGGCGGGCACGCGGTAGTCCGGGATGTCGTCCGTCGACACCATCTCGATTGTCGCCGGTTCTTGCGGGGCGGAAGGCTCTTCGTCCTCCGTGATGCCGTCCGCAGGCTGGCTCACGTCGTCAGGCTGCTCATTGTCGTCCGGTGCGTCTGTCTCTTCTTCGTCGAAGTCACTGTCAGTGTCCGGAACGAGGGGCGCGTCGGCCGTTTCCTCGTTGTCCGCATCCTGCGGCGTTTCCGTGGTGTCCGTTGCGGTGTCGTCTTCGGGCGTTCCGGTTTCGTCGGTGATGGCTTCGAGCGCGGCAATGTCCGTCCCCTCGTTGATGACTACCGTTTGGAAGTGCGAGAACGGGCGGTTGATGAGGTCTTTGAGGCTGTTGTCGGGGATGAACGTCACTTTCGCGTGACCCGTAATCTGGATGCGTTCTCCCGTGTTGACGTCGACACTCTCGCGGTCGCCGACCGCAACCAGCTTGAACGTGCCGAAGCCTTTAATCTTGACGAACTTGTCCTGTACGAGGGCTTCCTGGATGACATCGAAGAAAGTACGGACAAAGAGTTCCGCCTTGCGCTTGGGCATCCCTTCCTTGGCCGCGAATGCCGTCAGTAGGGCTTGGAGTGTGGCTCTCTTGTCCATGACTATTCTTTTAGCTTGTCCTTCAACAGGTTGCTCGCCTTGAACGAAAGGACTAACTTGGGCGGGACGAGCATCCGCTGTTTCGTCGTCGGGCTAATCATGACACGCTCGAGCTTCTTCTTCACTTCGAAGCTGCCGAAGCCTTGCAGGGTGAGCGAGCCGTTCTCGTCGAGTACCTGGGTGAACTCTTGTATGAAGTCCGCGGCGAGGCGTTGGGTCTCTTTGGCCGTCAGGTTCATGCGGACAGACAGGGCGTTGATGAAATCCTTGTTGTTCATGGGCGGTCGGTATCGGAATCGGCAAGCGTGCCGTAAAGGTCGTATTCGTCGGCGTGCTGGATGGTGACGGGATAGAACTGGCCGATTTGCAACGCCGGCCCGCTCATGGGGATAAGGACTTCGCCGTCCACTTCGGGCGAGTCGTATTGCGTCCGTCCTACGTAGAACTCTCCCTCGATACGGTCGATGATGGTTCGGAACGTATGGCCTATTTTCTTGTCGCACAGTTCGGCCGATATGCGTGCCTGCTCGTTCATCAGGCGGTCGAGCCGTTGCTGCTTGACGGCTTCCGGGATGTCGTCGGCGTAGTGTTCGGCCGCGTAAGTGCCCTCCTCTTCGCTGTAAGCGAACGCCCCCATGCGGTCGAAGCGGACTTCGCGCACGAAGTCGAGCAGCTCTTCGAACTCCTCGTCCGTCTCGCCCGGGAAGCCGACCATGAGCGTCGTGCGGATGGCGATTCCCGGCACCTCGTCGCGCAGTCTGCGGATGAGTTCGTAGGTTTCGGCTTTCGTGGTGTGGCGACGCATGCGTTCGAGTACGCCGTCGCTGATGTGTTGCAGGGCGATGTCGAGATAGCGGCATACGTTAGGATGGCGGCGCATGACGGCAGTCAATTCCGTCGGGAAATGCGCGGGATAGGCATAGTGAAGGCGTATCCACTCCACGCCGGGTATGTCGGCCATCCTGTCGATGAGTTCGGGCAGACGCTGCTCGTGATAGAGGTCGAGGCCGTAATAAGTGAGCTCCTGGGCGATGACTTGGAACTCCTTGACGCCCTGTCCGACGAGCTGCCTCACCTCGTCGAGTATCTCCTCTTCCGGACGGCTCACGTGCGCCCCCGTGATGAGCGGGATGGCGCAGTAGGCACACTTGCGGTCGCAACCCTCCGATATCTTGACGTATGCGTAGTGCGGAGGTGTCGTAAGGATACGCTCATTGTGCAGACGCTCGTCGTAGATGCTCCCCAGCTCTTTCAGCATCTCCGGCCAGTCGAATTTGCCGTAGAACTTGTCGACCTGCGGTATCTCTTTGCCGAGTTCTGCCAGGTAACGTTCGGACAGGCATCCCATTACGTACACTTTCCTCAGCCTGCCCTCTTCTTTGAGTTGGCAGAGTTCGAGAATCATGTTGATACTCTCCTCCTTGGCATCGCCGATGAAGCCACACGTGTTGACCACCGCGATGTCGCCGTGCGTCTTTTCCGGGTTGTGATAGCCCCGGAAGCCGCGCGCTTCGAGCTGGCGGAGGAGGTGTTCCGAGTCGACAAGGTTTTTGGAACACCCCATCGTGATGAGGTCGACGCTGTGCTTTCTCATTGCGGGGTGAGCTGTGTGTCGCCGAACAGGGCGTTGACGAACGCGCGGCTGTCGAAGGGTTGCAGGTCGGTCATCTTTTCGCCCAGTCCGATATATTTGACGGGAACTTTCAGCTGGTTCGATATGCCTATCACTACGCCGCCTTTGGCTGTCCCGTCGAGCTTCGTGATGGCCAGGGCGGTGACTTCGGTGGCCTTGGTGAACTGCTTGGCTTGTTCGAAGGCGTTCTGCCCTGTCGACCCGTCGAGCACCAGCAACACCTCGTGCGGAGCGTCGGGCACGACTTTCTGCATGACCTTCTTAATCTTCGTGAGCTCGTTCATGAGGTTCACCTTGTTGTGCAGGCGGCCTGCGGTGTCGATGAGCACGACGTCGGCATGGTTGGCCACTGCCGAGCTGAGCGTGTCGAAAGCCACGCTGGCCGGGTCGCTGCCCATCTGCTGCTTGACGACGGGCACACCGACGCGGTTGCCCCAGATGCACAGCTGCTCGACGGCGGCTGCCCGGAAGGTGTCGGCCGCGCCGAGGTAGACCGTTTTCCCGGCTTGTTTGAACAGGTAGGCCAGTTTCCCGATGGTCGTTGTCTTGCCCACGCCGTTGACCCCGACGACCATGATGACGTAGGGCTTGGCGTTCTCTTGCCTGTCGGCTTCGTCTGTCTTGCTTTCGTGCGAGGCCAGCAGGGAGGCCGTCTCTTCCCTCAGTATCTGTTGCAGTTCGCCGGTGCCGACGTACTTGTCGCGCGCTACACGTTCCTCGATCCGGTGGATGATTTCGAGCGTGGTGTCGACACCGACGTCCGACGAGATGAGCACGTCCTCCAAGTTGTCGAGGACTTCTTCGTCCACCTTCGACTTTCCCGCAATGGCACGGGTCAACTTGCTGAATACGCTCGTCTTCGTCTTTTGCAGTCCGGTGTCAAGGACTTCCTTAGTCTCTTTCTTGGAAAAAAGGCTGAATATCCCCATTTCTTCTTCGTTCTTTTCCGGGCAAAGATACGAAAAATAATGAGGTTAGCGGCAGGATAAGTCAAGAATAGCAGTATGTCAGGATTGCCCGGCGGTCTCGTTGAGGATGTCGCGTGTAAGTTCGACGAATTGCTCCACGCTGAGCTGCTCGGGGCGTTGGTCGAAACGGGATTGCGACAGGAAAGCACTGTGGTCGCGCGCCGCGCCGGGAGGGTCGAGCTGGGGGAGGAGCGTGCGCAGGGGGGCACGCATCATTTTGCGCCGCTGTTGGAAGAGGTGCTTCACCACACGGGCGAACATGGCCTCGTCGCAACCCAGTTCCTGGCGGTCGTTGCGCGTGAGGCGGACGACGGCACTGCGCACCTTGGGGGGCGGATTGAACACGTCGGGCTCTACGGTGAAGAGGTAGTCCACGTCGTACCAGGCCTGGACGAGCACGCTCAGCACACCGTATGTCCTCCCGCCGGGCGGGGAAGCCAGACGCAGGGCAACCTCGCGCTGCACCATGCCCGTGCAGCAGGGGATGAGCGAACGGTTGTCGAGGAGCTTGAAGAAAATCTGCGTGCTGATGTTGTAGGGATAGTTGCCCGTCAGGACGAAAGGCTGTCCGCCGAACAGCGTGTCGAGGGGCAGGCGGAGGAAGTCGGCCTCGACGATGCCCTCCTCGGGCAGCAGGGAGGATTTCCGCAGATAGGCCACGCTTTCCCTGTCCACTTCCACCACCTTCAACGGCCGACCCTTTTGCGTGAGGTACTGGGTGAGCATCCCCGTGCCGGGCCCCACTTCGAGCAGGGGCAGGTCGGGGCAAGCGTCCACGGTGTCGGCTATGGCGCGGGCGGTGGGCTGGTCGGTCAGGAAGTGCTGGCCGAATGATTTCTTGGGTTTGACGTATCTGCGCATGGCGGGCGTGTGTTTCCTGTTCGTCGTTTTCGTCCCTGTGGAGGCCGTTTCTGACCGGTGGCCGGGGATGGCGGTCGCAAGGGCGGGGCAAAGTTACGTCTTTTTTGCCGACTTCCCACGCTTGGCGGGCATGTGCCGGTACGTTTCACGGGGATACTGTTTTCGGGAAGCCGTGCCCATGTCCCTCATGGGGCGGACGGGACGTGCGCCGGGGCTTCCCGCTACCTTATTCCCCAACGGGTGCGCAGCGGTCGCCGGATAGATTTTCTTAGTCGCCGGATAGACTGAACAAGTCGCCGGATAGATTTTCTTAGTCGCCGACCAGGCAGCGCAGCTCGCCGGGCGAGAATGTCCCGACTCCCGGCCACGGGGCTTGCGGACGGCGACGGACGGCCTCCGCAAGGCATTTGCGCGCTCGGTCGATAATGTCGCCGTGGTCGAAAGCGAGGGGAGGGAGGCTGTCGAGCGCGAACCATCGCGCGCGTGCCGCGTCGTCGCCCGCGCAGGGGCGGCAGGTTTCCCGGCGTACCACGCCGTAAAAGGCTACCGACACGACCCGTTCGCGCGGGTCGCGGTCGACGGTGCTGAATGTATGGAACTGTTCGAGGTGCAGCCCTGCCAGGCCGGTCTCTTCCCGAAGTTCGCGTGCGGCGCACTGCTCTATGGTTTCGTCGATGTCCATGAAGCCGCCCGGCAACGCCCAGTGTCCTTTGTAGGGGGCGGCTGCGCGTTCGATGAGCAGGATGTGGAGCGCGCCGTCGCCGAGGCCGAACACGGCGCAGTCGGCCGTGAGGGCAGGGTGGGGATACTTGTAATGGTAGTTCAGCTCTTCCATATTGAATCAGTAGGGTTTCGTTTTCTTGCAGGGCAAAGGTAAGCAACGGACGCGATGCCCGCAAGTCCCGCGCCGCCGACCATTGCCGCGGGGTCGCTTTTCCGTCCTCTCCGTCGCCGTCGCGGGTGTCCGTTTGTGCCCGTTGCGGGGGCGGTCGCGCCGGTTCGTCGCTCTTTCCTGCCTCCATGCGTTGCAAATCAGTGCTTTTCGTGTGGCAGTTAAGCGGATTCTCCGTAACTTTGCCTTGACGGAACAAACTACACGATAACTAAGGAAACAGTTACGACCTATGGAAATAGTAGAAAGATTCTTGAAGTATGTCTCGTTCGACACGCAGTCGAGCGAGGAGAGCGGCGTCACGCCGAGCACACCGGGACAGATGGTCTTCGCGCGCTACCTGAAAGACGAGTTGGAGGAGCTGGGGCTTTCCGACGTGGAACTCACGCCCGAGGGCTACCTCTACGCCACCCTGCCCGCCAACACCTCCAAGCGCATCCCTACCATCGGTTTCATCGCCCACATGGACACCAGCCCCGACTGCTCCGGTGCGGGTGTCAAGCCGCGCATCGTGCGCGACTATGACGGCGGCGACATCGTGCTCGATGCCGAGGCAGGCATCACGCTCTCGCCCGACAAGTTCCCCGAGCTGCGCGCCCATAAGGGCGAAGACCTCATCGTCACCGACGGACACACCCTCCTCGGCGCCGACGACAAGGCCGGTATCGCCGAAATCGTCCAGGCGATGGCCTACTTCCTCAGCCATCCCGAGGTGGAGCACGGCACCATCCGCGTGGGCTTCAATCCGGACGAGGAAATCGGCCTCGGCGCGCACAAGTTCGACGTGGCGGGGTTCGGATGTGAGTGGGCCTACACGATGGACGGCGGCGAAGTGGGCGAGATTGAGTTCGAGAACTTCAACGCCGCCTCGGCGCGCTTCGACATCGCCGGTGTCAGCGTGCATCCCGGCTATGCCAAGGACAAGATGGTCAACGCCGGGCGCGTGGCCGCCGAGCTGGTGGCCGCACTTCCCGCCGGGGAGACACCCGAGGCGACCGAGGGCTACGAGGGCTTCTATCACGTGACAGGCATCGACGGACAGGTGGGACAAGCCCGCGTCAGCCTCATCGTGCGTGACCACGACCGCGACAAGTTTGAGCAGCGCAAGGCATTCCTCGCCCGACTGGCCGACGAGTTCAACGCCCGCTACGGGGCAGGCACCGTCCGCCTCGAACTGGCCGACCAGTACTACAACATGCGGGAGAAGGTCGAGCCGCAGATGCACATCATCGACATTGCCGTCAAGGCCATGGAGCGTGCGGGTGTCTCGCCCCGTGTGCGCGCCATCCGCGGCGGAACCGACGGTGCCCAGCTCTCGTTCATGGGGCTGCCCTGCCCGAACCTCTTCGCCGGCGGACTGAACTTCCACGGCCCCTACGAGTTCCTGCCCATCCCCACGATGGAGAAGGCCATGAGCACCATTGTCGAGATTTGCCGCCTGACGGCAGGTTTCCACGACTGACCCCGCGCGTCCGGGCGGCGTTCCCGTCCTTCCGCGCCCCTTTTGCTCCGCCCCGTCCGGGCGGAGTTTTTTGTTCCCGTCCGGGTCGGCGCGGCCGGGTCGCCGACTTGTCGTCCGCGTCGGGGCATCCGTCGCGACAGGTCGCCGACCCGTTGAAACCAGCCGGCGACCCGTTAAAACTAACCGGCGACCCGTGCGGACAAGTCGGCGACTACGAAAACGGAACAAACGGCCACATATCGGGAAATAAGGATAAAAATTCAATACTTCGTTTCCTGTTCGGCAAGAAAAGGCTAATTTTTCATCATAAAAAGCAATGAATATTTCACCCGCCTATGGAAGGGAAACACTATCTTTGCCTTAAAGTAAAACCCGCAGGGGACTATGAAGCCTCTTGTGACCATTTGGAACGTTAAATACCGGGACAGTAAAATCTTCACTATCCACCAATAAATATTTGCAGCTATGAAAAAAACGAAATTATTCCTGCTGGGCGCATTGATGTTCCTCGGAGTGGGTTCAGTTAGCGCACAAAGTACGTCGCTCCGTTGGGGAGTTGAGGCGGGCATGCTGGTCAACCGCATTACTAACTATGCGGATGATGCCGACAACAAGATGGGCTTCGATGTCGGCGTTCGGCTCGAAGTCGGCTTTACTCCCAACATTTATCTCGGCACGGGGCTTCAATATGCCATGAAAGGCGCAAAAGTGTCCGGCCATGGCTGGGAAGCAAAGTGCAATCCGCAGTATCTGCAAATCCCCATCCATGTGGGCTATCGCTACGACTTCAATGAAACAATCGGCATCTTCGGCGAATTTGGTCCCTACATCGCCGTCGGTGTAGCCGGAAAGGATAAATATGAGGTGGACCATTATAAAAGGGACGACGATTTCTTCGGCGACACGGACGAGGGCGGTGCCAAGCGTTTCGACATGGGTTTGGGCATCCACGTCGGCTGTGAAATCATCGGGCATTGGCAAGTGGCGCTCGGCTACGACTTCGGTTTGGTCAATATGTTAGACGAACCGGGTGATAAGTACCGCAACGGCAGCCTCCGCCTCGGATTGGCCTATATGTTCTGAGGCCGACGTCTTCTGCCGGATAGCTTTTCATCTTGTATATACGAGGGGCGGTGCGCCGGGTGTGGCGGATCGCCCCTGCTTTGTGCCCGTCCCTCCGCTCTCCGTGACC
>CAZYHW010000054.1:8756-14312 GCA_964647405.1 uncultured Prevotellamassilia sp.
CCGGAAGGGGCGTTTCCCCTCTTCGGCAAGCTGCTGCACGGCGGGCAGGTTGCGCTCGCCGGTGGCTTTTTCCAGTTCGCGGTAGATGAATGCGTCGTCGAAGCCCGCGGCGGCCGCGTCCTCCTTTGACGCGGCGTAGACCACGCGACCGATGTGTGCCCAGTAGATGGCTCCGAGACACATGGGGCACGGCTCGCACGAGGAATAAAGCACCGCGCCCGTGAGGTCGTGCGTGCCGAGGCGGGCGCAGGCCTCGCGGATGGCGCGCACCTCGGCGTGCGCCGTCGGGTCGTGGTCGAGCGTGACGCGGTTGGCGGCGCGGGCGATGACTTCGCCGTCCTTGACGATGACCGCGCCGAATGGGCCGCCGCCCCCGGCGACGCTCTCCTCCGCCGTCCGGATGGCTTCGCGCAGGTAGTCGAGTTCGTTCACTGTGTGGCTCATGTCCAATGATGTTTTCGGGCAAAGATAAACTTTTCGCGCCGTCGGCGGATGGTGCGCGGGGACTTATCTTGCATGGGTCGGCCATGTCCCGCGTTTTTCCGCATATCGCCTCGATGGCGTTCCGCTTTCTCTGTTCTTAATCAGCGTGTATCGCCCGGCAGAATGGCCGACCGTGCCCCGCGCCGGTGCGGCGTGGATTCCTGTATGGGCGGTGAAAAATACAGGTCGCCGACCTGTGCGAACAAGTCGGCGACCCGTGAAAACTAACCGGCGACCCGTCATCACGGGTCGCCGTCTGGTCATATCGGATGCAGGTTATTTCGTGGCGATGTTTCCTGCTTGTTCTCCGGCACGGTGCTTCTTCCGTCCGTAACCCAGCGAGACGGCCATCTCGTGCCGCAGCCGTCGCCAGCCTGGTATGGGCTTCATCTGCCGGCGCACGGGCGCGTCGTAGAGAAGGAAGAGCAGCAGAAGCAGGATGCAGGCATAGGCCACCCAGCCATAGATTTGCTTGATACTGATTTCCATCATCTGCTCGACGAATCCCTCCATTCCGCCCAGCGGGCCGGCGGGGAAGCGTCCGGTGGACACGTTGTCGATGGCCGCGCCGTAACGCGCCATGTTGTCCGCGACGTAGTACGACATCGCCTCGGAGTAGATGGCCGCGCCGAGCACGCCGCCCACCACCATGTGCAGCATGTTGAAGACGCTCAACGCCTGGAAGAAGTGGGGGAATGTCATGATCTCTTCGAGGCAGACGAAGAACGTGGAGCTCAGCACGGCGTAGGCGAAGTTGCGGCACGCCGTGGGCAGGTAGAGCATGTGGAAGGCGATGTCGGAGGATACGGTGAAGTAGAGCATCACCTGGTAGGCCGACAGTGCCACCAGCCCGACGATGATGAGGCGCAGGTAGTTGAACCGGCGCACGTGCATCCACCAGTAGGCGAAGAGGCAGCCCGCAAGGATGCCTGCGGCACCCGGCAGGTCGAGCCATACGGACGTGGTGTCGCCGTAGCCCATCACTTCGGCGATGAACGTCTCTTCGAGCACGTGTTCCGTGGCCAGGAATCCCTCGACCAGCGTGATGAGCAGCAGGACGGGGAGGAGGTGGCGGTAGGTCCACATCTGCGGTTCATAGTAGGGATGACGCACGGTCAGCATGCGCCAGATGCAGAGCGCAAGCGTCACGGCGGCGGCCATGCAAAGCTGCCAGATGACGGGACTGTTCCACCAGTCGTACCACGAACCGTAGCAGCAGACGTAGGCTATTATGAGCAGGAGAGCCGCCCATAGTGCCGCGCCCAACCAGTCGATGCCGAAGAGCGGGAACTTCTTAATCATGCGGAAGTGGCGCGTGCAGGCGAAGATGAATATCAGGTCGAGCAACATCAGTCCCGACACGAACCATTGCATGTAAGTCCAGTTGAAATAGTAGGCCAGCTGAACCGAAATCCAGTCCGACGCCTGCATGCTGCCGAGTATGACGATGTGCAGGAGCGGGAAGAAGACCGTGAAGTCGCGCTTCGGCGTCATCCAGAGCTGGATGTTCGACATGCACTCGAACGTGCCCTGTATTTTGCATATCCCGCTGACAAAGCACAACGCCCAGAGCAGGGGCAGGAACGTGACGTGCGGCACGATCAGGTTGCAGCACAGGATGCCCGCGGCGGAGGCTGTGAGCAACGTCTTGTTCGTGAAGCGGAACTTCATGCGGAAGAGGACGGGAAACCAGATCGCCATGCCCGCCAGGTTGGCGTAGAGGCACATCTGCAAGTCCTCGCGCATCAGGCACGTGTCGCCCATCATCTGGTTGAGCGTGCCGAGGTAGAGGCCGCCCGAGAGCTGGAACGTCACCGCCATGAGGAGGTAGGTCCACGGCCTGACGCTCCGCGGCACGAAGCGGCGGAACATCGGCATCTCGAAAGGCAAGCCGATAGGAGGTGCTCCCATGGCGTCAATATTTCACGTTACACTCCATGTTGAAGCCGGCGCGGAGTGACTTCCATGCGGCGGTGTCGCCCGTCAGGCGTATGCGCACCGGTACGCGCTGCTCCACTTTGACGAAGTTACCCGTCGCGTTGTCCTGCGGAACAAGCGAGAAGGCTGCCCCCGTAGCCTCCGAGATGGACTCGACTACGCCCGTGTAGGTCACGCCCGGTACGGCATCGGCTGTCATCTCTACTTCCGCGCCGACGCTGATGTTCGGGAGTTGTGTCTCGCGGTAGTTGGCTACGACCCAGAGGTCTGTCCCGTCGACGATGTCCACCATCGTCTGTCCCGGCCTGACGAGCTGTCCCTCGTGGATGTCCTTGCGTCCCGTCACGCCGTCGCATGTGGCGGTGACGACGGTGTAGGAGAGGTTGAGACGGGCTAACTCGACGGCGGCTTCGGCCAGACGGACGGCGGCCTTGTCCTGGTTGAGGCGGTGGTCCTGCTCCTCTTTGTGGAGAGAGGTCGACCGACGTGCGCGGAGCACTTGCTCGTAGCGTGCGCGGGCTGCGTCGCGGGTGGTGCGCACGTTGTCATACTGCTGTTGGGTTACTGCGTCGCGTTGGAGCAGTCCCTCGTAGCGTTGGAGCTCCCGCTCGGCGTTCTCCATCCTTACCCGTGCCTCCTCGATGGTCGCGTCGCCCACGCCGAGGTCGTTCTGTGTCGTGGCGATGCCTGCCTCCGAAGCGTGGCCGCCGGCCTGTGCCCGGGCAAGGTCGGCCTCGGCCTGCGCCAGCCGCAGGCGGAATTCGGCATCCTCAATGATGAGCAGCGTGTCGCCTTTCTTGACGGGCTGGAACTCTTCGAAGCAAATCTTCCGGATGAAGCCTTCGACGCGCACGTCGACTGGCGTGATGTGCTGCTTCACTTGTGCGTTGTCCGTGTATTCCACCCGTCCCGGATGGAGGAAGCGCGAGCAAACGTAGGCCAGTCCGGCCAGCAGGATGCAGATGATGATGACGTTGTAAGTGATTTTCTGTATTTTTCTCGGTGTCATGGTCGGTGTCAGTGTGGTTTTGGGTTGAATGAATGGTTAAAGCGTGTGTGTGAGGTACTTCATCTGGTAGTAGCGGAACGCCACTTCGATGCGCGAGTCGGCCAGCCCGAGGTCGGCGTCGAGCTTTGCCTGGCTCGCGTCGAGCAGGTCGGTCAGCAGGGCCAGCCCGTTCTCATAGCGGTTGTTCACGATGTCGTAGTTCTCGTCGGCCAGCTGTACGCTCTTCTCCTGCGTGCGCAGGTCGGCCAGGGCGGTGAGCATCCGCGTGTAGCCCGCCTGCACGGCCTGGTCCACCTGCTCTACGGCCAGCTGCTTCTCCTGTTTGGCCTGCCGTGCCTCGAAGCGTGCCTGGTTCACCTTGCGTCCGTTCTTGAAGAGCGACGAGAGGTTGTAGGTCACGCCCACGCCGACGTACCAGTAGTTGAAGTTGTTGTCGAGGGCGGGCACTTCGATGGTGATGGGTCCGTCGAGGTGGTCGGAGGCGATGAGGGAGATCTGTGGCCGTCGCGCTGCCCGCTCGATGCGCACCCGTTGCTCGCCTGCGTCGGCCTCGGCTTCCGCGAGCCGCAGTCCGAGGTGGTTCTGCGTGGCTGTGGCTTGCCAGTCGGCTTCCGTCAGCAGCTCGAAGGGTCGCGCCCACGCCGTCGTGTCGGGTTCGATCACCGTCCCCTCGGGCAGGTGGAGCGTCGTGGCGATTTCGTGGCAGAGGATGCGGCACTCGTTCTCCGTCTGCGTCAGCCGCTGTTCGAGCGAGGCCTTTTGCAGCTCGTAGCGCGTGATGTCGCTTTTCAGCACCGTTCCCTCTTCGCGGCGGGCGGCCATGCGGGCCAGCACCTCGTCGGTCAGTTCGATGTGGTGGCGCAGCACGCCGAGCTCGTGGTGCAACTTGCAGAATTCGAGGTAGTAACCCGTCAGGACGAAGCGCACTTCCTGTCGTTTGGCCTGCTGGTTCAGCTCGGCCATTTCCTGTCCCAGCCGTGCCAGCTCGATACTCCCGTCGATGGCGCCGCCGGCGTAGACCACCTGTCGCGCCTCGATGGCGAAGTTGTTGCCGAAGTGGGGCATGTCGGCGCGTTGCCGGTTGCTGAAATCGCGGTCCCAGATGGTGCCGTCGCCGAGGTAGCTCACCGAGGCCGACAGGGTGATGTCGGGGCGTCGCTGTGCCTTGGCGGCTTTCAGGGCTTCGTCGGCCGCGGCCTTGCCCGAGGCGGCGGCTTGCAGGCTCACGCTCTGCTCGTCGGCCAGGGCGAACAGCTCGTCGAGGCCGGAGATGGTGCGGGCACGTGAGGTCTGGCTGCATAGCACTGCGAAGAGCAGCACCATGAGCCTGGTCGTTTTGCTCATAAGTGGATATTTTTTAGTAGTTACGGAAGGGAAATCCGGCGAACCGGCGGCATGCTTTTACGGAAGAAAGGCTCAAACCTGCGCGGCGGCTCCCCACGCATGGAAGTCGTGGATTTTGTTGCAGCGAGCCGTCGTGTGTAAACGTTGTGTAAGCATGCCGATGGGGTTGTCCGTCGTAAATCGGGTGCAAAAATAAGGAAAAAATGACAAAAGTCGTAACCTTGGCGGCCACACTTTTCTTACTTTTTAACACGCAAGGGCTGCCGCACCGGGCTTTCCGGCGCGTCGGGGGCACGGGTGGGCGGACATCAGCGGCGGGCGGTAAGCTCCACGCCCATGCCGCGGCAGTCGGCGCGGGCGGGCGGGTTGTCCTTCATGACGCAGACGCTGACCTCCGTCACCGTGGCGAAGGCATCGAGCACGGCGCGGGCGATGCGGGCGGCCACGTGCTCCACCAGCCGCGACGGGCGTTCCATCTCGCGGCGCACGAGGGCGTAGACGGCGGCGTAGTCCACCGTCCCTTCGAGCCGGTCGCCGTCCAGGGCGCACGGGTCGGCGATTAGTTTGGCGCGGACGGCGACTGTGAAATCCTGTCCGGCGACCCGTTCCTGCGGGTCGACACCGTGGTGGGCGTGGAAGCGCATCCCTTCGAGGCGCAGGGTGAGGCTGTCGATGTGGTAGCCGCCGGCGATGTCCGTGACGGGCGCGGCGGGCGTGTGTTCCGTGTCTTTCATGAGGCAGGTTCTTGGTTGGTTTCGCCCCCGGGCGGGAGGAAGTCGTCC
>CAZYHW010000055.1:0-13970 GCA_964647405.1 uncultured Prevotellamassilia sp.
GACGGTCGAGTTCGGTCGCGTAAAGGGCGTATGGGGCTTTGTCCATCGTCATTCTTCCGTTTCCCTTACGACAGTCAGCATCCCCGTCGTCAGCTTGGTGAGTTCGTCCGGTGTGATGACATAGGGAGGCATACAGTAAACCAGTCTGCCGAACGGTCGGAGCCAGATGCCTTCCTCGACAAAGCGGCGTTGCATCCGGGCCATGTCGACGGGTCGGCGCATCTCGATGACCCCGATGGCTCCCAGCACCCTCACGTCGGCCACCTGCGGCCATTCGCGGGCAGGCTCGAGTTCGCGGCGCAGTTGCGACTCGATGCGGCTGACCCGTTCCTGCCATCCGGAAGCCAGCAGGAGTTCCGTCGAAGCCTTGGCCACGGCGCAGGCCAGCGGATTGGCCATGAACGTCGGCCCGTGCATGAACACGTGGGGAGCAGCCGTGGAGATGGCATCCGCCACCTGGTCGCTCGTCAGGACAGCCGAAAATGTCATGTAGCCCCCCGTGAGAGCCTTGCCGACGCACATGATGTCCGGCTCGACGGCCGCGTGCTCCCAAGCGAAGAGGCGGCCTGTCCGGCCAAAGCCCGTGGCGATTTCGTCGAAGAGCAGGAGCAACCCGTGACGGCGACAGAGCGCAGCGGCCTCCCGCAGGAACTGCGGATGGTAGAAGCGCATTCCTCCCGCGCCCTGCACGACGGGTTCAAGGATGAGCCCGGCCAGTTCGTCGGCGTGCCGCTCGATGGTTTCGCGGAGCGCGTCGATGTCGTGCGGGTTCCACTCCTCGCCGAAGCGGCACTGCGGAGCCGGGACAAAGTGACGGACGGGCAGGGCGGTGCCGAAGAGCGTATGCATGCCCGTCACGGGGTCGCAGACCGACATGGCGTTCCATGTGTCGCCGTGGTAGCCCGAACGGATGGTGACGAAGTTCGTCCGCTCCGGCTTCCCGATGGCCACCTGGTACTGCACGGCCATTTTGAGGGCGACTTCGACGGCCACGGAACCGCTGTCGGCGTAGAAGATCTTCTGCATCGACGGCGGGGCGATGCTGAGCAGCAGTTTGCCCAGCGCAATGGCGGGCTCGTGTGTCAGTCCGCCGAACATCACGTGCGCCATGTCGCGTAACTGTTCCTCAATGGCGCGGTTGAGTACCGGATGGTTGTATCCGTGGATGGCGCACCACCATGACGACATCCCCTCGACGAGTTCCGTGCCGTCGGCGAGGGTGATGCGGCAGCCGGAGGCGCTCCTCACCTTGTAGGTCGGGAGCGGATTGATAGTCCCGGTGTAGGGATGCCACAGGTGTTCGCGGTCGAAGAGGTCGAAGTTGTCAGCTTTACAAGTCATATCCGGCATTTTTGATGCGTACTACGTCTTCCTCTACCTTTGACCCGAGTGTCGTGAGCATGTCCCCGACGATGGCAGAGTTGATTCCGGCATACAGGGCGCGGTCGAGTGTCGCCGGGTCCAGTTGCGCGCGGCCTCCGGCGAAACGCAGGTAGGCCGTCGGGTGGACAAAGCGGAACAGGGCCACCGTCCGCACCACCTCGTCGGCATCGAGGGGTGGCGTGTCGGCGAGTGGTGTGCCGGGGATGGGTTGCAGGATGTTCAGGGGTATGGACTGCACGTCGAGGCGGCGCAGGGTGAAGGCGAACTCGACCCGTTGGGCGCGGCTTTCGCCCATGCCGATGATGCCGCCACAGCAAATTTCCATGCCTGCCCGGCGGGCGGCTTCGAGCGTGGCTATTTTCTGCGCTTGCGTGTGCGTCGAGCAGAGTGAGCCGAAGTGTGACGGTGCCGTCTCGAGGTTACAATGGTAGCGCGTGACACCGGCCTCGTGGAGGCGGACCAGCTGTTCCTCGGAAAGGAGGCCGAGCGAGGCGCAAAGGCTGATACGGCTGTGGCGGCTGATGTGCCGGAAGTGGCTGCAAATGGCCTCGAAATCCGCATTGGACGGCTTCCGGCCGCTCGTGACGAGCGAGAAGCGACGCACGCCCTGCCGCTCGTTGTGTTGGGCTTGGCTGAGGCATTCGTCGGCTGTCACGAGCCCGTATTCGTCGATGCCCGTGTGGTAATGCGCTGACTGGGCGCACCATTTGCAATCCTCTGAGCAACGTCCCGACTTGGCGTTGATGATGGAGCACATGTCGAAACGCCGCGCCGCCATGCGGACGGTGATTTCGTGTGAGGCTTCGCAGAGTGCGTCGAGCGGAGCCTGGTCGGCAAGCTCCATCACTTCGTCCATCGTGAGCGGACGGCGGGCGAGCACGTCGTTTTTCAGTTTTTCTATCATGGCTGGAAGGGGTATATAATAAGGACGGGATGGGCTTTCAAAGGCTCATTCCGTCCTATGGGTGGGCGACCGGGAGTGCCGGATGCGGAGTGGCTGTGCGCGTGTCGTCTTGCCGCGCGACCGCACGGGGCAGGCTGGCCTGCCGTCTGGCGGATGGCACGCATCGTGGCGGCGACGGACATGGCGTGTCCGGCACGGGGATGAACGGATAAGGATGGCGGAGAACCGGGCGGGGCAGTGGCCGTATGGCAAACGCCCGAGGCACCCTTTGCCAAGGGCAGGAGGACGACGGCCTTCCCGCGGCGCATCGTGGAAAGGGCGGCATCGGCAATACTCTTGCATGTCCGGCCAATCGTGATGTGCCGCCCGATGCTGCAAAAGACGGCATAGGGCTTCCGGCTCCACTTGCGGAACCGGATTGTGGGGCGAAGGACAAGTGTATGGCCGTTCATCTGGTGGCTTATGACGGGACAAAGGTATGCAATCCGGCCGAAACGGGCAACCCCAACCGTGCCGGCGATTCCCGCAGTCGGAGGGGGAAATCCTATCCGGCGACCTGTCGAAACTATCCGGCGACTTGTTTCTCGTAGTCGCCGACTTGTTTTCACGGGTCGCCGACCGGGTTGTCCCGTCGTGCCGGACGGACGGCCTGTTCGCCTCGTGCCCGTGCCTGTGACGCTTGCCGTGCCCGTTGAGGGTAGACTTCAAAACGCACGTCGTCGTCAGCTCTTGCCGGATAGGCGGTTCGCCTGCGCCGACCGCACGAAAAAAACGGACGGCAAGGCAGGCGTGAGAACCTCCTTGCCGTCCGTCGTGTTTCAATTGCCTTGGCGCGGGATGAAGTCGGCGGCTCGTCCCGCTTGCCTCCCCGTCAGTCACGCCCGGCACGCTTGCGCGCCGTGTGGTCGAGGATGGTCTTTCGCATACGCATGCTTTTGGGTGTCACCTCGACGTACTCGTCTTCCTTGATATACTCCAAAGCCTCTTCGAGTGAGAAGATGACGGGAGGGATGATGCGAGCCTTGTCGTCGGCTCCGCTTGCCCGCATGTTGGTCAGCTGTTTCGCCTTTGTCACGTTGACCACCAGGTCGTTCTCGTGTACGTGCTCGCCCACCACCTGGCCGGCGTAAACCTTGTCGCCGGGGTTGATGAAGAAGCGTCCGCGGTCCTGCAAGTGGTCGATGGCGTAGGCGAAAGCCGTGCCGCTCTCGAGGGCTATCATCGAGCCGTTCGTGCGCCGCTGGATTTCGCCCCTGTAAGGCTGGTACTCCTTGAAGCGGTGAGCCATTATGGCTTCGCCCTGGCTGGCGGTGAGCACGTTCGTGCGCAGTCCGATGAGGCCGCGCGAGGGTATATCGAATTCAATGTCGACCCGCTCGCCCCGGTTTTCCATCGACGTGAGCTCGCCCTTTCGCCGCGTAACCATGTCGATCATCTTGCTGGCGAATTCCTCCGGGACGTTGATGGTGAGTTCCTCGATGGGCTCGCAGCGCACATTGTCAATGGTCTTGTAAATGACTTGTGGCTGACCCACTTGTAGCTCATAGCCTTCCCGTCGCATGGTTTCTATGAGTACGGACAAGTGAAGTACCCCGCGACCCGAAACAATCCACCGGTTGTCGTCCTCGGCACGTACACGCAGTGCAAGGTTCTTCTCGAGTTCCTTTTCAAGTCGGTCGTTGATGTGGCGCGAGGTGCAGAACTTGCCTTCTTGTCCGAAGAAAGGAGAGTCGTTGATGGTGAACAACATGCTCATCGTAGGCTCGTCGATGGCGATAGGGGGCAGGGGCTCGGGTGCGTCGGCGGAACAGATGGTGTCGCCTATCTCAAAGCGTTCCAAGCCGATGACGGCGCAGAGGTCGCCGCTCCCCACTTCTGCCGCTTTCGTGCGTCCCATGCCCTCGAACACGTCGAGCTCTTTGATGCGGGTCTTTTCCGTCGTGCCGTCGCGGTGGACAATGGCGACGGGCATGTTCTCGCGCAGGGTGCCGCGGTGGACACGTCCCACGGCGATGCGTCCGGTGTAGTTGGAGTAGTCGAGTGAGGTGATGAGCATCTGTGGCGTGCCTTCGAGTTGCCGGGGAGGCGGAATCACCTCGACGATCTTGTCGAGCAGGTAAGTGATGCCGTCGGTCGGTGTCCGCCAGTCCTCACCCATCCAGTTGTTTTTCGCCGACCCGTAGACGACGGGGAAGTCGAGCTGTTCCTCTGTCGCGTCGAGGGCGCACATCAGGTCGAAGACCATTTCGTGTATCTCATCGGGGCGGCAGTTAGGCTTGTCGACCTTGTTGACGACCACGATGGGCTTCAAGCCGATTTGCAGTGCCTTTTGGAGCACGAAGCGTGTCTGCGGCATAGGGCCTTCGAAGGCATCGACCAGCAGGAGACAGCCGTCGGCCATGTTGAGCACGCGCTCAACCTCCCCGCCGAAGTCCGAGTGTCCCGGGGTGTCGATGATGTTGATTTTTGTCCCCTTATAGTTGATGGATACGTTCTTGGAGAGAATCGTGATGCCGCGTTCGCGCTCCAAGTCGTTGTTGTCGAGGATAAGGTCGCCCGTTTTCTGGTTTTCGCGGAACAGGTGGCCTGCCATGAGCATCTTGTCCACGAGCGTGGTTTTTCCGTGGTCTACGTGGGCGATGATGGCAATGTTACGGATGTCTTGCATGTAATTTCTGGAATAATCGAGCGCAAAGTTACAAAACTTTCATCATTTTTCGGTTTGCCGGACATTGATGACTGTCAAAATGAATGGCGTAGCCTTCGAGGCGGGTCGGCGATACCCCGCTCTTCAAGCGGACATTATGCGGCGTGTGCGGCTGACAGCCGGTGCGGTCGCCGATTCCTGCGTAACGGGTCGCCGACTTGTCGCGACGGGTCGGCGACCCGTTCGTTCTATCCGGCGACTTGTTTCGCGTCGTACTCCCCCACGTGTGCGGACTTCTCCTTATTCGGAAAAAAAGTCCTACCTTTGCCCCGTGCCAAAGCAGCTTTGAAAATCAGCATGGGTATCACATCTTTCATCCGCCCCTTATTCCTGCCGCGCGCTGAACGTTTCCGCCGGTATGCCACGCGGGCAGAAGAGATACAGCAAGGCGTGCTCGAACGGCTCTTGGAACGGGCATCGGGCACGGAGTGGGGGTTGCGCTATGAATATGGCCGGTTGGCCAGCTACACGCAGTTTGCGGAATCCGTGCCCCTCACGTCCTATGAAGACCTCAAAGGATATATCGACCGGATGCGCCATGGCGAGAGCGACGTGCTCTGGCCGGGTCGCGTGAAATGGTATGCGAAATCATCGGGCACGACGGCGGACAAGAGCAAGTTCATCCCCGTCAGCCTTGACGGCCTGCGCGACACGCATTATGCCGGAGGCGCGGACACGGTTGCCCTTTACCTGGCCAATCATCCGTCGAGCCGCCTGTTCGACGGGCGGGCACTCATCCTCGGCGGCAGTCATGCGCCAAATTACAACCTGCCCCACAGCTACGTCGGCGACCTGAGTGCCATCCTCATAGAGAACATCAACCCCTTGGTCAACTTGGTGCGCGTGCCGAGTAAGCGCACGGCGTTGTTGTCCGACTTCGAGGAGAAGCGTGAGCGCATCGCGCGCGAGACCGTGGGTCGGCGGGTGACGAACCTGAGCGGCGTGCCTTCGTGGATGCTTTCCGTGCTCCACCGGGTGCTCGAAGTGTCGGGCAAGCAGACCATCCCCGAGGTGTGGCCCGACATGGAGGTGTTCTTCCACGGCGGGGTAGCGTTCACGCCTTACCGCGAGGAATACCGGCGGCTCATCCCGACTGACGGGATGCACTACATGGAGACTTACAACGCCAGCGAAGGCTTCTTCGGGCTGCAAAACGACCCCTCGGACGCCTCCCTGCTCCTCTTGTTGGACTATGGCGTGTTCTATGAGTTCGTTCCCCTCGAACAGCTCGACAGCCCGACCCCGCAGGCCGTCCCCCTCTGGGGCGTGGAGACGGGACGCAATTACGCCCTCGTCATCTCGACTTCGTGCGGGTTATGGCGTTACATGATTGGCGATACTGTCCGTTTCACCTCCGTGAACCCCTACAAATTCGTCATCAGCGGGCGCACGAAGAGCTTCATCAACGCTTTCGGCGAGGAGCTCATCGTGGACAACGCCGAGCATGCCCTGGCCGCCGTCTGCCGCGACACGGGAGCCGAAGTAGAGGAATACACGGCCGCGCCCGTATTCATGGACGAGGAAGGCAAGTGCCGCCACCAATGGGTGATAGAGTTCCGCAAGACACCTCCCTCGCTTAGCGACTTCACCCGCCGGCTCGACTTGGCGCTCCAGGAGCAGAACTCCGATTATGAAGCGAAACGTTTCAAGGACATCACGTTGCAACAGCTCGAAATAATCCCCGCCCGGCGCGGCCTGTTCAACGACTGGCTGCGCAGCCAGGGCAAACTTGGCGGCCAGCACAAGGTGCCGCGGCTCAGCAATACGCGCGAAATCATCGACCAAATCCTCGCCCTGAACCATACGCCCTGATGAAACGGCTTGTCTACGCGTTCATGCTCTTCCTGCTCGTCGCCGCCTGTGCCAACCCGGGCAGCGGCCCCGACGGCGGGCCTTATGACGAAGAACCTCCTTATGTGGTGGCAACTATCCCCGCACAAGGTGAAAGCGGCGTGAAGAGTAAGAACATCGTCCTGAGATTTAACGAGTTCATACAACTGGAAAGTGCGTCCGAGAAAGTCATCGTCTCTCCGCCCCAGATAGAAACACCGAACATCGAGGCGAGCGGGAAGAGGATAAAGGTGACGCTATATGATTCCCTGCGGGAGAATACGACCTATACGATAGACTTTTCGGATGCCATCGAGGACAACAACGAAGGCAATCCGCTGGGCTTTTACACCTTTTTCTTCTCCACCGGAGAGGAGGTCGACACGCTTGAAGTATCGGGCACGGTGCTCAATGCCGAAGACCTTGAACCCATCAAGGGAATCCTTGTCGGCCTGCACAAGGACACGACCGACACGGCTTTCCATTCGTTTCCTTTCGACCGCGTCGCACGAACCAACGGGAGCGGCAAGTTCACCATCAAGGGTGTCGCGCCGGGACAATACCGCATCTATGCCCTCCAGGACGGCGACGGCGATTTCCGATTCACCCAGAAGAGCGAAAAGATAGCCGTCGGGAAAGACCTGGTTATCCCTTCGTCCTATCCTGATGTCCGTTACGACACACTCTGGCGTGACACAGTAACTTATGACACCATCATCGAACGTCCATTCACCCACTTCACGCCCGACGATATCGTGCTGCTCGCTTTCACGGAGACCAATCCCACTCGCTACCTGCTAAAAACGGAATACGAAAAGTCCGAGATGTTCAGGATAGTCTTCACCGCGCCTTCGGAACACATCCCGGAAATCCATGGGCTGAACTTTGACGATTCGAAATTACTTCATCGCTTCTCGTCGGGCAACGACACGCTCGTCTGCTGGGTGACCGACACCACGTTGTTGAAACAGGACACGTTGGCTTTGAGCCTGTCCTACATGGAAAGCAATGACTCAACGCCGGAGATGGCGTTGCGTGTCGACACGCTCGAATTGTCGCCCAAGACGACGTGGGCGAAACGCATGAAACAACGGAACGAGGACATCGAGAAGTGGGAGGAAAGACAGCAAAAGGCTTTGAAGAACGGCCGGCTCTTTGCCGAAGAACGGCCGGCCGACTGGGTGAAAGTAAGCGCGACCTCGAAACGTCCGCTCCCCCCGGACAATAATCCCGTCATGACGGTCGATGTGCCCCTCGCACGTTTGGACACGTCGGGTGTGCATCTGAGGCAGATTGTGGACAGTTTGGAGGTGGATGCCCCTTACCTGATCGAGGACTTGCCGGGGATGGACTTTAAGATCAGGCTCATGGGCGAATGGCGACCCGGCCAACGCTATGTACTGACCGTCGATTCTGCCGCGATGACCAGCGTGTACGGATATGTCAACAAGCCGTATGAGTATAAGTTTGAAGTGGCTTCGAATGATGACTTCGGCGCATTCTTCGTCAACTTACGGGGATTGGACGGCGACACCACGGCGATAGTGGAGCTGCTCACCGAACAGGGAAAGGTGGCTCGCCGTTGCCCCGCTCCGGACGGGCGTGCCGATTTCTTCTATCTGTCGCCTGGAACATACTACCTTAGGGTGCTGCTCGACCGTGACGGCGACCAAGCGTGGACGACAGGCAATTTCGACCAACACGTGGAGCCCGAGACGGTACTTTATAACCCCATGTCGTTCGTAGTGCGCGCCAAGTGGGACATCGAGCAGGACTGGGACATACGGGCACTCCCGCTGGTTCAACAGAAGCCGAAGGCGCTAATCAAGCAGAAGGAGGACAAACAAAAGACGGTGAAAGAAAGGAATGCCGAACGGCTGCGCCAATTGGGCAGGTGACCTCTCCGCATGACGACGGGCGGCATACAATCAATCATAATGCAAAGCGATGAAAAGACTTGTGACTTTGATGGTGGCAATGGTCGCATGGTGGGGAGCCGTGCGGACGGCTGACGCGCAGTGCTCGGCCGAGAATCATGCTTTCAAGAGCGGTGAGACGCTGATGTACGACCTTTATTTCAACTGGAAGTTCGTTTGGGTGAAGGTCGGGTCGGCATCGATGAACATCACCTCCACTTTCTATCAGGGACAGCCGGCCTACCGCACGCACCTCATCACTCGCGGGTCGAAGCAGGCCGACAAGTTTTTCATCATGCGCGACACCCTGCAATGCTACACGTCGCAGGACCTCGTCCCGCTCTACTATATCAAGAGCGCCCTCGAAGGGAAGAGCTACCGTCGCGACGAGGTGTGGTACTCCTACGCTCCCGGAAGTGTCACGACCAAGATGAGGCATCAGCGGAACGACCTCGAACCTGAGTGGAACACTTACACGTCGCCCTATTGCGCTTTTGATATGCTCAGTATGCTTCTCCGTGCCCGCTCGTTCGACCCCAGCAATTACGAGGTCGGACACAGAATCACTTTCCTCATGGCCGATGGGCGCAAAAGCGAATGGCAGAGCATCATCTACCGGGGTAAGGAGAACTTTACCGTAGAAAATACCGGCACGACCTACCGCTGTCTTGTCTTCTCCTTTGTGGAGAATGAGAATGGCAAGGAGGAGGAAGTCGTGACGTTCTATGTGACCGACGACGACAACCACATCCCCGTGCGGCTCGACATGTACTTGAACTTTGGTTCGGCCAAAGCGTTCCTGATTGGTGCACGCGGCTTGCGCAATCCGCAGGACGCGAAGCTGAAATAGCGATGAAAAGGGACGAAAAAGGCTTTCGCGGACGCTTGCGTATCGTGGCCGACGACCGTATCCCTTACCTGCGTGGACAGGTTGAGCGGTTGGGGGCGACGCGCTATCTTCCCGGTGCGGCTATCGGGCGAGCCGATGTGGCGGAGGCCGACGTGCTGTTGATTCGTACCCGGACGCGTTGCACGCGCGACCTGCTCGAAGGTTCTGCCGTGCGCTTCGTCGCTACGGCTACCATAGGCTACGACCACATTGATACGGACTACATGGCGCAGGCGGGCATCGCGTGGGCCAATTGCCCGGGCTGTAACGCCTCTTCCGTCGCACAATATGTCGCCACGTCGCTCCTGCGGCTTGCCGAGGCGGGCTATGTCAGCCTGTCGGCTTGCTGTGTGGGGATTGTCGGGGTGGGGCATGTCGGCACGGCTGTTTACCGTGAGCTCCGCACGTTGGGGGTCAACTGTCTCCTGTGCGATCCGCCCCGGGCGGCGGCTGAGGGAGCGGAAGGCTTTGTCTCTTTGGACGAAATCTATGCCCGGGCGGATGTCATCACGTACCATGTTCCCCTTACCGCCGCAGGCTCCTGGCCAACCTACCACATGGCGGATTTCTCCCGCATGGAGCGGCGGCCGGTGGTCATCAACGCGGCGCGTGGAGCCGTGGTGGACAACGAGGCACTGCTTGCCGCCTTGGAGAACGGGCAGGTGAGGGCAGCGGTCGTCGACACGTGGGAACACGAGCCCGACATCCTGCTTCCGTTGTTAGACCGCGTGTTCATCGGTACGCCGCACATTGCCGGTTATTCCGCCGACGGGAAGGCTGCGGGCACCCGTATGGCGCTCGAAGCCGTGGCCCGTCATTTCGGTCTCCCCCTCCGTTTCGACATACAGCCTCCCGCCTTGCCTCCCGACCTCATTCCGGCGGAAGGACTTCACCAGCGGATGCTCCAACTCTACGACCCCTTGGTCGACAGTCAGTCGCTGAAAGCCCGTCCGGACAAGTTCGAATATTTCCGGGGGCATTACCCGCTCCGGAGGGAGCATTTCTAAAAATCCCCCGTTTCATCGGTCTTTTCGGCACGTTTATCCGGCGAAGCCCACCCGGTATGGGGGCATCCGTCGGCGTGGAGCGGTTTGTCAGAAGTCGTTGAAGCCTCGCGGCCGGTGGAAGAAGCGCGTGTAGTAAAGCCTGTGGGCGGCGCGGTAGAACAGCGGAGCCGTCACAAGTCCCGCGATGGCATCAATGACATAGTGAGCCTGGATGTAGACTGTCGCGCCGCATAGCAGGACATAGAAAGGCGTGAGTACGAGGAACAGTCCCCGGTTCGTGCGCCACGCCAATATCATGAGGATGGTGCTCACGCCGACATGCGAGGAGGGGAACGCTGCCGTCGGACGCTCCCCGCTTTCCTGCGTAGTCTCGACAAGGTTGTAGAAGAAGCCGTCGCCGTCCGAGTGAAGCAGTTCGTAATGGCTGTTGAAGTAGTCCCCTATGTTCGGAAAGACGTGCGCCTGTATGCATTGCTCGTCAATGACCCGGAAGTAATACTGCGGGCCGGCCGTGGGGAGGAACACATATATAATATAGTACAGGAAGAAGCTGCAAACGATAATGAACGTCGTCTTCTCGAAGCGGCGGTAGCAGCCGAAAAGCGTGAACAGCGTCACGCCCGCTATCATCGGATAATAGGCGAAGTAACCCATGTTGAACGCCTCGCTCCAAAACTTCGACGGAAGTGCCTTGGCAAATTCGAGTGCGGGCTGTCCGCCGAAGATATTGTCCTCTACGGCGGCAAAGATGTGGTCGAGGTTGGGGAATATCCGGTTCAGTTCATACGTGTCGGGGTACCAGAAAGCCAGCAGTCCTATCTGGTAGAACACGCGCAGGGCGAGGGTGGCCCGGCTGGGTGCCTTGCGGTAAATCAGGATGACGATAGCCATGCCTACCAGTATCGCCGCGCGTCCGGCGAGCAGGCGGAGGGGAGCGTCCAGCAGGTTCCACGTCACGAGTATCACCAGCGTGGTCAGCGCCATGTAGCAGAGCATGATTTTCTCTACGCCGATGAGTCCGGGTCGTAGCCGCTGCGTATGGAAGAAGTTCAGAGCCATTTTTGTTCTTTGTACCAGTTGATGGTTTCGGTCACGCCCCGTTCCAGCGAATAGCGGGGGCGGTAGCCGAGGTCGCCGACGGTGTCGCTGATGTCGCAGAGCCAGTTGCGCTGCCTCATGATGCGGAACTTGTCGGGGTTGAGCGTCGTGGCTTTCCCCGTCATCCGCCCGATGCTTCCGCAGGCCGCACACGCCAGCCACACCACCGCCTCGGGCAGTCTGGCGCGCAGCGTGTGGCGTTTGCCCAGTGCCTTTTTCAGCAGGAGGGTGAAGTAGCGGTCTTCGTAGGCTTCGCCGTCGCTCACGAAGTAGGTCGCCTGCGTCTTCCCGCGTTCGCACGCCAGGAGGATGGCCTCGGCGAGGTCGCGCACGAAGACGAACGAGAGCATCTGCGGCTGTCGTCCCAGCGTCACCTCCATCCCGCGTGCGATGCTTTGCGCCATGACGAAGTAGTCGCGGTCGCGCGGGCCGTAGACCCCCGTGGGGCGCACGATGACGAGGGGCAGCCCGTCGATTGTCCGGAGCCGCTTCTCGGCTTCCAGTTTACTGATGCCGTAGGCCGTGTCGGGGCGCGGGGTGTCGGCGGGCGTGATGGGGGCGTAGTAGGGGACGTGCGAGGCGATGCGCTCTTCCCTGACGGGGCCGCAGGCACTCAGCGAGCTGACGAAGACAAAGCGTTCCTTCACCAGCCCGTGCTCCATCACCAGCGAGGCGAAGTCCTCGGTGGCCACGGTGTTCACCTCGTAGAAACGGGAAGGCCGGATGCTCTTCGTGATGCCTGCCGCGTGCACGATGTAGTCCCACGCCCCGTGTTCGGCGGCGCGGCGGGCCAGGCTGGCGGCCGTCTTGTCGTGGTCGCCCAGGTTCAGCTCGATGAAGCGGATGCGTGGGTCGGGCAGGTAGCGGCGGCTGCTCGTGGCGCGCAGGGCTGCCCACACTTCGGCTCCCGCCGCAAGGGCTTGCTCGACGACGAAACTGCCGACGAAGCCGCTCGCTCCCGTGACTAAAATCTTCTTTCCCGTGAGGTTCACACGCAACCGTTTTTAAGTCAATGGTCGCAAAGATACGTTATTTTGTGCTTACCAGCAAGCGGACGGCCTTGCCCACCGGCCTTTTAGGTGAGAGATGACGGCTATTCGACAACAAAGTCCGCCCGCCTTGCCCGCCCCGTGCGTCAGTCCTCCTCCCCGCGCAGGCTGTCGGGCAGTTTGCCCGTAGGGTTGAAGCCTTTCTTCCGCCAGTTTTCGAGTTGCCTGACGATGTTCCCGTTCCCCGTGGCCAGTTGTTTGTAAGCGTCGCGGTAGGTCTCGTCGAGGCGTTGTATGCTTTCGCCTATCTTGGTGAAGTTCTTGGCGAAGGAAATGAATTTTGCGTAGAGCTTCTCCGCCGAGTCGTAGATGTCCTTGACGTTGCGCGTCTGCAATTCGGTCTGCCAGAGGTTGTAGGCCAGTTGCAGGGCCATCAGCAGGTTGGTCGGGTTGAGCAGGATGACGCGCTGGCGGTAGGCGTCGGCGGCGAGGCGCGGGTCGTTCTCCACGGCGGCGATGTAGGCGGCCTCGTTGGGGATGAACATCAGCACGTAGCCGATTGCCCCGTCGACGGCTTTCTCGTAGTGCTTCTCGCTGAGTTCGCGCACGTGGCGGCGCACGGACTCGATGTGCTCTTTCAGGAACGCCTTCCGCCGGTCGGGCTCGTCGGTGGCGGCATAGGAGGCGAAGGCGGTCAGCGACACTTTCGAGTCGACGATGACGGCGCGCCCGCCGGGGAAGCGGACCACCACGTCGGGGATGAGCTCGCGCCCCTCGCCGTCGTGCGTGCGCGCCTGCACCTCGTAGTCGCGTCCCGGGGTCAGTCCCGACGCTTCTAATATATTATTGAGTACGGCCTCGCCCCAGTTGCCTTGCAGTTTCGTGTTGCTCCGCAGGGCGCGGGCCAGTTCGGATGCCTCGTGCCCCACCTTGGTGGTCTGCTCGATGAGGTCGCGGATGTGCTGCTCGGTGGAGGCCGCCCCGGCGACGTACTGGTTGCGGAAGCGTTCGATGTTTTCGCCCAGCGGGCCGAGCAGGTCTTGCAGCTGGCGGCTGTGCATCTCGCGCAGTTTGCCCGACTCGGTCTGTGCCAGGTCGTGCGCCATGGTCTTGAACTCGTTCCGCAGGGCTTCGGCGGCGGCTTCGCGTTCGCGGCGGCTGTAATCGCGTTCGGTTTCGAGGCGGGCTTCGGCGGCGGCCAGCTCCGCCTGGCTCTTGCGCAGGGCTTCGGCGGTGGCCTTGTGCTC
>CAZYHW010000056.1:0-6292 GCA_964647405.1 uncultured Prevotellamassilia sp.
TCAAGGGAGGAGCATGATGCCGGAACAGAGCCGCCCGGAGGCGATGCCCTGCCTGCGGGCCGAGAAGAAGCGTTCCGGTTCGCAGCAGGTGCAGTGGCCGCTGACCCGGATGTGCGCCAGGGACAGCCCGGCCGCTTCGAGTTGGAGGAAGTTGGCCGCCCGGAGGTCTATGTGCCACTTCCCCTGCCGCCGGGCAATGCTTTCCATCGGGAAGCCTGCGGCGGCGAAACTGTCGTAAACCTCGTCGCCCACCTCGAATGCCTCCATCGAGATGCACGGGCCTATGACGGCATGCAGGGTGTGCGCTGCCGAACCGTAGCGGTCGGCCATGGCGCGGACGGTCTTCTCCACGATGCGTGCCAGCGTGCCGCGCCATCCGGCGTGGACGGCGGCCACCACGCGGCGGGCGTCGTCACAGAGCAACACGGGGACACAATCGGCCGTCGAAACGGCGACGCAGACACCCGGAACGTCGGTCACGAGCGCGTCCACGCCGTCCAGGAGGGCGGAGCGGTCGTCCGGGGAACGCCGGAGCAGCGGCTCGTCGACGGAGAGCACCTCGCAGCCATGCACCTGGTGCGGCAGGATGAGCGCGTCGCCGCCTATGCCCAGCTCGCGGCACAAGGCTTCGCGGTTGGCGGCGACATGCGCGGGGTTGTCGCCGCAATAGCCGTTGACGTTAAACGATTCGTATTCGCCCTCACTGCATCCGCCGTGACGCGTCGTCGTGAAAGCCCTGACGCCTTCACCGAGCGGATATTCCAACAGGTCAGGCTTCGTCGTCATCGTCGTCCACCACTTCGTAGTCGATGTCATCGACATCCTCGTCGGGGAGTTCGTCGATGCCGGCATCCCAGTCGGCGAAATCGGCAGCCAGCCCCGCCACCTCGCGACGGCGATGGACAATGCTGTCGCCCTCGCTGATGGCGCGGAGCTTATTGCTCTCGCTGTTCAGTTCCGTCCAAAGCACGTCTTTCAGCTCTGTCAGGCCTGTGCCCGTCACCGACGAGATGAACACCACCGGCAGGTCGGTCGGCAGGTCGGCTTTCAGCATGTCGATAAGCTCATCATCGAGCAAGTCACACTTGGTCACGGCCAACACGCGGTGCTTGCCGAGCAGGCCGGGGTTGAACTTCTCCAACTCACGGAGCAGCACCTCGTACTCCGAACGGATGTCGTCGGTGTCGCCCGGCACCATGAACAGCAGGAGGGAGTTACGCTCGATATGCCTCAGGAAGCGGAGACCGAGCCCTCGCCCTTCGCTGGCTCCCTCGATAATGCCCGGGATGTCGGCCATTACGAACGACTGGTTGTCGCGGTAGCCCACGATGCCCAGACTGGGTTCGAGCGTGGTGAAGGGGTAGTTGGCTATCTTCGGGCGGGCTGACGAGAGGGTCGAGAGCAGGGTCGACTTTCCCGCATTGGGAAATCCGACCAGCCCGACGTCGGCCAGGAGTTTCAGTTCGAGCACCACTTCCATCTCCTGCATGGGTTCGCCGGGCTGGGCGTAGCGCGGAGCCTGGTTGGTCGCCGTGCGGAACTGCCAGTTGCCCAGTCCGCCACGCCCGCCTTTGAGCAGGAGCACCACTTGTCCGTCGTCGGTGACATCGCAGAGGTATTCGCCCGTCGCGGCGTCGTAGGCCACCGTGCCGCAAGGCACTTCGATGTACTTGTCCTCGCCGTCGCAACCCCGCGAGCAGTTTTTCGACCCGTTCCCGCCGTGTCCGGCGAAGACGTGACGCTCATAGCGGAGGTGGAGCAACGTCCAGTAGTTATGGTTGCCGCGCAGGTAGACGTTTCCACCCCGCCCGCCGTCGCCGCCGTCGGGGCCGCCGCGGGGTTGGTACTTGGCCCTGTGCATGTGCACCGAGCCGCGGCCGCCCTTTCCGGAGCGGCAGGATATTTTCACGTAGTCGACAAAATTGCTTTCAGGCATGGGGAAGTTCCGATAAGGGGGATGGATGCCGTCATGGCCGCCTCCCCGCACGGAGCGGCGGCACGAGGCACGGCCTGTCCGGCGGGGAGGGGCAAACGGTTGGGGAGTGCTTATTTCCAGCTGTCGATGACGGCGCAAAGGGCGGCGGTTATTTCCTCCAAGGGGCCGTATCCTTTCACCGCGTTGCGCTTGCCCTCTTTCTCGTACCACTCGATGAGGGGCGCGGTCTGCGAGTTGTAGACATCCAGACGCTTCTTGATGGTCTCCTCGTTGTCGTCGGCGCGGCCGGACGTCTTTCCACGGTTCACGAGACGCTCGATGAGCATGTCGGTCGGCACTTCGAGTTCAATCATGCCCGTCACCTCGGTGCCTCTCTCGGCCAGCATGGCCTTCAAAGCCTCGGCTTGCGGGATGGTGCGGGGGAAGCCGTCGAAGATGACGCCCTCGCAGGGGCACAAGCTGTCGTAGACGCTGGCCAGGATGTCTATCATCAGCGAGTCGGGGATGAGTTGTCCGTTGTCGATGTACTCCTTGGCCGTCTTGCCCAGTTCCGTGCCGTTCTTCATCTCCGCCCGCAGCACGTCGCCCGTCGAGATGTGTTTGAAACCGTAGTGTGCGACGAGCAGGTCGCTCTGTGTGCCTTTGCCCGAGCCGGGGGCACCGAAAATCACGATATTCTTCATACTTCTTTCAGTTATGTATTTGTCTTTTCCTGTCGTTCCGGTTCACTGGGCCACCGTGTAGATGTCCCTGAGGTTACGCCCGTAGCCGTCATAGTCCAGCCCGTAGCCGACGATGAAGTCGTTGGGGATTTCGAAGCAGCAGTAGTCGATGTCCAAGTCCACTTCCAGGTTGCCGGGCTTGACGAGCAGCGCGGCCACCCGCACTTCCGCCGGGCGGCGTGCCGCCAACGACGCGAGCAGTCCCTTCATCGTGAGCCCGGAGTCTATGATGTCTTCCACGACGACCACCGTCCGCCCCGCGATGTCCTCGGTCAGGCCGAGCACTTCGCGCACCTGTCCCGAGCTTTGCATGCCCGCGTAGGAGGCGAGGCGGACGAAGCACACCTCGCAAGGCTCGCGCATCCCGCGCATCAGGTCGGCGGCGAACATGAAAGCCCCGTTGAGCACCACCAGCAGGAGGGGGTGTTTCCCGGCCAGGTCGCGGTCGAGCCGCATGGCCGTTTCCGCCACACGCCGCCGGATTTCGTCCTCGGGGATGCTGACCCTGAATGTCTTGTCTCTGACCTGGATGGTTTGCATGGTCTGTTGCTCCGGCACAAAGATACGAAAAAAAACGCAAGGGGGCGACCGCAGCCCGCAGAACGTCCCGCCCGCCCCGCGAGGTGGCCGACGGCGCACGGGGAGACGGGAGGCGGAGACCGCCGGCAGGCTGCCGGGCGCACGAGCCGGAAAGGACGGTGAAACAAGTCGGCGATCCGTCGCGACAGGTCGCCGGATAGTTTCAACAAGTCGGCGACTGCGAACGACAAGTCGCCGACCCGCCCGGCGGAGGGCGCACCCGGCGGGAAGCCACGCCCCCGCGGCAGGCACGGGCGGCACACGGCGGACGCGCCGCGACGGGGCGATTTCACCGCCGGGCGACTTGACTTTCTCGGGAAAACGACGTATATTTGCGGCATGAAGATTCTGACCGCAGAGCAAGTGCGCGAGCTCGACGCATTCACCATCGAGCACGAGCCCGTCGCCTCCCTCGACCTCATGGAGCGCGCCGGGAACGCACTGGCCGCCGCCTTCACCGCACGGTGGGGCAAGGAGCGGCCCGTAAAGGTGTTCGCGGGCCCGGGGAACAACGGGGGCGACGCGCTGGTCCTGTCCCGCATCCTGACCGGCTACGGCTACGATGTCGAAACCTACCTCTTCAACATAGGAAGCCGCCTCAGCGAGGACTGTGCCGCCAACAGGCAAAGGCTGGTCGACACGCCGGGGGCGCGGCTCACCGAGATACAGTCGCAGTTCGACCCACCGCAGATACTGCCCGGCGACGTGTTGGTCGACGGACTATTCGGGACGGGGCTGAACAAGCCGCTGCGGGGAGGCTTCGCCGCCCTGGTGAAGTTCATCAACGCTTCGCCCGCCACGGTGGTCGCCATCGACATCCCGTCGGGGCTGAAAAGCGAGGGCGACACCTTTTCCGTGCGGAGCGAGATTATACACGCCACCCACACGTTCTCCTTCCAAGTTCCCAAACTGGCTTTCCTCATGGCCGATTGCAGCAAGTACGTCGGCCGGTGGGAGCTTCTCGACATCGGACTCTCGGTCGAGGGACTGGCAGGACTGCACCCGGCCAACACCCTCACCGAACGGGAGGAGATGGCCGCCCTCCTGCGCAAACGACCCGCCTTCGGGCACAAAGGGACTTTCGGACACGCCCTGCTCATCGCCGGTTCCTACGGCATGGCGGGGGCAGCCATCCTGGCGGGACGGGCATGCCTGCGCGCCGGCGTAGGGAAAGTGACGCTCCACAGCCCGACCGCCAACAACGACATCCTGCAAATCAGCGTGCCCGAGGCAATCATCAGCCACGACAGCAATCTGGAAGAATTCAGCCAACCGGTGGAAACACGCGGTTACGCAGCCGTGGGCATCGGCCCGGGACTGGGCTGCTCGCACACGACGGAAAAGGCTCTGCTCAAGCAACTGGCTTGGCTGGCGACACCGGCCGTCGTCGATGCCGACGCACTCAACCTGCTGGGTCGCCACCGCGAACAGCTCCGCAACCTCGCGCCGGGAACTATCCTTACGCCCCATCCCAAGGAGCTGGCCGCCCTGACGGGACAGGACGCGGGCAGCTACGTCGCCTTGCAGGCCGCACGCGAACTGGCCCGGAACTACCAGTTCGTGGTCGTCCTGAAAGGACACTACACCGCCGTATGCACCCCCGACGGTCACGCCTACTTCAACCCGACAGGCAACGCCGGCATGGCCACCGCCGGGAGCGGCGACGTACTGACGGGAATCATCACGGCCCTCAGGGCACGCGGCTATGCCGCCGAGGCGGCCAGCCGGCTCGGGGTCTACCTCCACGGCCTCGCGGGCGACATCGCGGCGGCCGAACTCGGCGAGGAGAGCGTCACGGCCACCGACCTCATCCGCAAACTGCCCGCCGCGTTCCGCGAACTCACCCCAGACGTAACACACTAACCCCACGCCTGACACGTATGATACAACGACTTTTCACCTGCTTAGCCCTCTGCGCCGCCCTCGCTACGGGGATGAACGCGCAAACCGAAGTGAGCACATACCAACCGGGCATCACGACGGACGGAATCACGTATTTCCTCCCGCAGACACGCCTGCTCGTCACCGTCACGGCCACCAAGACCACACACACGCCGGGCGAGTACGCACGCTTCGCCCGCAACTTCCTACGCATCAACGACGCGCCGCTCGAAGCCTACGACGAGTGGGCCATCACGTCGGTCAGCATCACGAGCTACGGCGTGCCCGACAAGTCGGAAAGCTACACCATCAGGCTCAAAAGCAAGACCTCGGCTCCCCTCGTCGGACTGAGCCCCGACGGCCTGCTGCTCTCCGTCAACACGTCCGCTCCGGAAATCGCCCCGCTGCCCACGCCTTCCGTCACGCAGGTATATTCCTCGCCCAAGTTCTCCCCCGCCGACTACAAGACGGCGGAAATCCTGTCGGCCGGGAGCACCACGAAAATGGCGGAGCTTACTGCCGAAGAGATATACGACATCCGCGAAAACCGGTCGCTGCTGACCAAAGGACAGGCCGACTTCATGCCCAAAGACGGGGAGCAACTGAAACTCATGCTCGCCAAGCTCGACGAACAGGAAGAGGCTCTGCTCCAACTCTTCAAGGGAACGACAAGCACGGAGACGCACACCATGACGTTCTCCTACGCCCCCGACGAGGAGACCGAGCGCGACGTGCTGTTCCGCTTCTCCCCCGCCCTCGGCCCGCTCGCCGCCGACGACCTCTCGGGCGCACCCGTGTACATCAGCGTCAAGGACTTGCACGCACTGCCGGCCGTCCAGCCGACAGCCGACAACTCCAAGAAGAAAGAGGTGGAGGACTTGCGCTACATCGTCCCCGGCAAGGCGCAAGTGAACATCTTCACCGCCGAACAGAACCTGCTCGAAACGACCGTCCCCCTGGCGCAGTTCGGACGGGTGGAGCATCTGGGCGGCGACCTGTTCAACAAGAAATACACCATCCGCGTCACGCTTTATCCGGAGACGGGCGGCATCCGGCGCATCGACGCGGACGAGCCCCTGTAAGCCCGTTCGCGGACAACAGGCAGGCGAGGCGGCAAACGTAGTCGCCGACCCCGCGCGCCAAGTCGGCGACCCGGAAGAACAAGTCGGCGACC
>CAZYHW010000056.1:6392-9446 GCA_964647405.1 uncultured Prevotellamassilia sp.
GGGCAATATGTCCACCGCTTCCGGCCACGCGCATCCATACGCCCGCCCTGCCGCCTGCCCCGCCACGACAGAGGACAAGGCGGCAGCGAGCCACGGCTTCCCCGACCGCCGTCAGCGCAAGGCATACACAAACATCAGGCACGCCGACCGCACGAACATCCGGTATTTTGATAAAAATCAATAACGAAAAACAAAACAAGGGCTTCCCTTCACGTGAGATTGGAAAATAAGACTATTTTTGTGGAAGGCACGGACAGCACGACGTTCGGAACTGTCCGTAATGCCGGAACAGGTGTTTAACTTATCAACAAAGCTACTATGAAACAGTGGACCTTAGCCCTGCTCTTCCTGCTCTGCGCGGGATTGGGCTGCAAAGCCGACAACGAGCGCCCCATCGACGTGAGCCAACTGCCGCAGGCGGCCCGGACGCTCATCAGCAGCCATTTCGCCGACCGGAAAGTGATGCTCGTAATCAAGGAAACCGAGGGTTTCACAAAAGGTTACGACGTGATTTTCGAGAACGGCGACAACATCGAATTTGACCGGTCGGGAAACTGGGAGGAAGTGGAATGCCATTACACGGGTGTGCCCGAGGCACTCATTCCCGACCACATCAAACAATTCATCGACGCAAGGCACGAGGGTGCCGTCGTGATGAAAATCAGCAGAGACCGGAAAGGAACGGAAGTCGAGCTGAACAACGGCTGGGAATTGGAGTTTGACAAAAACGGCAGGCTGATCGACGCGGAGAGAGACACGCCGTTCGATTGAAACATGCCGACTAATCAATGAGGCCGCTCCCCGAAGCGGCCCTTTTTCGTTATTGCACAAAACCAAAAGCCATGCCGAAACAGATAGCTATCGTCACCGGTGCCACGCGGGGGCTGGGGCTGGAATTCGTCCGCCTGCTGGCCGGTGAGGAATGCCTTGACGAGATTTGGGCCATCGCCCGCCGGGCTACGGAAACAGCCGACGACAGTCCCGCCGGCCGACCCCGCATCGTCCACATCGCCTGCGACCTGGCGACCAGGCAGGGACGGGATAACCTCGGGGCGCAGCTGGCCGAAGAGAAGCCGCAAATCGTCTACCTCATCAACAACGCCGGCATCGCCCGCTTCGGAGCGCTTGAATCAGTCAGCCCCGACGACATCGAGACCATGCTCACGCTGAACGCCGTCGCCGTTTCCGCCCTCTGCGCCCTGTGTCTCCCGTTCATGGCGCGGCCGTCGCACATCGCCAACGTGGCCTCCGCTGCCGCCTTCCTGCCCGTGCCTTACATGGCGGTCTACGCCGCGACCAAGGCTTACGTGCTCCGCTTCTCACAGGCCTTACGGGACGAAGTGGCGGAGAGGGGAATCGCCGTCACCGCCGTATGTCCCGGCTGGATGGACACGGCATTCATCGCGACGGCCTGCGACGGCGGCGGACTCGTCCCTACCCGCTATTACGGCATGCAGCCGCCCCGCGAGGTGGCGCGTAAGGCCT
Source organism: uncultured Prevotellamassilia sp. (assembly GCA_964647405.1). Lineage (GTDB taxonomy): Bacteria > Bacteroidota > Bacteroidia > Bacteroidales > Bacteroidaceae > Alloprevotella. The sequence goes on from CAZYHW010000056.1 coordinate 7,878, forward strand.
GGCGCGACATCCGGCGGGGGCGGAGCGTCTCGGTCTGCGGCCCGTTCGCCCACCTTGTCCGGGCGGCAGCGCGCCTGCTCCCCCACGGCTGGCTGGCCAGGATATGGAAATGGCAGGAACGCCTCCCGTGACGGCTGTCCCGCCGCTCCGCCGCACGCCTTGCCCACCTCACAACACAAAACGACGGTCGCACCCGGACTCCGGGCACGACCGTCTGTCGTATATGCCTTCTCGTGGATTAGTCGAGCTGGCCGAGCTTGTTCTCAGAGCCAAGCACGTTCACGATCTTGTGCTCATACAATTTCTGCATGTTGTCGCGAGCCGGGCCGAGGTACTTGCGGGGGTCGAACTCCTCGGGATGCTCGGCGAAGACGCGGCGGATGGCAGCCGTCATGGCCAGACGGGAATCAGAGTCGATGTTGATCTTGCAAACAGCCGACTTGGCAGCCTTGCGGAGCTCGTCTTCGGGAATACCGATGGCGGCCACGAGCTTACCACCGAACTGGTTGATGGTGTCGACTTCCTCCTGCGGAACGGAAGAAGAGCCGTGGAGCACGATGGGGAAGCCGGGGAGCTCCTTCATCACGCCGTCGAGCACGTCGAAAGCCAAGGGCGGCGGAACGAGACGGCCCGTAGCGGGGTCAACGTGGCACTGCTCGGGTTTGAACTTGTACGCTCCGTGCGACGTGCCTATGGATATGGCCAAGCTGTCGCATCCCGTCTTCGTCACGAAGTCGACTACTTCCTCCGGACGGGTATAGGTGTGGTGTTCGGCCACCACTTCGTCCTCGACACCGGCCAATACGCCCAACTCACCCTCAACGGTTACGTCGTACTGGTGGGCATAGTCTACGACCTTCTTTGTCAGGGCTACGTTCTCGTCGTAGGGGAGGTGCGAACCGTCAATCATCACCGAGCTGAAGCCCATGTCGACGCACGACTTGCACAGTTCGAACGAATCGCCGTGGTCCAGGTGGAGGACAATCTCCGGATGGTTGCATCCCATCTCCTTTGCGTATTCCACAGCGCCCTCGGCCATGTAGCGGAGCAGCGTCTGGTTGGCGTAGTTGCGCGCACCTTTCGACACTTGCAGGATGACAGGCGACTTCTTGTTGACTGCGGCTTTGATGATGGCTTGCAACTGCTCCATGTTGTTGAAGTTGAAAGCCGGGATGGCATAGCCGCCATCGATGGCTCTCTTGAACATCTCACGGGTGTTGACCAAACCCAGTTCTTTGTAGTTTACCATAACAATAGGATTTAATTTAAGGATTTTCTTTCCACGCACAAAATTACGCATTCCGCCGCGTTCGGAGAAACTTTGACCTCACGATTTTTTATCCCAAAGGCTTTGGGGAGAACCGGCAGCGCGACACGGCGGCAGCCCGGCGAGGCCGCAAATGCCCCGAAGCCAGGGCGCGGGACGCAGCCGCCGCACCGGGAAAACGCACGGCCTTTCCGCCCCGCCCGCAGCCGACCGCCGTTCCACCGCCATGCCCGACAGGAGTGAACGAGTCGGCGACCCGTCGGCACAGGTCGGCGACCCGTCGCGACTATCCGGCGACTTGT
>CAZYHW010000056.1:9546-13897 GCA_964647405.1 uncultured Prevotellamassilia sp.
ATGGTTCCTGCCGGGCGACAGGAGCAGACAATTAATATATCGGGAAAGACGGGGACTGCGGGAGGTTTCCCGGAGGGGCGGCTACGGTTGCCTTATGGCCTGTCCGGCAGGAGCGTGAAGCCCGTCCCGTCCCACCGGTACGTCAGCGGGCGGAGGCAGCGGGACATCTCGTCGCGCCAGTCGCTGCGCACGTCGTCGAGGGAGAGGCTGAAAGTGAGCTCGGCCGCCGTCGGCGAGAACGAGGCCGCCACCCAGGGCACTCCGGCTGCATGGCGCAACTCGTCGAAACGCTCTTCCGTGAGGGTGTCCGGCCTGACCCAGAAATCCGAAACCGCAGGCACGGGAACGGCCACGCCTTCTGCCCGTTCCCACCGGGTGGTGTATGCGTCCAACCGGCTTTCCGCCGCCGGCGCAAGCACCGTATGGATGCGCCACACTACCGTGTCGCCACCCAAGGGGAGCAGTTTGAGCTCCATCCGGCTGGCCGCGCTCAGCTCCACGCGCAGGTAGTCGTCCGTCTTCTCGACCAGGCGCGACCGCTCGCCCAGCACGTTCGTCACCTCGGCGCGCATCTTGCCGTTGTACAGGTCCAGGCAGTCGAGCCTCCCGTCCCAGTCCAACAGGGGGAGCAGCGCGGGCGGCATCTTGGCGAAAAGGGTGTCTATCGGTACGGCACGGCACAGCTGGCACGGCACGGACAACATGAAAAGTAGCAATATCCAAAACCTCATAGCCCTGCAAAATTAGGCAATTAGCCCCATGGCGCAAAAAATCGGCTGCTTTCTTTTGCCCAATGGTACGAAAAGCATAACTTTGCAGCCGATTTAGCCCCGTGCGCCAGGCGTGCGGTCCAAGGAAACACCGGCAAGAAACATCAAAAAGACACATACAATGAAGAAAGGTATCCATCCTGAAAATTATCGCCCTGTCGTGTTCAAGGACATGAGCAACGGCGATATGTTCCTCTCCCGCTCTACATGCAAGACCAACGAGACGATTGAATTCGAGGGAGAAACATATCCTTTGGTGAAGTTGGAAATCTCCAACACCTCCCACCCGTTCTACACGGGCAAGGCCAAACTCGTCGATACGGCCGGTCGCGTCGACAAGTTCATGAGCCGTTATGGCAAGAGCCGTCAGAAATAAATCATCCCAACCATAGACACAGCACGAAAGGGCAGTCCCGCGCGGGATTTGCCCTTTCGCGTTTTCCCACAAATGCAGAACAACCATCCCACCCTGCCCGACGTACTCGAACTGGCCTGCCCGGCACTGCCGACCGTGCGCATCGGCCTGGTCGGAGCCGGACACCGCGGACAGAAAGCCATCCGGCGCTATGCCGACATAGAGGGCGCTGAAATCCGCGCCGTGGCCGACCTCGACCCGGGGCGGCTCGAAGTGGCCGACAGCCTCCTGCGCGACACAGGCCGCCGGACGGAGCTCCTCTCCGGCGACGGGGCATGGCTCTCCCTGTGCCAGCGCGACGACATCGACCTGGTTTATGTCTGCACCGAGTGGGACACGCACACGGAGATAGCCACCCGTGCCATGGAATGCGGGAAGCACGTGGCCGTAGAAGTCCCCGCCGCCACGTCCGTCGGCGAGTGCTGGCAGCTGGTCGACACGGCGGAACGCACGCGCCGCCACTGCTTCATGCTGGAAAACTGCTGCTTCGACCCGTTCGCCGTCCAGACCCTCGCGCTGGCCGGACAAGGCCGACTGGGACGCATCACGTATTGCGAGGGAGCCTACATACACAACCTAAGGGACACTTTCGGCCTGACGGAAAGGCCGGGCGAACCGCCGCGCACCTGGATGAGGCAGCAGTGTGCCGCTCACGACGGAAATCCCTACCCGACGCACGGCCTCGGCCCGGTAGCCCTGCTGGCCAACATACACCGCGGCGACAGGCTCGACTACCTCGTCTCGGCCACCACGGCGGGCAGCGGACCGGACGGCCTCATCGGGAAAATCAACACGACGTTGCTGCGGACGGTCAGGGGCGTGGGCATCATGTTGCAGCTCGACCTGACGACCCCGCGGCCTTACAGCCGCCTGCAAACCGTCTGCGGGACGGACGGGTTCGTACAGAAATATCCCCGCCCCGCCGTCCAGCTGCTCGGGATGGACGAGGCGTTGACCGACGCGGCGGCCTTGGCATTCATGGAGCGGCAGGTGGTGGCACCAGTCGCCGACGCCATCGAAGAGGGTCGCCGCAAGCACACGGAAAACGTCATGAACTTCGCCATGGACAGCCGGCTCATTTATTGCCTCCGCCATGGCCTCCCGCTCGACCTCGACGTTTATGATGCCGCAGAGTGGTCGTGCATCGCCGAACTAAGCGAACAGTCCGCCCGGGAGGGCAGCCGTCCGGTCGCCGTGCCCGACTTCACGCGCGGGCGGTGGGACAGGCTTCACGGCCACCGCTTCGCACAGGCCTGACCGGCGACCTGTCGCCACGCTGCGGGCATCCGGCGGCGCGGAACGTCAGGCCGAACCAATCCACAGGCAAACCATTCCCAGCAACACCAAGGCCAAATCGACGGCCTTTGCTTTGAGGTTTCTTTCCTTAAAGACAAGCGCGGCAAACAGGAAAGAAACCACCACGCTCCCCCTCCGCACCATCGACACTACCGAAATCATCGCACCGGGCTGGCTGAGCGCATAAAAGTAAGCCAGGTCCGCCGCCGTCAGAAAGACGGATATGAGCGGGATGGAGGCACACCAGCGGAACGGCGTGCCTTTCCGGCGCGACGGCCACCACACCACCATCATCACCACCGCCATCATCACGCACTGGTAGACGTTATACCAGCCCTGCACGGCCATCTTGTCGAGCCCCGCCCCTCCCCCGGCGGGCGACATCAGGAGGAACTTGTCGTAAAGGGCACTCACCGCGCCCAGCAAAGCCGCCCCGACGATGCAATAGACCCAGCGGTCGTGCGAGAAGCGGATGCCCTCCTTCCGCCCGCTGCGGCTGAGCAACAGGAAGGAGACCGCCGCCAAGGCCACACCGGCCCACTGCCAGCCGTTAAGCCGCTCGCCGTAAACCAGCAGGGCACCCAGCAGGGTGAGCACCGGGCGCGTGGCGTTAATCGGGCCGACGATGGTCAGGGGCAGGTGTTTCATGCCGACGTATCCCAGGAACCACGAAGACAACACGATAAACGACTTGACGAGGATGTACCGGTGCGTGTCCCATCCGGCTGGCGGGATGTAGAGACGCGAATCCGCGCCGACCCATCCGGCGGCCGAACCGACTATCAAGGGGAGGAAGATGATACTGCACACCAACGTGTTGAGGAAAAGCACGGGGATGACGGCATTGTCGCGGAGCGAACGTTTCTTGAATACGTCGTAGAATCCCAGGAGGGCGGCAGAGAGGAAAGCAAGAGGTAGCCACATAAGTCAACAAGTGTTTCAGGTGTCCATCCGCAGGCGGCGCGTTCCGGCAAAAGGGCGGCTCACCATCCGGAGGGAGGAACGGCGCATCCCGGGGCAGGCCCGTCGACGAACAGGTCGTCGGGATAGCGCACGTCGACGAGGAAGAGGGCGTGCGCCGGGACGGACTCGCCCGCCGCGCAGCGGTCGCGGCTGGCAATGACGCGGCGGAAGTCGTCGAGGCTCAGGCGGCCGCGCCCCACGTCGAGCAAGGTGCCCACCACGGCGCGCACCATGTTGCGCAGAAAACGGTCGGCGGTGATTTCAAAACGCCAATGGTCGGGCGTGAGGCTGACCCAGCGCGCACGACTCAGCCGGCAGATGCGGGTGCGGGCGTCCGTGTGCGCCTTGCAGAAGCTCGAAAAGTCACTCTCGGCCAGCAACTCCTCCGCAGCACGGTTCATCAGGTCATAGTCGGGCTGGAAGAACAGCCGGGCAGCGTAATGGCGGAGGAAAGGCTGCTTCCCGGTATAAACATGGTAGTGGTAGGTGCGCCCGACGGCATCGAAGCGGGCATGGGCGTCGGGACGAACCTCGCGCACGGCACTGACGGCGATGTCGGGCGGCAGGAGGCGGTTGAGCTTGTCGGCGAGCCACGCGGTGTCGAGCCCGTCGGCATCGAAATGCGCCGCCATCATGCTGGCGTGCACCCCGGTGTCCGTGCGCCCCGCGCCGACCGTCTCGACGGGATGGCGCAGGAGGGTGGTGAGTGCGCCGTCCAGCCGTTGCTGCACGCTGACGGCATTGGGCTGCACCTGCCAGCCGTGGTAGGCCGCGCCGTCGTAGGAAAAGAAGAGGAAGTACCGTGCCATCTTGCCGCGCTGTCCGTTTTCCGCGCTCCCGCCCTGCAAACGGAAGTCCGTCGCCGCGGAAGCGCGGGCAAAGTTACGGTTTTCTGCACAAACGGACT
>CAZYHW010000057.1:0-13618 GCA_964647405.1 uncultured Prevotellamassilia sp.
TAGGCAGGAATAACAAGTCGGCGACTTGTCGTTACGGGTCGGCTGTCTGTTGTGACGGGTCGGCTGATAGATTTCTCATACGGCTTGTGCCGAAACCTTGGCACTGTCGGAGCGGGTCACATCCCGCAGAATTGGAATTGCCGTCCCGCCCCTGTTGAGATGCGCAAGCCACGGGAATACCGTTTTCATAAGCCCTCCGGCAGTCGTCCCGTGTTTTTTGTTGCCCGAAATGGGTGGTATGGCGGCTTTTTGCTACATTTGCTGCGTCACCGCATGGATATCTTTTGGCAGATACAGGTTTGCCCATGCTGGATAGCGTGACGATCGACACGTCCATTGGAGAAATGAACACAAAGAAGAGAACGACGATACGATGATGCCCCTCCTGAAAAAACTCTTGAAGCTGGGGCTACCCTTTATGCTTGGGCTGGGCATCCTGTGGTGGATGTACCGCAATGCCGACTGGGAGCAGATGTGGGTCACGGTGAAGTCGATGCGCTGGGAATGGATGGCCGCATCATTGACGTTTGGAATCGTGCCGCAGGTGCTGAGGGCATTGCGTTGGCATCAGGCCTTGGTTCCTCTTGGTGAGCATCCGAGCCGCCGCATGTGCATCAACGCCGTTTTCATGTCCTATGCCGCCAGTCTGGTCATCCCCCGGATTGGAGAGGTCACCCGTTGCGGCACGCTCAAAGGGCGCGAGGGTGTCTCGTTCACCAAATCACTGGGGACAGTGGTGACGGAACGCGTGATGGATTCCATCGTATTGCTGCTGTTCACGGGACTTGCCTTCCTGATTCAGCTCCCGGTGCTTGTCCGTTTCGTCCAGCAGACCGGCATCCGCTTCACCGGCACGGGTTACCTCGTGACCGCTGTCTGCATCGTCGCCCTCATTATCGGAGTGGGAATATCTTTAAGCCGCCTGAAAGCATTCAGCCGTGCGCGGGGCATACTCCTTGATTTCTGGTCGGGCATCGCTTCGTTACGACAGGTGAAGAACCTGCCGCTCTATATCCTCTACTCCGTCGGCATCTGGATTGGATATTACCTCCACTTCTACCTGGCATTTTTTTGCTTTGACTTCACCTCCGGCATACAGCCCGGCGCGGCCTTGGCCATCTTTTGCGTAGGTTCGTTCGCCGTGCTCGTCCCGACGCCTAACGGAGCCGGGCCGTGGCATTTTGCCGTGAAAACCATGCTCGTCCTTTATGGCGTGAGCGATGGCAATGCCGTCGACTTCGCCCTTGTCGTGCACACGCTGCAAACGCTGCTCATCGTCGTGCTCGGCGTTTATGCACTCGTTGACTTGTTTTTTATCCACCGGCATCGGCCGCTGCCGTCCCGCAGCTGTTCTGCCGGTCTAACCTAAAAAGTTTTCATGTTATGACAGACATCCGTGACCTTCAACCCCAAGCCATCTGGCGTCATTTCTATGCCCTGACCCGTGTACCCCGTCCGTCGGGACATGTGGAGAAAGTACAACAGTTCCTGCTCGACTTCGCCCGTGAAGTCGGTGTCGAGGCTTTCCTTGACAAGGCCGGCAACGTGGTGATGCGCAAGCCCGCCACGCCGGGCATGGAGAACCGCAAGACCGTGACCCTGCAAGCCCACATGGATATGGTGCCGCAGAAGTTAAACGACAGTACGCACAACTTCGAGACCGACCCGATAGAAGCCTACATCGACGGCGACTGGGTGAAGGCGAAGGGCACGACGCTCGGTGCGGACGACGGCATGGGCGTGGCCACCATCATGGCGGTCATGGAGGACAAGAGCCTGCGACACGGGCCGTTGGAGGGCTTCATCACGGTTGACGAGGAGACCACCATGTACGGGGTCAACCACATGGAACCCGGTACGCTCACCGGAACCATCCTGCTCAACCTTGACAACGAGACAGAGGGCGAAATGGTCATCGGTTCGGCCGGCGGCGTGAACCTGACCGCGAACATCGAATTTTCGACAGCCGCCCCGGAAGCTACTGACACAGCCGTTAAGGTGAGTCTCGGTGGACTGCGCGGCGGACACTCCGGACTGGAAATCAACGAAGGGCGAGCCAATGCCAACAAGCTCATGGCGCGTCTGGCCTCCGATGCCGTGGCCGAATTCGATGCCTGCCTCGCCTCATGGGCCGGGGGCAACATGCGCAACGCCATCCCGCGCGATTGTGAAGCAGTGTTCACCTTGCCCGCCGAAAACGTCGATGCGTTCAAAGAGGCCGTCGACGAGTGGGCACAAGTATTCACCGAAGAATATGCCGGTATTGAGGAAGGCATCACGCTCAGCTGTTCCGTCGTACCTCTCCCCTCCACCATCGTGCCCGCCGAAGTACAGGACAACCTCATCAACGCACTCATGGCCTGCCACAACGGCGTGATGCGGTACATTCCGGCGATTCCCGAAATCGTGGAGACATCCTCCAACCTTGCCATCGTCACTATTGGCGAGGGAAAGGCCATGTTCAAAGTCCTTATCCGTTCCTCGCGCGACTCCATGCGCGATTATTGTGCCGACACGCTCTCTGCTGCGTTCTCCATGGCAGGAATGAGCATCGAGTTCGACGGTGCCTACCCCGCATGGCAACCCAATCCCGACAGTCAGATTGTCCGTATCATGGAAAGCATTTATAAGGACATGTTCGGAACGGACAACAAAGTCCAAGTGGTTCACGCCGGACTTGAATGCGGCATCATCGGTGCCATGTATCCCGACATGGATATGGTCAGCTTCGGCCCGACCCTCCGTTCGCCCCACACGCCGGACGAACGGTGCTACATCCCGAGCGTCGACAAGTACTACCGCTTTGTCGTGGCCACGCTCGAAAACGCGCCAATGAAGTAAAGTAACATTTCCCCTGCATCCGATGTTCCTCCCGCTATTCTGGCAGGAGGAACATCGGTTAAGAAATATCTCGCCGCGAAACGTAATTCCTTCCTCCTATCTCCCCCATGATTGAAGTCAACGGTATCACAAAATCATTCGGCACACTGCAAGTGCTAAAAGGCATAGACCTGCATATCAACAAAGGGGAAGTGGTCAGCATCGTCGGCCCCAGCGGGGCAGGAAAGACCACGCTCTTGCAAATAATGGGCACACTCTACCGTCCAGACGGCGGGACATTGCATATTGACGGCACAGACGTGCTCCGGCTTGGCCGTCGCGACCTGGCTCGGTTTCGCAACCGGCGTCTCGGATTCGTATTCCAGTTCCACCAGTTGCTCCCCGAGTTCACTGCAATAGAGAACATCATGATTCCGGGACTGCTGGCACACCGCCCCACGCGCGAAGTCAAAAAACGGGCAAACGACCTGCTCGACTTCCTCGGCCTCGCGGATCGCGCCACGCACAAGCCCGCCGAGCTTTCCGGCGGAGAGCAGCAACGTGTGGCCGTAGCCCGTGCGTTAGTCAACGACCCAGCCATTATTCTCGCCGACGAGCCGTCAGGAAGTCTGGACAGCCACAACAAAACAGAACTTCATAATCTTTTTTTCCGCCTGCGCGACCATTTCGGACAGACGTTCGTTATCGTCACCCACGACGACGAACTGGCCAAAATCACGGACAGGACGATTCACATGGTTGATGGACGAATCGTTCCCGACATCACCCATATGCCACCAGAAGAGAGTTATGAAAATAGCTAACCAACTCAGCGAACTCATCGGCGGCACGCCGCTGCTGGCTCTCGGACGATTCAGCCGGAAAGCCGGCCTCGACAGTCCGATAATAGCCAAACTCGAAATGCAGAACCCGGGTGGGAGCGTCAAAGACCGTGCCGCTTATTCCATGATTACGACAGCTCTGAAAACCGGGAAACTGCATCCCGGCGACACCATCATAGAGCCAACCAGCGGCAATATGGGCGTGGCACTGTCGTGGATAGCCGTGTCCTTGGGGCTGAAAGCCATCATCGTCATGCCCGACACGATGAGCAAGGAGCGTCGCGACCTCGTCCGTGCCTACGGAGCCGAACTCCGTCTGACACCGGGCAAGGAGGGGATGGCCGGAGCAGTCAGCATGGCTCGCCAACTGGCAAACGAGATTCCGGGTGCTGTCATCCTGGGGCAGTTCGATAATCCCGCAAACGCGGAGGCTCATGTCCTCGGGACGGCATGTGAAATATGGAACGACACGGACGGACAGGTAGATGCCGTGGTGGCCGGCGTGGGAACGGGCGGCACCGTCAGCGGCATAGGACGCAAGCTCAAAGAGTTGAACACCGGCATACACATCGTTGCCGTCGAACCGGCTGCCTCGCCATTATTGAGCAGCGGACACGCCGGAGCGCATAAGATTCAAGGCATCGGTGCCAACTTCGTACCCGGCAACTACGATGCGTCGGTCGTCGATGAGGTCATGACCGTCACCGATGACGATGCCATACGGGCTGCCCGCTCTCTGGCGGCCACCGAGGGAGTGCTTGCCGGCATTTCGTCGGGCGCAGCTCTCGCCGCCGCGTCACAGCTGGCCCGGCGCGACGATTTCAAGGGTAAGCGCATCGTCGCCATCCTGCCCGACACGGGAGAGCGTTACCTGTCGACCATCGAATTTGACTTTAACAATTATCCCCTTTGACTGAATGCCACTCAACACACTGAACTTAGGCAGATGGAATGACCTTCCCATCGTCCGATTCACGGAGCACGGCGCTTATCTCGACGCCGGCGTAACTGGCGAGATACTCATGCCCCGCGCATACGTCACCCGGGAAATGCGTCCCGGCGACATCGTGCATGTCTTCGTCTACCTCGACCAGCAGGAAAGGCTTGTGGCCACGACAGAAAAGCCACTCGCCCAAGTGGGTGAGTTCGCTTTCTTGCGCGTCTCCTGGGTCAATCGATACGGTGCTTTCCTTGACTGGGGACTGATGAAAGACCTTTTTGTCCCCTTCTCCGAGCAGAAAACCAAGATGGTTCAAGGGAGAAGTTACCTCGTATTCATTTACATCGACCGGGAGACCCGCCGCATCGTGGGGTCGGCCAAGGTGGAACACTTCATCGATCCGAGCCAACCCGGCTACGAACGGGAGCAAGAGGTCGACGTGATCGTTTGGCAGCGTACCCCGTTGGGCTACAAGGTAATCGTGGACAATCGCTATGCAGGCCTGATTTATGAAGACCAGACCTACCATGCGGAACTACGTATCGGCGACCGCATGCGGGGTTACATTATGAAGGAACATCCCGACGGCAAGCTCGACATCTCCTTGCAGCGTCTGGGAAAAGAGCGTTTCCTTGACTTTTCCCAAGTACTCATGCAGCGACTTGAAGAAGCCGGTGGCTTTTTGCCTTACACCGACAAGAGTGATGCCGAAGACATTGCCGAGACTTTTGGGGTAAGCAAGAAAACATTCAAACGGGCGGTCGGAACGCTTTACAAGCAACGTCTCATCCTTCTCGGCGACGACGGTATCACGCTGAACGATAGAAGGTAATTTCATTGGTAATAGATATGGCGACGGGTCGGCTATCCGTCGTGACGGGTCGCCGACTTGATGCAACGGGTCGGCGACTAGCCGCAACAAGTCGGCGACCCGATGCGGCTATCCGGGAAGTCGGTTGCATCCCTTGCCGGCCTGCAACACAACAGCGGGCGGGAAACAGGATTGCGGAGCGCAGCGCCTGCCCCGTAGCAGGCAGGAGGCGGTGACGTGCGGTGCGTGGAGGCGTCCGCACCCTGTCGCATTTGCCGTGGGACTCTGCCACGGTTGAAAGAAATGTCGGAGGAGTTCAAAAAATAGACACAGTATGGCTTTTGGTCGGGCAAATGGTTTAACTTTGCAGCCAATGTGAATGAACACAATATCATGACGAAGTATCTCGTAGACCTGACCGTGGCTTCCGTGGAACGGTTGAATGCGAACCACATATTGTTACGGCTCACGGATTCCGTGCGCGCCTTACCCCCCATGCAGCCCGGCCAGTTTGTCGAAGTCCGCGTGGATAATTCACGCACCACCCTACTCCGCCGTCCTATCTCCATAAATTACGTAGACCGGACGCGCAACGAACTCTGGCTTCTCGTCCACGAAATTGGCGACGGCACGCGCGCCCTCGGCCGTCTCACGGCTGGCGAAACGGTGAATTGTCTCCTGCCGTTGGGTCGCGGTTTCTCGTTGCCTGCTGTCCCGGGTGGCCGCCACCTGCTCATCGGTGGCGGTGTCGGCACGGCTCCTCTGTTGTTCTATGGAGAAGAACTGCGCCGCCTTGGTTGCGAACCCGTGTTCCTGCTTGGTGCACGTGGAAAAGGCGACCTGTTGCAACTCGACGACTTCCGCCGTATCGGGCGTGTCGAGACCACGACAGAGGACGGCTCGGCGGGGTGCAAAGGTTTCGTCACGCAACATCCAATGCTCACCACGGAGCATTTCGACGCCATTGCCACCTGCGGCCCCAAGCCCATGATGGTAGCCGTGGCACATTATGCCGAATCAAAAGGCATTCCCTGTGAAGCATCACTCGAAAACAGCATGGCCTGCGGCTTGGGCGCATGCCTTTGCTGCGTCGAGGAAACGACCGAAGGCAACCTGTGTGTGTGCAAAGATGGTCCCGTATTCAACATTAAACGACTGAAATGGCTCGTCTCCAAGTAAATATCGGCAAACTCAGCCTCCGTAATCCCGTCATGACCGCCTCCGGCACGTTCGGTTATGGACTGGAATTTGCCGACCTCGTCCGCCTCGACCGCCTCGGCGGTATTATTGTCAAAGGTACGACCCTGCACCCGCGCGAGGGCAACCCATACCCCCGAATGAAGGAAACGGCGGGTGGAATGCTCAACTGCGTCGGCCTGCAAAACAAGGGTGTCGAACATTTCTGCCGGGAGATTTACCCGAAAATACAGCATCTGGGAACGAACGTCCTGGTGAACGTTTCCGGTTCAAGTCCGGAGGACTATGCCGCTTGTGCCGCACGCATCGCCGAACTGGACGATATTCCCGCCATTGAGCTGAACATCTCCTGTCCGAACGTCAAGGACGGCGGAATGGCCTTTGGCGTCAGCTGTGAGGGGGCGGCATCGGTGGTAAAGGCCGTCCGGGAAGCCTATCCGAAGACACTTATCGTCAAGCTCTCGCCCAACGTGACCGACATCGCGTCCATCGCCCGCACCGTGGAGGACTGCGGTGCCGATGCCGTGTCGCTCATCAACACGCTTATGGGCATGGCGATAGACATCGAGCGGCGGCGTCCCGTGCTAAGTATCAACACCGGCGGACTCTCGGGGCCAGCGGTGAAACCCGTGGCCCTGCGCATGGTGTGGCAGGTGGCCCGTGCCGTAAAAATCCCTATCATTGGTTTGGGCGGTATCATGAACGCCACGGATGCCATAGAATTCCTCATGGCAGGAGCGACCGCCATACAAATCGGTACGGCCAATTTCATCGACCCGGCTGTCAGCGAGAAGGTGGTCGACGGTATCGACGAATGGCTCGACAGTCATGGCATCTGCGACGTGCATGACATCATCGGAGCACTCAACAGCTGAATGCGAAAGGCCGTCCTGCCGGAGAATGTAAAGTAATCAGCAATGCTTCCCGGCGGAACGCGACGAAACTTAGGACACGGCGGAGACGGGCGCGCCCTGTTGCATCTGCTGTTGGACTTTACAAACCCACCGGAGTGCCCCGTGGGCAAGATAAAACAGGAGGCACTTGAAAAAACAAAAGAAAAATACTACTTTTGCACACCCACACCGGGAATATATCGAATAATAACACTATAACACTCAATCGTCAAGATGGACATTTCATTCGAGAACGCAGACGGCGTAAACGGCCTGCTGACCATCAAAATGGGAAAAGCGGATTACGACGTCCAAGTAGAAAAGACACTCAAAGACTATTGCAAGCAAGCCAAGTTGCCGGGTTTCCGTCCCGGTAAAGTTCCCATGGCCATCATCCGGAAGCAGTTTGGCACGGGGGCAAAGGCGGAGGAGATCAACAAGATATTGTCCGGAAAACTCTATGATTATATCAGGGAGAACAAGATAAACATGCTCGGCGAGCCCCTCGTCCATGAGGGACAGACCGCTCCCGACTTCGCCAACCAAGACGACTTCGAATTCGTGTTTGACATCGCAGTGGCTCCGGAATTCCAGGCCGAACTGAACGACAAAGACACCATAGACTACTACGACATACAGGTGACGGACGAGCAGGTGGACAACCAAGTCAAGATGTACGCCAACCAGCTTGGTCGTCCGGAGAAAGTCGATACGTATCAGGATAAGGACATCCTGCGTGGTCTGCTGGCAGAGCAGGGCGAAGACGGACAGCCGAAAGAAAACGGCATACAAGTGGAAAAAGCGTCGCTCATGCCCTCCTATTTCAAGAACCAGGACGTGGCCAAGGCTTTTGAAGGAGCCAAGGTGAACGATGTCATCACGTTCAACGTCGGCATGGCCTATGAGGGAGCCGACGCGGAAATAGCATCCCTGCTGAAAATCAAGAAAGAGGAAGTGGAAAGCCACAAAGGTGACTTCACGTTCCAAGTAGAAGAAATCAGCCGCTTCACTCCGGCCGAGGTAAACCAAGCCCTCTTTGACCAAATCATGGGAAAGGACACGGTGAAAAGCGAAGAGGAGTTCCGCGGAAAGATAAAGGAGGGCATGTCGAAACAGTATGAGGCCGACAGCGACTTCCGTCTGCTTATCGATGCCCGCCAATATCTGCTCAACAAGGTAGGCCAACTTACCTATCCCGAGGCCCTGCTCAAACGCATCCTCAAAGCCAACAACCCGGACAAGGACGACAACTTCATCGATGAGAACTATACGAAAAGTATCGAAGATCTGACATGGGGCTTGATTCGGAACAAGCTGGTTGAGGCCTACGGCATCAAAGTGGAAGACAACGATGTCAAGGAAACAGCCCTGCTTACGGCGAGAATGCAGTTCGCACAATATGGCATGGCAAATGTTCCGGTTGAATATCTTAACCAGTATGTGGAACAGATGCTCAAAGACAAGAAACAAGTGAACACCTTGGTGGATCGCTGCATTGACAACAAACTGACGGCGGCCATCAAGCCTGTTGTCACGCTCAACCACAAAAGCGTCAGCGTCGAGGAGTTCAACAAATTGTTCCAATAAATAAGGGAATCACAGCGAAAGCAATAACATAGAATAGGCCAAGCATACTACTCCCTATGCGCCACTGTCGGAGATGCTCCGCCTTTGCACGCAAAAAAGTAGTCTGCTTGGCCTATTCAGGCATTAACAACAAGAGGAAATAACAATGGAAGAGTTCAGAAAATTCGCGACACGTCACCTTGGGGTTAATTCCATGGTGCTCAACGATGTCATTAAGAACCAGAACCAATACCTGAATCCCTACATTCTTGAAGAACGCCAGCTCAACGTCACGCAGATGGACGTGTTCTCCCGCCTGATGATGGACCGCATCATCTTCCTGGGAACCCCCATCGACGACTATACGGCCAACACCATCCAGGCACAATTGCTGTTCCTCGACCAGTCCGACCCCGGCAAGGACATTAATATATATATTAATTCCCCGGGCGGTTCTGTTTCGGCCGGTCTGGCTATCTACGACACGATGCAGTACATCAGCAGTCCCGTGGCCACTCTCTGTTCTGGCATGGCGGCATCGATGGCGGCTGTCCTGCTGGTCGCCGGGCATGAGGGGAAACGTTCGGCACTCCCCCATAGCCGCGTGATGATTCATCAGCCCATGGGCGGCGTGCAGGGACAGGCATCGGACATTGAGATAACGGCTCGCGAAATCCAAAAGCTGAAAAAGGAACTCTACAATATCATAGCCGTACACTCACACACGGACTTTGATAAAGTCTGGGCAGACTCGGATCGCGACTATTGGATGACGGCCCAGGAAGCCAAGGAGTATGGCATGATAGACAAGGTTCTGATTCCGAACAAGCAACAACAATCAGCAACAAAAGCAGATGAAAACGCCTAAGACATGTTCTTTCTGTGGAAGGAGTGAGAACGAGGTCGGATTGCTCATCACCGGCGTCAACGGCTTCATCTGCAATGACTGTGCCGAGCAGGCTTTCCTCATTGTCAAGGAAGCCAAGGAACACTCCGGGACACAGGTTGAGGACATAGACTTGAACAAGTTGCCCAAGCCCAAGGAGATAAAAGCCTACCTTGACCAATATGTCATTGGACAGGACGATGCAAAACGACATCTCGCCGTGGCGGTCTATAACCACTATAAGCGCTTGAAGCAAAAGGACGAGGACGACACGGTGGAGATTGAGAAGTCGAACATCATCATGGTCGGCTCGACCGGAACGGGCAAAACCCTTTTGGCCCGGACGATAGCACGCCTGCTCGATGTCCCGTTCACCATTGTCGATGCCACGGTGTTCACGGAAGCCGGCTATGTCGGGGAAGATGTCGAAAGCATCCTGTCCCGGCTACTCCAAGTCGCCGATTACAATGTGGCACGGGCGGAAAGAGGCATCGTATTCATTGATGAAATCGACAAGATAGCCCGCAAGAGCGACAATCCCTCCATCACGCGGGACGTAAGCGGTGAAGGTGTCCAGCAGGGGCTGCTCAAACTCTTGGAAGGTTCGATTGTAAACGTACCGCCAAAAGGAGGACGTAAACATCCCGACCAGGATTATACACAGGTGAACACGAAAAACATCCTCTTTATCTGCGGAGGAGCTTTCGACGGGATTGAAAAGAAAATCGCCCAACGGCTGAACACCCATGTCGTCGGGTTCGAGTCCGTGCAAAACGTGAAGAAAGTGGACAAGGGCGACCTGATGAAATATATCATTCCACAGGACCTTAAATCATTCGGCCTGATTCCTGAAATCATCGGCCGGCTTCCGGTGCTCACCCACCTCAGCCCCCTCGACCGGAAAGCCCTGCGCAACATCTTGACCGAACCGAAGAACTCCATCGTCAAGCAATACATAAAACTCTTTGCCATGGACGGGGTGAAGTTGTCATTCGCGCCCGAAACGTTGGATTATATCGTCGACAAGGCCATAGAATACAAGCTGGGAGCCCGCGGATTGCGTTCCATCGTCGAAAGCATCATGCTTGATGCCATGTACGAAAGCCCTTCTGCCCCCCGGGAGACATTCACCGTCACGCTTGAATATGCCAAAGAACAACTTGAAAAAACAACAATAAAGAGTGCTTGAAGTGCGAAACGGCATCAGGCCAACGAAAAGAAGTTAACGTAAAACCACGTTTTTTTCAGGATTGTCATACAGAAATCGAAAGTTATTCATATCTTTGTTAGGTGTAATCAAGGAAAACACTCCTTTTCCACGGGGAAGATAGAACATAACCTTTCTGAAATATAAGTACGACAGTGAATTTGAACGAAGAACTGAAAAAACATTTCGGCTTTGACACGTTCAAAGGCGACCAAGAGGCCATCGTCCGCAGTCTGATGGAAGGACATGATGTTTTCGTACTCATGCCGACAGGTGGCGGAAAGTCTCTATGTTATCAATTTCCCTCCCTTTTGATGGAAGGGACGGCCATCGTCATTTCACCGCTTATATCTTTGATGAAAAACCAGGTCGATGCCGTCCGCCACATGAGTGAGGAAGACGGTATCGCCCACTTCATCAACTCTTCGCTCAACAAGTCGTCTATCGACATAGTGAAGAACGACATCCTGTCCGGGAAGACCAAGCTGCTCTACATGGCTCCCGAATCACTCTCCAAGCAGGAAAACGTGGACTTCCTGAAAACGATAAAGATTTCTTTCTACGCCATTGACGAGGCGCACTGCATCTCTGAATGGGGACATGATTTCCGACCGGAATACCGGCGCATCCGTCCTATTATCAGTGAGATTGGGAACGCGCCCGTCATTGCGCTTACATCGACAGCTACTGACAAAGTTCGCACAGACATCAAGAAGAACTTGGACATCATGGACGCAAAAGAGTTTAGAAGCTCACTCAACCGTCCAAACCTATATTACGAGGTTCGTCCCAAGAATAAAGAAATAGACAAAGAGATTATAAAATTTATCCGGCAACACAGAGGACGAAGCGGAATCATCTATTGTCTCAGTCGCAAACGTGTGGAAGAGCTTGCCGAGGTGTTGCGGGCCAATGACATCAAGGCCCAGGCCTATCACGCTGGTATGGACTCGGCCACACGGTCACAGACACAGGATGACTTCCTCATGGAAAAAATCGATGTCATCGTTGCCACCATCGCTTTCGGAATGGGCATAGACAAACCCGACGTGCGGTTTGTCATCCACTATGATATACCCAAAAGTATCGAAGGATATTACCAAGAGACCGGTCGCGCAGGCCGCGATGGCGGCGAGGGCATTTGCATTGCGTTCTATTCGCACAAGGATTTGCAAAAACTCGAGAAATTCATGGAGGGGAAGCCCGTGGCCGAACAGGACATTGGTAGACAACTGCTCAAAGAAACGGCTGCTTATGCCGAATCCTCTGTGTGCCGACGCAAGTTACTGCTTCACTACTTTGGTGAGGAATACCCCCACCAGAACTGCGGCAACTGCGATAACTGCTTAACACCTCAAAAAATAGTGGAAGCTCAAAAACAACTATGTAACGCACTCGAAGTCATCATTGCCTGCAAGGAAAACTTCACCGACGATTATATTCGGGACATTCTGAGAGGGAAGAAGACGGAAGAGGTCTTAGCCCACAAACACGACCAGTTGGAACTCTTCGGCTGCGGAGAGGACGAAAGTGAACAACTCTGGAACGCAGTCCTCCGGCAGGCAGTCATTGCCGGCTATCTCAGCAAGGATGTGGAGAATTACGGTGTCCTGAAAGTCACGGAAAAGGGACACGCATATTTGAAAGAGCCGACAAGCTTCACTGTCGTGGAAGACCGCGACTTCGAGGATGCCGAGAACGATGTCCCCATACAAAGTGGCGGTGCATGCACGGTTGACCCTGTCCTCTACCAGATGCTTAAAGACCTGCGGAAGCGTATGTCAAAAGACCTTGATGTCCCCCCATACGTCATATTCCAGGACCCGTCGCTCGAAGCTATGGCCACCATCTATCCCGAGACACTCGAAGAACTGCAAAACATCCCCGGGGTCGGAGCCGGTAAGGCAAAACGCTACGGGAAAGAGTTCTGCGAACTTATCAAACGGCATTGTGAGGAGAACGAGATAGAGCGTCCGGAGGACTTGCGCATCCGAACCGTGGCCAACAAGTCCAAACTCAAAGTCGTTATCATACAGAGCATCGACCGCAAGGTGGCTCTCGACGACATCGCCGTCGCGAACGGAATTGAATTTAACGAGCTGCTCGACAACGTGGAAGCCATCGTCTATTCCGGAACAAAAATCAATATCGACTATTTCATCAACGATGTCATGGATGAGGATCATGTCAACGACATCTACCTTTATTTCAAGGAGTCGGACACTGATGACCTCGACGAAGCCATTGATGAACTGGGTGATGACTATTCCGTGGAGGAGATACGCCTTGTCCGCATCAAGTTTATTTCGGAGATGGCGAACTGATAGTGACAACACATTAAAAATAAATAGTAGAAGAAACAATTAAGTTCGTCCCGATTTGACTTTTCAACGGCATCCGTCTTCATCAGAAGAGGATGCCGTTTCCCGTTATATCCCATCCCTCATCTTGCCCTA
>CAZYHW010000058.1:0-6488 GCA_964647405.1 uncultured Prevotellamassilia sp.
GCGAGGTGCATTCCTTTGCGGGTGGTAAGTGCAGTTACCCTATATCCTATGTAAGCCTGTGCGGCTGCTTATGCCCCCTATGTACCGCGCGTTGATAGCTTATTCCCGCAGAGAATGATGCCTGCGGGGAAAGATGGGAGGGAATGAGCAAAGCGCGGCGGCGTGCGTCCACGTGGATAAGGAAATGCTGTGCGGCTGCTTATGCCCCTATGTGCCGTGCGTTGATGGCTTTATTCCCGCAGAGAACGATGTGCCCGAGGAATGGCGGGATCGTGTGGCAAAGCGCGGCGGCGATGTAGCCCTATGGCCTAATTGTAAGGTGTTTAACGCCCCCTGTGCCGTGCGACGACTTATTCCCTGCGGAGAACAATGCAGATGTGGAAATACGAGCAGGGAGAGTAGGGTGCGGCGGCGTGCGTTCACATGGATAAGGACAGGCGGGTTGTCCGTGCGGTGCAGGACAGTGACGGATAAAAAAGAAGCCGCCGCCCGGTCGGTTGCGGGCGGCGGCTTCTTTGTGTGCGGGACAGGCGGGTGCGTGTCCTTATTCCTCCGTGGCAGCTTTCACTTCCTGACGGTAGTCGGCCAGCTGCTCGGGTGTCATCTTCATGATGAAGTTGTTGTGCTTCTCCACTTCGCTCTCGGCGTAGTTGGCGTAGACGCGCGCGCTCTTGCCGAAGAGTTCGGGTGCCTGGCTGGCGTTGTAGATGAGCAGGTGGAGCATGATGCAGTCGGCGGCCATCTCGACGAGGTGGCGTGCGCAGATGTCGTGCATCTCCTGGTTCTTGGCCTCCTTCACGTAGGCCGTGCAGGCTTCGAACTTGTCGGCCATGGCCTTGACGCGGGCTTTGAGGGGCTCCATCTCCGGCGAGCAGGGCTGTGCTTCGAGGTCGCGCATCTGGGCGAGGTAGCTGCCGTTGGTGACGTAGCGGATGGCGGCCACGACTTGCAGCTGCGTCGTTCCCTCGTAGATGCTCGTGATGCGGGCGTCGCGGTAGTAACGCTGGATGGGGTAGTCCATCATGAAGCCCGAGCCGCCGAGTATCTGGATGCCGTCGTAGGTGTTCTGGTTGGCGTATTCCGAGTTCATGCCCTTGGCCAGCGGCGTGAGGCTGTCGGCGAGCTTGGCGTAGGTCTTCTGCTCCTTGCGCTCGTCGGCATCGAGCTTGCGTTCGCGGGCGATGTCGTCGAGGGCTTTGTAGATGTCCACGCAGCGGGCGCACTGGTAGAGCAGGGCGCGGCCTGCGTCGAGCTTGGCCTTCATCAGGGCGAGCATCTCGTAGACGGCGGGGAAGTTGATGATTTCCTTGCCGAACTGCTTGCGGTCCATGGCGTAGGCGAGGCCTTCGTTGTAGGCGGCCTGGCTGATGCCGACGCTCTGGGCGGCGATGCCGAGGCGGGCACCGTTCATCAGTGCCATGACGTACTTGATGAGTCCGAGCTTGCGTTCGCCGCAGAGTTCGGCCTTGGCGTTCTTGTAGACGAGCTCACACGTGGGCGAGCCGTGTATGCCGAGCTTGTTCTCGATGCGGCGCACGTTGACACCGCCCTGACGCTTGTCGTAGATGAACATCGAGAGGCCGCGGCCGTCGGTCGTGCCTTCCTCGGAGCGTGCGAGCACGAGGTGGATGTCGGCATCGCCGTTGGTGATGAAGCGCTTCACGCCGTTGAGCCGCCAGCAGTCCTCCTTCTCGTCGTAGGTGGCTTTGAGCATGACGCTTTGCAGGTCGCTACCGGCGTCGGGCTCGGTCAGGTCCATCGACATCGTGGCACCGGCGCAGACGAGGGGGATGAAGCGTTGGTGCTGATCCTCGTTGCCGAACTCGTAGAGCGTCTCCACGCAGTCCTGCAAGCTCCAAATGTTGCCGAAGCCGGCATCGGTGGCGGCCACGATTTCGGCGCACATGGTGTAGGGCGTGATGGGGAAGTTGAGGCCGTCGTACTTGCGGGGCATGGTCATGCCGTTCATGCCGGCCTTCACCATGGCGTCGAGGTTGCGCTTCGTCCCGGAGGCGTATTCCACGCGGTCGCCCGTGTGGTGCGGGCCTTCGAGGTCGACACCCTCGGCGTTGTCCGCGATGGTCGTCGCGCCGATTTCGCCTACGATGTCGAGCACGCGGTCGTAGGAGTCCATGGCATCGTCGAAGTCAATGGGTGCGTAGTCGTAGCTGTCCTTGTCGCGGAAGCCGCGTTCTTTCAGTTCGACAATCCGCTTCATCAGCGGGTGGTTCAGCTCGAAGCGCAGTTCGGGATGGTCTGTATAGTTGTTTGCCATTTTTGTTGCTTTGGTTGGGCGTTGTGTTATTTGCTGTTCTCCTTATAGTATTTGATGAGCTTCGGAACCACGTCCTCGACGGCACCGGTAATCACATAGTCCGCGATGTCGTTGATGGGTGCGGCCGGGTCGGTGTTGATGGAGATGACGATGCCGCTCTCCTTCATGCCGGCCACGTGCTGGATGGCTCCGCTGATGCCGCAGGCGATGTAGACCTTCGGGCGCACGGTCACGCCGGTCTGCCCGATTTGCAGGTCGTGCTCGCAGAAGCCTGCGTCGACCGCGGCGCGGCTTGCGCCGACTTCGCCGTGCAGCTCCTCGGCCAGCTTGCGCAGCAGGTCGAAGTTCTCCTTGCTGCCGACACCGTAGCCGCCGGCCACGATGATGGGCGCGCCTTTGAGGTTGTTCTTGGCCTTCTCGACGTGGCGTTCGATGACCTTCACCACGTAGTCGGTCGACGGCACGTAGTCGTCGACGTTGTGGACGATGACCTCGCCCTTGTAGTTCGGGTCGAGCACCTCGGCCTTCATCACGCCGCTCCTGACGGTGGCCATCTGCGGGCGGTGGTCAGGGTTGACGATGGTGGCGACGATGTTTCCGCCGAACGCGGGGCGTATCTGGAAGAGCAGGTTGTCGTAGTGCTTGCCGGCTTTCTTGTCGTCGTAGTCACCGATTTCGAGTGCCGTGCAGTCGGCCGTCAGTCCGCTGGTGCACGAGGAGGAGACGCGGGGGCCGAGGTCGCGTCCGATGACGGTGGCACCCATGAGGCAGATTTGGGGCTTCTCCTGCTCGAAGAGGTTGACCATGATGGAGGTGTGCGGCTTCGAGGTGTAGGGGAAGAGGCGGGCGTCGTCGAAGATGTGGAGCGTGTCGACACCGTAGGGGAGGACTTGCTGTTCCACTTTGCCCGTGATGCCGGAGCCGATGCAGACGGCTTCGAGGCCGACGCCGAGTTCGCTGGCGAGCTTGCGCCCTTTGGTCAGGAGTTCGAGGCTGACTTCCTCGACGGTTGTTCCTTCTATTTCGCAGTATACAAAAACGTTGTTCATTGTGTCCTTTTTTCGCCGGCCTGCCTGCCTGTGCGGCGCGGGAGTTTGCCGGGCTTGTTAGCTGTAATGGGTTATCCGATGGTATGGCTGGCGAGCAGTTCTTGAACCAGGCTTTCGATTTCGCTGTCGCTGCTGCCGAGGCGTTTGCTCTCTTTGGCTTTGAACACGATGTTCTGCACGGCTTTCACCTTGGTGGGCGAGCCTGCCAGTCCGCACTGTGCGAGGTCGGCGTCGATGTCGGTCGCGCCCCACTGCGTGATGGTGAGGTAGGGCTTCTTGGCGTATTCCTCGGCATAGGGCAGCTCGGCGGGCATCTCCATGGGAGCCATGGCGCGCTTGTACTTCATGACGAGCTTGGCGTTGCGCGGGCGGCAGGGGTCGGCGCTCCCGTTGACCGTCAGCACGATGGGCAGCGGAGCCTCGACGGTCTCGATGCCCCCGTCGATGTGGCGGCGCACGGTGACTTTGCCGTCGGCGCAGCTGAGCACCTCTTCGACGTAGGTCACCTGGTTGAGGCCGAGCTTTTGTGCCACCTGCGGGCCCACCTGGGCCGTGTCGCCGTCGATGGCCTGGCGGCCGCCGATAACGAGGTCGACCTTGCCAATCTTCTTGATGGCCATGGACAAGGCGTAGGAGGTGGCCAGCGTGTCGGCTCCGGCAAAGGCGCGGTCGGTCAGCAGGTAGCCGCCGTCAGCACCCCGGTAGAGGCCTTCGCGGATGACTTCGGTGGCGCGGGGAGGACCCATCGTGAGGATCGATACCGTCGAGCCGGGGTTCTGTTCTTTCAGTCGGAGCGCCTGTTCCAGGGCGTTCAGGTCTTCGGGGTTGAAGATCGCCGGGAGGGCGGCGCGGTTGACTGTCCCCTCGGGGGTCATGGCGTCTTTCCCTACGTTGCGGGTGTCGGGTACCTGCTTGGCAAGCACAACAATGTTCAGACTCATATATCTATTTTGGGTTTATTGATGTTTCTTCGGGTGTGCAGGTGTGTCCTTAATAGTTGCGCGACAGACCTATGCAACGGGCGCAAAGTTAATCATTTATCTTTTCACGGCAAAGGTTCGGCTTCCTTTTTGCACAATCGGACAGGCGGTGAGCAAGCCCCTGTGGCGGGCGTTTCCGTGCGCGCGGCGGGGTCGGTTTTCCTCGCTTGGGGACAGAAACGGCGCACGGCCTGCGCGTCGTTCGAGCACAGGCCGTGCGATGTGTCCGGCGGCCGGCGGGGGCGTGCCCTCCTGCCGTCCGTGCCGGTGCGTGCCCCGCCGGTGGGGCTTAGCCGAGCGTCTTGACGGGACGGGCGGGAATGCCCGCGACGAGCGTGCGGGGCGGCACGTCCTTCGTGACGACGGCTCCTGCGGCGATGATGGCATCGTCGCCCACGGTCACGCCGGGCACGATGACCACCCCCGCGCCGACCCACACCCTGCGCCCCAGCACGATGGGGGCGGGGACGGTGTGCGCCCGCTCGGAGGGGGCGGTGCCGTGGTTGAGCGTGGCGAAGACCACGCCGTGACCCACCTGGCAGCCGTCGCCGAGGAACACGCCGCCGTGGTCCTGGAAGTGGCAGCAGGCGTTGACGAACACGTCCTCGCCGAAGTGGATGTTCTTGCCGAAGTCGGCATAGAGCGGTGGGAACACGCGGAGCGTCTGCGGGACGCGCCGCCCGGTCAGTTCGCTCATCAGGCCGCGTATCTCGTCCATCGTGTGGTAGGCGGAGTTCAGGCGGAACGTGACGCGGCGTGCCTCGTCGCTCATCTCGTCCATGAAGCGGTGGATTTCGGGTGTGTTGAGGGGCTGTCTTGCCTCCGTGAGGGTGAGAAATTCTTCGAGTGTCATGACGGTATGGTTTTTCGGGTGCGCGGTGCGCACGGTTCGACGGCGGCAAAGGTAGGCCTGCCGGGCGTGGCGCGGGGTAGACGGATTACGGATGGATGTGGCGTGATTACGGTTCTGCCCGGCTCTGTCCAGGCTTGTCGTGCTCGTTAGGCGGGTCGCCCCGGCGGCGGTGCGGCGCGCTCTGCCGGGAGCTGAAACCTCGTCCCGGTGTCGTTTTTCTGGCGGGAGCAGGCGGCCTGTCCGTCGATTTTGCCGTATATTTGCAGGAAAAGGCAGAGCATGGCAAGCATGGATGAGGTTATCAGTCTGGATTCGGTGGAGGCGTACAACCGGTTTTTCGGCCTCGAAACCCTGCACCCGTTGGTGAGCGTCGTGGACCTCGCGGAGGCCGCATCCGCTCCCCGGCGTTTCACGTTCAACTATGGCATTTACGCCCTTTTCCTCAAAGACGTGAAGTGCGGCGACATACGCTACGGGCGGCAGCCGTATGACTACCAGGAGGGCACGGTGACGAGCTTCGCCCCCGGGCAGGTCGTGACGGTCGACAACACGGCGGGCGCGCCCCTGCGGGCGCACGGCCTGCTCTTCCATCCCGACATCGTGCGGGGCACGCCGCTGGCCGCCGAAATCAAGTCCTACTCGTTCTTCTCCTACTCGTCGGCCGAGGCGCTCCACCTCTCCGACGAGGAGAAGGGGATATTCCTGGACTGCCTGCGGAAGATAAGGTCGGAAATATCGCGCCCCGTGGACAGGATGAGCAAACGGCTCGTCTCGTGCCACATCCAGCTGTTGCTCGACTACTGCCTGCGCTTCTACGACCGGCAGTTCGCCCTGCGCGAAAAGGCGAACCGCGACGTGCTCGGGAGGTTCGAGGAACTTCTCGACGGTTATTTCCTTGGCAGCCTGCCCCGGACGGCGGGGCTCCCGACGGTGAGGTATTTTGCCGAAAAGGTGTTCCTCTCGCCCAATTATTTCGGTGACTTGATAAAGAAAGAGACAGGCCGGACGGCACAGGAACACATACGGGGGAAAATCGTCGAACTGGCCAAGGACATGCTGGCGGGCAGCGACAAGAGCGTGGGCGAGATTGCCTACGGGCTGGGCTTCCAGTACCCGCAACACCTTAACCGAGTATTCAAAAAGAACGTGGGCTGCACGCCAAACGAGTACCGCCGGGCGCAGCTGGCCTGCTGATGGCCGCCGCTTGTCGCCGCCCGCTCGCCAGGCGCAGCCGGGGCGTGGCGACAGGCCGCCGACCTGTCCAGCGGATGGAAACGCCGCCCGCGGCCGGCGGTGCGGTCAATAAGGCACGTCGCCCGGCACCGTCCCCG
>CAZYHW010000058.1:6588-12427 GCA_964647405.1 uncultured Prevotellamassilia sp.
GCCGCCCGCGGCCGGCGGTGCGGTCAATAAGGCACGTCGCCCGGCACCGTCCCCGTGGGGAACGGAACGTCCTCCTGCGGGGGCACCATGCCGGCGAAGCTGTCCTCCTCGTCCTGCGTCCCGGCGGTGTCGCCCGTCGGGAACGTGCGCGCGGCATCGTCGTCGGGGTTCTGGAAACGGGTGTATTGCCCCTTGAAGGCGAGCACCACGCTGCCGACGGCACCGTTACGGTGCTTGGCGATGATGATTTCGGCCATGCCGCGCATGTCGCGCCCGTGTTCGTCCTCGTAGATGTGGTAGTATTCGGGTCGGTGGATGAGGATGACCATGTCGGCATCCTGCTCGATGGCTCCCGACTCGCGCAGGTCGCTCAGCTGCGGCCGTTTGTCGAACCCCTCGCGCTTTTCGTTCTCGCGGTTGAGCTGTGAGAGCACGAGGATAGGTATGTTCAGCTCCTTGGCCAGTCCTTTGAGCGAGCGGCTGATGGTCGACACCTCCTCCTGGCGGTTGCCGAAGCGCATGCCCGAGGCGTTCATGAGTTGCAGGTAGTCAATCATGATAATCTTTACGCCGTGGTCGCGGACGAGGCGGCGCGCCTTGGAGCGCAGCTCGAAGACGGAGAGCGACGGCGTGTCGTCGACATAGAGCGGCGCGCCGATGAGTTTCTTGATGTTGAAGTCCAGTTGTCCCCACTCGTAGGGCGCGAGCTGCCCGCTCTTGATTTTGTCGCTCGGAATCTCGCACACGTTCGATATGAGCCTGTTGATGAGCTGCACGTTGGCCATTTCGAGCGAGAAGAAGGCCGTCGGGATGCGCTGCTCGACGGCTATGTTCTTGGCGATGCTTAGGGCGAAGGCCGTCTTTCCCATGGCGGGGCGCGCGGCGAGCACGACGAGGTCCGAGTCGTGCCATCCGCCCGTGATGCTGTCCAGTTCGGTGAAGCCGCTGGCGATTCCGCTGAGTCCGTCGCTCCGTGCGGCGGCCTTTTGCAGCATCTCGTAGGCCTCCTCGATGACCGTGTCGATCTGCGTGTAGTCCTTTTTCAGGTTGTGCTGGGAAATCTCGAACAGCTCTCCCTCGGCCTCCTGCATCAGCTCGTCGACATCCTTCGTGGTGTCGTATGCCTTTTCGAGCACGTGGCTGCTGTATGTGATGAGCTGCCGGGCCAGGTGTTTCTGGGCGATGATGTTGGCGTGGTACTCGATATGGGCGGCCGAGGCCACCAGCCCGCTCAGCTGGGCGATGTAGGAGGGGCCGCCCGCGTCGTCCAGGTGGCCGTCGGCCTTCAACTGCTCCATCACGGTGAGGATGTCGACCGGCTTGTTCTCCATGCTGAGGTGCTGCACCGCCTCGTAGATGACTTGGTGGCGGTACTCGTAGAAACTTTCCGGGTGGAGGATTTCGCTGACCTTGGCGTAGGCATCCTTCTCAATCATGAGCGCGCCGAGGACGGCCTTCTCGATGTCGGGAGCCTGGGGTTGCAGGCGGCCCATTTCTTCAAGGGTGGCCTTGTGCTGCTGCTCCGTGCGGGGCTTGCGTGGGGATGACGGCATGTTTCCTGTTTCTGTAATGAAGGTGTTTCCTGTTTATATAAGGAGTCGCGTGCGGGCGTTAGGGTACGTATTGGTAGCAGCCAATGTCGGGCGCGCCGTCGCCGACCCTGTCGTTGCCCGTCCGGTCGGCGGGGTAGTATTGCAGGCTGATGTCGATGTCGGCGTTGCCCCGGGCTTGCGAGAGGGAGTCGAGGGTGAAGGTGAACGTCAGGCTCGACAGGTCGAAAGCCGGATAGAAGTTGTCCTCGCGGCATACGGCGGCATCGTCGTTGTCCCAGAGGCAGTTCTGTATCCTTTCGTCGTCGGCCTCGGGCGTGTCGAGCAGGCAGTTGCGGAAGAGGAAGTTGAACGGCACGGTTTCGCCGTCGTCGACCGAGGCACCCATGATTTCGTCGGTGGAGTAGCCCGTGATGAGGCAGTTGAGGAAGTCGGCCTGGGTGAGCGGGTAGTCGGTCCCGCCGTAGGTGTTCGTGTAATATAAAGCCACGCCGTCGCCGCCGGTGAACGAGTAGAAGTTGGCGATGGTGCAGTGGACAAAGCTGTAACTGCCCCCGATGAGCGTGACGCAGTTGCCCCCGGCGTTGGTCAGCTGCGAGTTGCCCACGAAGGCGTTGCACGACGTGGCCTGGAAGGCATCGCCCATGGTGTTGTGTATGACGCTGTTCTCCACCCGCACTTTCTCCCGTTCGAGGCTCGACGAGTCGCATTGCAGGCCGAAGTTACCGCTGTGTATGTCGCAGTGGCTGAACACGTTGCCGTAGCTCGACGATTTCAGGACGATGCCTCCCCATTGCCCGGGAATGAGGTCGTAGGGCTGGTTGGAGAACATGTAGCCCATGCGGTCGCCGCGCATCATGATTTCGTTGTCCTGCGTCCCCTCGGCCACCACCGTGCCGTACACGACGAGGTTGGCATCGGGGTGGAAGTAGAAGCGCGTGCCCGCGGCGAGGGTGAGCGTGGCTCCCTCCGCCACGACCAGACTGTCCATCACCTGGTAGGGGCGTTTGGCATCCAGCGTGGTGTCGCGCGCGATGACGACCTGTTGCATCACGATGACGTCCTGCCCGTAGGCGATGAGGTGGACGGACTGCGCGAGGCCGCTTTCGAGGACGAATGTCAGGTCGTCCTCCACGCCGACGGGCTCGTCGCTGTCGCTCTCGGGGGCGGTCATTTCGAGGAATATGCGGATGCTGTCGTTGCCGTAGACTTCAAAGTCGCCGCCCGTCCCGTTTTCGAGGTATGTCCCGTCGACGTTGACGCGGAACGGCGAATCCGCCCCGCCTGCCAGGTAGGCCTGCTGGATGCGCAGGGCACGGTCACCGCGGTTGTAGACCATGAACGTGCGCGTGTTCGTCGGCTCACCGCTGATCACGGTGTCGAAGGATACCGTGTCGGTGGAGAAGGTGAGCGCGTCGGACGGCGAGGTGCTGAAATCCTCGTCTTGGAAACATCCCGTAAGGGAGGTGAGGAGAACCAGCAGGCCGACGAAAGGAACTATTCGGCGACTCATAAGCAGCATCAGGCGACCGGTATGTTCCGCAGGATGTCGAGCACGTGGTCCCACACTTTCTGCACCGAGGGGATGTGCAGCCGCTCGTCGGGCGAGTGCACCCCGCGCAGCGTCGGGCCGATGCTGATCATGTCAAGGTGCGGATATTTCTCGCTGAACAGGCCGCATTCCAGCCCGGCATGTATGGCCAGGATTTTCGGTTCGGCGGCGAAGAGCCGTTTGTAGCTCTCCACGGCCACTTTGAGCAGGGCACTGTCCGGGTTCATCTTCCATCCGGGATAGCCCTCGCCGGTCTCCACCTTCGCCCCGGCCAGCTCGAAGACGGCGCGTATGGTGGCGCTCATGTTCTCCCGCGCACTGGCCACGCTGCTCCGCTGGCTGCTGGTGATGAGTATGGTGTCGCCCGTTTTCTTCACGCTGGCGAGGTTCGACGAGGTCTCCACCAGCCAGTCCAAGTCCTGGCTCATGGCGAACACGCCGTTGTCCATGGCTTGCAGGCTGAGCAGCAGGCGGCGCGTGGTGTCCTTGTCGACCGCCTGCGTGGCTGCCGCGGTGCTTTCGAGGACGAACTGCATCCCCGGCTCGGTGCGGTGGTATTCCTCCTCGGCTTCGGCGGCGAAGAGGTTGAGGTCCACGCGGACGTTTTCCTTGTCGGCCATGGGCACGGCGCACACGGCGTAGCCCTCGCGGGGGATGGCGTTGTGCAGGCCGCCGCTGTCGATGTCGACGAGGCGGAGGTCGTATTTATTGAAGGCGCGGAGGAGGAAGCGCACGAGGAGCTTGTTGGCGTTCGCGCGCTTCTTGTTGATGTCGTCGCCCGAGTGGCCGCCCGTCAGTCCCTTCACGCCCACGCGGAAGGTGAAGAAGTCGTCGGGGACGGGGCAGTGCGTGCAGGCGAACTCCACATTGGTGCGCGCACCGCCGGCGCAGCTGACGAAGATTTGCCCCTCGTCCTCCGAGTCGAGGTTGATGAGGAACTCGCCCGTCATGAAGCCCGGTTCGAGCGCCGCGGCACCCGTCAGCCCCGTCTCCTCGTCGCGGGTGAAGAGGCATTCGATGGGGCCGTGGGCGATGTCGGTGGAGGCGAGCAGGGCGAGCTGCATGGCCACGCCTATTCCGTCGTCGGCACCGAGGGTAGTCCCGTTGGCCCGGAGCCATTCGCCGTCGACGAAGGTCTCGATGGGGTCGGTCATGAAGTCGAACGACAGTCCGGCGTGCTTTTCACACACCATGTCCATGTGGCTTTGCAGGACGGTCGTCTTTCTGTCCTCGTATCCCGGGGTGGCGGGTTTGCGGATAAGCACGTTCCCGGCCTTGTCCACGGAGGTTTCCAGTCCGTGCTCCCGGCCGAAGTCGGTCAGGAAGGCAATCATTTTCTCCTCGTGCTTCGAGGGTCGCGGGATGCGGTTGATTTGTGCGAAGCAGTCGAACACTGCCTGTGGCTGCAAGCTGGTTGTTTCCATATGTCGTAGCGTTTTACTCCTCTTAATAATTAATAAGGATAAGTTAAAATAGTTGTAGTCGCAAGAAATACCTTGACGAGATGGCGTATCTTTGCCGCACAAAAGTAAGAAATAAATGTGGCACGCGCTTCTTCCGGCGTTGTTAATAATTGCAGTCGCCATCATCTTCCTGAGCGTCAGGCTGTTCTTCCGCAAGGGCTTTGTGCATACGCACATCGACGGCAACAAGGCACTCAACGACAAGGGCATCCACTGCGCCCTGTCGTATGACGGGGAATTGCGCACACCGAAGAAGCACGCCGTACCCGAAAAGAGCGGCACGCCCTGATTTCGTCAACTATCCAGTCATGAAAAAAATAGTAAAAACAATCCCGGCACTCTTTTGCGGTGCCATCCTTGCGGCGGCCACGGCATCCTGCGGGGACAACGGAGAGAGCAAGGCGACCAAGGTGAAGGAAACCGGCCTGCCCAAGGCGACGGCGACAAGCACCGGGGCACCGAAAATCGCTTACGTCGATGTCGACAGCCTGATGAACCAGTATGAGTTCTGCAAGGAGTTCGCTGAGACACTGACCAAGCGCAGCGAGAGCTACAAGAAAACCATCAGCAGCCGCGAACAGCAGCTGCAAAACGCCTACATCGACTTCCAGCAGAAAGCCCAGCAGGGCAGCTATACGCAAGAAGAGGGCGAGCGGGCGCAGCAGAACTTGCAGCGGCAGGCGGAAGAGCTGCAAAAGTTGCAGGAAGACCTGACCATCAAGTTCGACCAGGAACAGCAGCAATACAACGACGAGATGCGCGACAGCATCAGGAACTTCCTGCGCGACTACAACCGCGACAAGGGTTACAGCATCATCCTCGCCAAGGCCGGTGACAACATCCTCTATGCCGACCCCGCCATGGACATCACGCAGGATGTCATCAACGGTTTGAACAAACGGTACAAGAAAAAGTAAAGAAAACGGGGGCATAATTTTGCCAGTCGGCCGGAAAGTCCTACCTTTGCAGCCGAAATCCCAAGGAAAGTTGCCGGAGTGATCGATCGGGGCGGACTCGAAATCCGCTGTACGGTTTTACCGTACCGGGGGTTTGAATCCCTCACTTTCCGCACAACAGATGTGAAAGCCGCGTGGCCAATGTGCCGCGTGGCTTCCTCTTTTTTATAAGCCGGCATCTGCTTTTATCGTGCAGGGCCGCCTTGTCTTATAAGCCGGGAAGCCCCGCATTTCTCGTATGTTTACGTGCGTTATTCCTCCACATAGCCGTCCGCCCCGCCGCGCCCATCCCGTGCGGGAACGGGTAGCCGGTTCGTC
>CAZYHW010000059.1:0-12245 GCA_964647405.1 uncultured Prevotellamassilia sp.
TGGTCGGTGAGGCCGACGACTTGGTCGGCGTGGGCTATCGCTATAAGTTCCTTGTCCAGATGCTGGCTGCCTTGTTGCTGGTCTGGTCGGGCAATTGGCTCAACTCGTTTGGTGGCCTGCTGGGCATCGACGAGCTTCCGGCGGTTGTCGGAATTCCCCTGACGGTGCTGGTGGTCGTGTTCATCACGAATGCCATTAATCTTATCGACGGTATCGACGGCCTGGCCTCGGGACTGAGCTGCATCGCCTTGGTCGTGCTGAGCGCGTGGTATGCAGCCCTTGGCAACTATGTCTATGCCCTGCTGGCCACCGCCACGTTCGGCGTGGTGGTGCCTTTCTGGTTCTATAATGTCTTCGGGAACGCCAGCCGTGGGCACAAGCTCTTCATGGGCGATGCCGGCAGCCTGACCCTGGGCTACATCCTCAGCTTGCTCATCATTCACATAAGCATCTCCGCGCCGCATGACGGCAACGGCGGAGACTCTTCCGCACTGATGGTGGCGTTCTCCACGCTGCTGGTGCCCATACTCGACGTGTTTCGCGTGGTTCTCCATCGCCTGCGTGAGGGGAAGAATCCTTTCCTGCCCGACAAGAACCACTTCCACCACAAGCTGCTGCGCACGGGGATGCGCGTGCGTATGGCGTTGGTGACTATCATATGCGTCGCCCTGTTCTTCATCGGGCTGAACGCCATCCTTGCCGGGCGGATGGATTCTACCTGCTTGCTTGTGCTCGACGTGGTGCTCTGGATTGTGCTGCAGCTTGCTATCAGCCAAGCCATCAAGAAGCGTGAAGCGAAAGCCAAATTAACCAACAGACAAATACAATAATAATATTGAAATGAGAATGAATGCCGTTAGGACGCTGTCGCTCCTCTTCATGGGCGGCATCTTGCTGCTCAGTTCGTGCAAGTCGTCAGAGAAGGTCGTGTATTTCCAGGATCTCTATTCTGGAAAGAACAACATCACGCTCGCGCCGGCGCAGGACATCACGCTCCGCCCGGAGGACAAAATTACGATCATTGTCAACAGTCGCGACCCGCAGCTGACCGACCTTTTCAACCTCCCTTACGTGTCGCGCCAGCTGGGCGGGACGTATTCGTCGAACCAAGGCGTGTGTGGATATACCGTCGACCGCAACGGCGACATCGACTTCCCCGTTTTGGGAAAAGTCCATGTGGCCGGCATGAGACGCGAGGATGTCGCCGCGCATATCAAGGAGAAACTCGTGGCCGGGAACCTGGTGAAAGACCCCGTGGTGACGGTGGAATTCATGAACTTGACGTTCTCCGTACTGGGCGAGGTCAACGACCCGGGACGCATCAGCATCGACCGCGACCGCGTGACCTTGCTCGATGCCCTTAGTCTGGCGGGCGACCTGACCATCTACGGCAAGCGGACCAACGTCAAGGTGATCCGGCAGGACGGCGACGTGCAACAAGTCTACGAGATAAACCTTACCTCCGGCTGGGAGGTCTACTCCTCTCCCGCCTATTACCTGCAACAAAACGACGTGGTCTATGTCGAGCCGAACAACGTGCGCGCCCGTCAGTCCACCGTCAACGGGAACAACACCCGCTCCACTTCCTTCTGGATTTCGTTGGCCTCCCTGCTGACCTCTGTCGCAACCTTGGTCTGGAAATAAGTTAATCACGTATATCCTTTAATACTAAAACTACGCTTCACACGATGGAAACTCCCACAGATGTTACGCCCAAGCACGAGGATGGCAACTTCCTACGTATCCAGGACGTGCTCTACATGTGTCTGAAAAAGTGGTACTGGTTCATCGCCTCCTTGGCGGTGGTTCTCCTTATCGCAGTCTATTATATTCTCTCGACTCCTCCGGTCTACACCCGGACGGCCTCCCTGCTTATCAAGGAAGACAGCAAGGGAAACAGCCTGAACGGGGCAGCCGGCGTGATGGGTGATATAGACCTGTTCCAGACCAGTACGAACGTAAACAATGAAATACAAGCCATTTCGTCGCCGGCGGTGATGCTCGATGTCGTAAAGCGGCTCCGTCTGGACATCTCCTATTTCGTCAAGGGGAAGTTCTATGACGCTGCCCTCTATGGCATGACACTGCCTTTCGAGGTGGTGTTCCTCGACTTGCAGGACAACGAGACGGCTTCGCTGGTCGTCACTCCGGAGGAAGGCGGTCGCGCCACGCTGTCGCAGTTCACCTACAACGCCGATGAGTTTGACCAGACGGTACAGCTGGCCATGAACGACACGGCCGCCACTCCGGCCGGGCGTGTCATCCTCCGGCCGACCGCACATTACGACGCGGCTTTCGAGGAACCCGTCATGGTGTATCGCTCCACATTAAATAATACGGTGGAACGCTACTCGGCGGCGCTCTCCGTCGCATTGAGCGACAAGGAGTCGACGGTCATCAACCTGTCGTTCCAGGATGTCTGCATCCAGCGCGCCGAAGACGTGCTGAACACCCTGATAGCCGTCTACAATGAAAACTGGGTGAAGGACAAGAACCAGATAGCCGTCAGCACGTCCCTCTTTATCGGCGAGCGATTAAACGTCATCGAACGGGAGTTAGGGGCTGTCGACGAGAACATCTCCTCGTACAAGAGCGTCAACCTGCTGCCCGACGTGTCCGCTGTATCCAACATGTACATGCAGCAAAGCAGCGAGATGAACAAGCAGATTCTCGCCCTGAACACCCAGTTGGCCATGGCGCGCTACATCCGCAGCTACATGGTGTCGACAAACAACCGCAACCAACTCCTGCCAGCCAACTCCGGACTTGAAAGCAACAACATCGAGAAGCAAATCTCGGAATACAACACCATGCAGCTGCAACGCAACAACCTGGTGGCCAACAGTAGTGAGCAGAATCCCCTGGTGGTTGACCTCGACCAGTCGTTGAACGCCCTGCGTGAGGCCATCATCACGTCCATCGACAACTTGGTCGTGACGCTGAACACCCAGCTGGCAAGCTTGGAGCAGAGCGAGGAGCAGACCACCGCCCGCCTGGCGGCCAATCCCGTGCAGGCCAAGCACCTCCTTTCCGAGGAGCGCCAGCAGAAGGTCAAGGAGTCGCTTTACCTGTTCCTTCTGCAAAAACGTGAGGAGAACGAGCTCTCGCAGGCGTTCACGGCCTACAACACGCGCGTCATCACGCCTCCGGGGGGAAGCATGCTGCCCACATCGCCCGTCAAGCGCAACATCCTGCTGGTGGCATTCGTGATTGGCCTCTTCATTCCCGCACTTATCATCTACCTCCGCGAGAGCCTTTATACCAAGGTGCGCGGCCGGAAAGACCTGGGCATCCTGTCTATCCCGTTCATTGGCGAGATACCTCTCATAGGGAAGAAAAAGAGCTGGTTCGTTTGGAAAAAGGAGAAGGCGGACGAGCTGCCCGGCATCGTTGTGAAGCCGAAGCAGCGGGATGTCATCAATGAGGCCTTCCGCGTGGTGCGTGCCAACTTCGAGTTCATGTCCAATTCGGGCAAGACGCAGAAAGTCATCATGGCGACTTCCGTCAACGTGGGCAGCGGAAAGACGTTCACCGTGGCCAACCTCGCGGCCTGCCTCGCCGTGAAGGGTGTCCGGGTCGTCGCTGTCGACCTCGACCTGCGCAAGGCCTCGCTCAGCCGCTACGTCATGAGTCCGCGTGTCGGCGTTTCGAACTTCCTGGCCGGCCAGGAAGTCGCGGTCGACGACATCACCAACCGGGTGGACGGCTATCCCACGTTCGACATCATCCCCGTCGGCACCATACCGCCCAACCCGACCGAACTGTTGCTTTCCGACCGTTTGCAGGAGCTGCTTGCCACGTTGCGGGAGAACTATGATTACGTTCTCCTGGACTGCCCGCCGGTCGAGATAGTAGCCGACTCGTCGATTGTCAGCAGGCTGGCCGACCAGACACTGTTCATCATACGTGCCGGTCTGCTCGAACGCGAAATGCTTCCTGAGATAAACCGTCTCAGTAAGGACGGCAAGTATCCCTCCATGGCTATTGTCCTTAACGGGACAGATAGTACGAACTCGAGGTTCAGCTATGGCTATAAATATGGTTACGGGGGGGGAGTATGGCAATACAGATGAACTGAATTTCAGGAAATAAATAGCAAACTGAAAGCCGATTCGTCGTGTGGCCTTTCGCAGTAAAAAAGAGCATCCTCCGGAAAGGACTCCTCAAAGGGTTTACGGACTGGCACAGTCATATCCTTCCGGGAGTTGACGACGGTGTGCGGGAGATGGACGAGGCACTGGACCTGCTCGCCCTCTATGAGGAGTGGGGCGTGTCGGAAGTCTGGCTCACCCCCCACGTCATGGAGGACATCCCGAACGCCACGGACGACCTGCGGCAGCGTTTCGCCGACCTGTGCGGAGCCTATGGCGGCAGCGTGTCGCTCCATCTGGCTTCCGAGAACATGCTCGACAACCTTTTTGTCGCCCGCCTCGAAAGCAACGACTTCCTTCCGCTCGGAGAGGACGGGACGCACCTCCTGGTGGAAACCTCCTATTTCAACCCGCCCGTAGGGATGGACGAACTGCTGGAACGGACGATGCAGCGGGGTTACTTCCCCGTGTTGGCGCATCCGGAACGCTATGTTTACATGGGCAAGGAGGATTACCGGCGACTGAAAGCGAAAGGCGTGAAGTTCCAGTTGGACTTCCTCTCCCTGTCGGGACACTACGGGGAAGCCGCCCGGCAGAAATCGGAATGGCTGCTCGCGTCGGGCATGTACGACCTTGCCGGAACGGATGTGCACAGCCGCCGTTCGCTGGCGCACCGTCTGCCGTCGATGAGGCTCGGCGGCAGCCGTCTGCGCGAACTCGAAACGGTCATGAGCCGACGGCTGTGATTGCCCGGGCAGGGAAACGCCTGCCAAGTACCCGAAGGCATCGCGCCCTCCCCGTGCGGAGAGCGCGATGCCTTTTTCGTGTCCGGCTGCTTCGCCACCCGTCGTCCGGGAAGCAGCCACCGGGAAAGAGGAACGGGAAGTATCCCACTTCGGCCGACAGGGCGTGCAGCCCGGCTGGCTTTAAGAATTATTGGCCGTGCAAGTGGGGATTAATAACTTGTGTGAAAGAAGAAATGTCAGGGCTAACCACTATTTTTGCCACCAATAGGAAACAAAAATAGAAAGGGAGAGATTGGCATGAAAGGGCTTAACACTTTGCATTATTCGGACATCTTTTGGGCGATGTACACCGACAACAGCATGAGCTGCCTGCATCGGAACCACTCGCACGTATTGGTGTACATCTATTCCGGCGAACTGGAAATCAACGAGCGGGAGCGTATCACCCGGCTGCACAAGGGCGACTGCGCCTTTATCCGCAAGGATTTCGAGGTGCAGCTGACGAAGCAGGCGTATGGCGGCGAGCAGTTCAAGGCCATATTCCTGATGTTCACCACCCCGTTCCTGCGCAGTTTTTACAGCAGGCTCGACAAGGACGAACTGCCCGCGAAGTCCGAGCGGAGCAGTGTCAGCCTGTGCAAGTTGCCCCCGAACCGCCCGGACATCGTCAGCCTGTTCGAGTCGATGACCCCGTACTTCGATTCGGACGTACAACCCACGGCCGAGCTGCTGAACCTGAAAATGACGGAGGGGCTTTACGTCCTCCTGAACACGAGCAAGGACCTCTATGCCTCGCTTTTCGATTTCGCCACGCCCTGGAAGATTGACATCATGGACTTTCTGGAACGAAACTACATGAACGAGATGAGCCTGGGGGAGATGGCCAACTACACGGGGCGCAGCCTCGCCACCTTCAAGCGCGATTTCAAGAAGATAAGCGACCTTTCGCCGCAGCGGTGGCTTGTCCGTCGCCGGCTGGAAGCCGCCCACGCCATGATACAGTCCGGGAAGCGGAAAGTGACAGAGGTATGTTTCGATGTGGGTTTTAAGAACCTGTCGCACTTCTCCCGAGCCTACAAGAACCTGTACGGCTGTTCGCCCATGCACAGCATTTGAGGCCACGACGGGTCGGCGACCCGTCACGCGTAGTCGGCGACTTGTTTCCACGGGTCGCCGACTTGTTTTTTTCTTGTCGCCGACCCGCTGCGCCGGATGTCCCCCGGGGGAATGCCTCGCCCGCAATCCTCCGGCGCGGGAAGCCGTGCCCGCGTGCCGCGTGCTCCCGCCGCCTGCACGGCTGGGGCTGTCCCTTTTCCGGATGCACGGATGGACTTCACGGCAAAACAATTTGAGCCGGTAGGAAAAGGACGCTTCCCCGTGTTCGCCTAACTTTGCATGACAGGAATACCCCACGACAAAAGCAAGACGACGATGACGAAACAAGCACAAGCAGACCAAGGAAACGGAATGGACATTTTCCGGAAAGACCTGTCGGGCGAACTGGTCTCCCCGGACGAACCGGGTTACGACGAGCTCATCAGTGCCATCTGGGACACCATGAGACTGGCCAACGAGCTGAACAACGGCTACCACACCCCGGACGAGGTGCGCGACTACCTCTCCCGGATTACGGGGCGGGCGGTCGACCCCTCCGTCACCCTCCTCCCGCCGTTCTACGTGGACTTCGGGAAGAACATCCGCTTGGGGAAACGCTGCTGGATACAGCAGGGCTGCACCTTCTTCGACCGGGGCGGCATCACCCTCGGCGACGACGTGTTCCTCGCCCCCAAGGTGAACCTGATAACGATTAACCACGATGCCGACCCGGACAACCGCAGCGCGACATACGGCCGCCCCATTGTCATCGAAGACAAGGTGTGGATAGGCATCAACTCCACCATCCTGCCCGGAGTGAGGGTGGGTTACGGGGCTATCGTCGGCGCGAACAGCGTAGTGACCCACGATGTCCCGCCCATGACGGTGGTGGCGGGGAATCCGGCGCGGGTGATCAGGGAAATACGACGTCCCGCCACCGACCGGTGACATCCCTCTCCGCCGGAGCCGGAGAGAAAGGACGGAGACCGCATGGGCATCCGCCTCCCTATACATTAAAATATATAAAGACAGTAATTCTGGAAGAAAGTATGAGTACGACAGACAAAGAAGTCAGCCGTCGCGGTTTTTTGAAGACGGCGGCAGCCATGGGCGCGGCCTTGGCCGTTTCGCCCGCATTGGGAAAAGTCGAGGCCGCCACCCGGGCAGCCCGCAGCACATCGGCGGCAAGCCCTGCAAAAACAGCAGAGATCATTGCCCGCCGCACGTTAGGCACGGGAAATGCCGCTTTCGAGGTTTCGGCATTGGGATTCGGCGTAATGGGCATGACTTATCACCGTAGCTGGCACCCCGATAGAGCCGCGTGCATCCGTTTGTTGCACGAGGCGATGGACAGGGGCGTGACCTTGTTCGACACCGCCATCATCTACGGGCCGCTGAACAACGAGGAACTGGCGGGCGAAGCCTTGGGCGAGTTCCGGGGACGGGTCAACGTGACGACCAAGTTTGGCCTCGAGGTCATCGATGGCAAGGCCACCGGCAGGACTGACAGCCGTCCCGCCACCATCCGCCGCTATTGCGAGGACTCACTGAAACGCCTGCGCACGGATGTTATTCCCCTGTTCTATCAGCACCGTTTCGACCCGGACACGCCGGTGGAGGAGGTGGCCGGAACGCTCGCCGACCTGATTAAGGAAGGCAAGGTGCTCCATTGGGGCATGTGCGAGGTCAGTGCCGCCACCATCCGCAAGGCCCACGCCGTCTGTCCGCTGACCGCCATCCAGAGCGAATACCACCTGATGCACCGTGAAGTGGAGACGAACGGCGTGCTCGACGTGTGCCGCGAACTGGGTATCGGCTTCGTCCCTTACAGTCCGATAAATCGTGGCTTTTTGGGAGGGAATATCAGTGAATATACAGAGTTCGACCCGCAGAACGACAACCGTGTTACGCAGCCCCGCTTCACGCCGGAGGCCATGCGCGCCAACTACCGCATTGTGAACGTCCTGCAACGCTTCGGGCGCGAACGCGGGATGACGGCGGCACAGCTCGCCCTTGGCTGGCTGTTGCAGAAAGCACCGTGGGTAGTCCCCATCCCCGGCACGACGAAGCTCTCGCATCTGGAAGAGAACCTGCGCACGCTGGACTTCCGACTCTCACCCGAGGAATGGAAGGAGTTGGAAGACAAGGTGGCCGCCATTCCCGTGACAGGCGACCGCTACAACGCCGAAGAGCAAAAGCGCGTCGGGCATTAGGCGACCCAAGATAATCCGTCGGCGACTTAAAAACTTTTCCCCTGGAACGACGTTCAACAAGGTCTTTGTGCTTATCTTCGCATCGTCGTTCGGGACAGCATGACTTGCACTGCGCAAGGAACGCTATGGCGGACACATCCTCCTGTTTGCGAGGATGTGTTTGCCTATGGACTTACAGATAAAATGACAATAGGAATGAAAAAGAGTTTTGTTACGGCTGGTTTGGCTCTTGCAAGCACGCTGCCCGTCTGCGCCCAGTCGGATTCGGAAGCAGACCGGGTGGAGGTTTGCAAGGAGAACTACCAGGCCTTGTTCCATGGGCAGGCATTGACGGGCGAGGGCACAGACCCGGAGCTGATGGACATCCTGCAAAAGTTTATCTTCGGCGAAGTGTTCCGAACCGGCGAGTTG
The DNA here is from genome assembly GCA_964647405.1 of uncultured Prevotellamassilia sp. GTDB lineage: Bacteria > Bacteroidota > Bacteroidia > Bacteroidales > Bacteroidaceae > Alloprevotella. The sequence continues at coordinate 8,557 of CAZYHW010000059.1, forward strand.
AGCATGAAGCAACGTGAGCTGATCACCTGCGTGTGCCTGGCCTCCCTGCAAGCCCTCCCGCAGCTCGAAGCCCATGCCGGAGCGGCGTTGAATGTCGGCGCATCCCCCGTCGAACTCCGTGAGGCCATCTACCAGTGCGCCCCGTTCATCGGATTTCCCCGCGTACTGAATGCCATCGGCTCGGTGAACAAGACGTTCAACTCGCGCGGGATAACCCTTCCCCTCGACACGCAGGCCACCGTCACCGAGGACAACCGCCACGCAGAGGGCGAGAAGATTCAAGCACCCCTCTACGGCGACGAGATAAAGCAGGCTCTGCAACCCCTTCCGCAGGGGATGGGCGAAGCCGTGGCCGACTTCCTCACCGAGGTATGCTTCGGCGATTTCTATACCCGGAGTGGGCTCGACCTGCAAACCCGCGAGTTGCTCTCGCTGTGCGTCCTGACAGCCATCGGAGCCGACCGCCAGATAGAAGCTCACGTCAAGGGCTGCCTGAAAGCCGGTCTCTCGAAAGAGACGCTCTATGCGGCCATGATACAATGCCTTCCCTACGTCGGCTTCCCCAGTGCCTTGAACGCGATATATATGATTAGGGATGCCGAAGAATAGCCACTTCGTTCCATCCGCCTTTCCCTTGGGCGGGAAAGGCCACGAGGAGAAGATGAAATAGACCAAAAACGAAAGACTGATGAAGCGTATCATAAACCAAGAGTTCGGCGGCGAACGCCCTCTGTTCGCCTCCCACGACCTTTATCTGGAAAACGTGATAATCCGTGCGGGTGAGTCCGCGATAAAGGAGTGCAGCAACATCGAGGCAGTGAATTGCCGTTTCGAGGGTAACTATCCCTTCTGGCACGTGCACGGCTTCAAGATTGACAAGTGCTTCTTCGATGTCGGGGGGCGTTCGGCCCTGTGGTATTCAGACCATTTGAAGATGACGAACACCCGGATAGATGCACCCAAGATGTTCCGCGAGATGTTCGACATAGAGATAGAGAATGTCGTGATGAATGATGCGGACGAGGTTTTCTGGCGATGCAAGAAACTGAACATATCGAACCTGACGTTGCATGAGGGGACTTATCCGTTCATGTTCAGTGAGGATATTTACGTGGACGGCCTCCAAAGCGACAGCAAGTATGTCTTCCAATACGTCAAGAACGTGGAGATTCATCACGCGCACATCACGACGAAGGATGCGTTCTGGGAGGTGGAGAATGTCACCATCTACGATTCCGAACTGAACGGCGAGTACTTGGGATGGCACTCGAAGAACCTGCGGTTGGTGAACTGCCACATCACGGGGGAGCAGCCGCTTTGTTATGCGCACGACCTGGTGTTGGAGAATTGTACTTTCGGGCCCGACTGTGACCGGGCGTTCGAATACAGCACGGTGCACGCGGACATACGGGGGAGCATCACGAACATAAAGAATCCCATGTCGGGACGCATTGTCGCCGACCGCATCGGCTCGGTGACCATCGACGAGAATATCAAAGCACCCGCGGACTGTGAAGTGATAGAAAGAGAGAAAAGCGCGTAAGCATGCCTCCGTCCAAGCACACCGCCGCTGTCGTCGTTGCCTATTTCCTCATCTACGTGGTATGGGGCTCGACCTACTACTTTATCGGTGTGGCGTTGCGGGGACTGCCCACGTTCCTCTTGGGAGCCTTGCGCTTTTCTGCGGCGGGGATGATGTTGCTTGCGTTGTGCGCATGGCGTGGCGAACATGTGCTGAGGCCTGCGCTGATACGGCGGTCCGCCGTGAGCGGCATTGTTCTCCTTTTTGTGGACATGGCGGTCATCATGCTGGCTCAACGTTACGTTAGCAGCAGTCTGGTCGCCATTGTCGCCTCGTCCACTGCCATTTGGATTATGTTGTTCGACGCGCCCATGTGGCGTAGTAATTTCCGCAGCGCGTCGGTCTTGACCGGCATCGTGGCCGGCTTTGCCGGTGTCGGGATGCTCTATGCCGAACAACTGGTCGGCGAGCCGTCAGGCCACGGGTACGGCATCTTGATTCTTGTCGCCGGTTGCGTTTCCTGGGCACTCGGTTCCTTGTATGCCAAGTACCGCTCCTCGGGCGAGGAGGGGACGAACGACTTTGCCGGGTCGGCCTGGCAAATGCTTTTCGCCAGCCTGATGTTCTGGCTGTGCGTGGCCGGGAGCGGCGAGCTGTCCGCGGTGGACTGGGCAGCCGTCCCGGCCGCGTCGTGGCTCTCGCTGGTCTACCTGATCACCTTCGGCTCGTTGCTGGCCTACTCCGCCTATGTATGGTTGTTGAAGGTGCGTCCGGCGACGGAGGTCGGCACGCATGCCTACGTCAATCCCGTCGTGGCGGTCGCTATCGGCTGCGGGCTGGGCGGCGAACGCATAACGACCATCCAGCTGCTGGCCTTGGTCGTGATATTATTAAGCGTAATGCTGGTTAACAGAAAGAAAAAGACTCAATGAAACCTGACATCAACAATGCCGCGCCGGTTCGTTCGTCCGAGCGCCATGTCATTCTGGATGCCCTGCGGGGATTTGCCCTGTTCGGAATCGCACTTGCCAATTACCCCGAATTTTCGCTTTACACCTTCCTGAGCCCCGCTGCTGCGGAGGCCATGCCGACCTACGGCGAGGACAGCGTCATGCGCTTCCTGCTCTATTGGTTCGTCGACGGGAAATTCTACACCATCTTCTCCCTTCTGTTCGGCATGGGCTTCTCCATCATCATGTCCAATGCCATGAAGCGCGGTGCCGACGGCTTCCGTGTCTTCTACCGGCGGATGGGGATATTGACCCTCGTCGGTTTCCTGCACCTGATGTTCATTTGGAGCGGCGACATCCTGATGCTCTATGCCCTCCTGGGCTTCCTGTTGCCGTTGTTCCGCCATTTGTCCGGCCGGGCGTTGCTCACGTGGGCAGCCTTGCTGCTGTGCCTGCCGGTTGCCGTCGACTTCGTGCAGGAGGTCGCGGGAATATCGCTGTCCGCGCAGGTGGTCCGTTGGCAGCAGTACTGGTGCGCCCGCTATGGCATCACCGACGAAAACTTCGCTTACTGGCTGCGCGACATTCAGGACTACGGCGGGATGTTCCAGTTCCTGATTCAGGGCGCGTTGGTGAGGTTGCAGGAGTTCATCGACGGGAACCGCTATTTCCGGGTGCTGGGCTTGTTCCTCCTGGGCTACTATCTGGGACGGCAGAAGCTGTATGCGCAGTTGGCCGAACGCAAGGCGCAGCTCCTGCGGGTGTTCCGCTACGGACTGGCCGTCGGCCTGCCGCTGTCTTTTGCTTACGCTTGGAGTGGCGTGCATCACCATCCCTGGGGGCTGACGGCGCATTCGTTCCTCTACCTCGTGGGCGTGTTCCCGCTGGGCTTTGCCTACGTGGCCGGGTTGTGCCTGTTGTACCTCCGCCGTCCCCGTTGGCGCGTGTTCTCGCTCCTGGCCGCTCCCGGCCGGGTGGCATTGACCAACTACATCGGGCAGTCCGTCGTCGGTGTCCTGCTCTTTTACGGCATCGGCCTGGGTTGGGGAGCCAGTGTGGGCTTGGTTCAGACGGAACTCATCGTGTTGGTGGTTTTCCTCGGCCAGGTGGTGCTGAGCCATGCCTGGCTTTCGGCATTCCGTTTCGGACCCTTGGAATGGATTTGGCGGATGCTGACTTACGGGCGGTATTTCCCGCTGCGGAAAAACCGGACTTAG
>CAZYHW010000060.1:0-4501 GCA_964647405.1 uncultured Prevotellamassilia sp.
CAGCAACAGACGGGGAGCAGGACGCGCAGAGCGCAGTTCCTGTTCCGCAGCGGACAAAGGCGAGGTGGCCTGCGGGAAGTGAATAACCTCCGTACTTTATCGCATTTGCAGCAGGGCTCTACCTTTGATTAAATCCGGGAAGGATATTCTTTTTTTCTGGTCCAGACAGGACGCTCCGGACACATAAAATGCTAATTTTGCAGTTGCTAATGAAGAAAAGTGCGCTTTTCATAGTCAATCCCATCTCCGGAACAGCGGGAAAAGAGACTGTCTGCCAGACCATCCTTGAACTGGCAGACAAATCCCGCTTCGACTATTCCATTGCCGTCACCGAATATGCAGGCCACGCGGAAGAACTGAGCAAAGAAGCAGCGGCCAAAGGCATCGACATGGTGGTGGCCGTGGGTGGTGACGGCACGGTGAACGAAGTGGCCCGCTCGATTGTCCACACGCCGACGGCACTCGGCATCATCCCCTGCGGCTCCGGCAACGGGCTGGCACGGCATCTGCAAATCCCTCTGGACATGAGGAAAGCGTTGCAAATTATCAACCAGATGACGATCCATTGCCTGGACTACGGCATCATTAACGGCCAACCTTTCTTCTGCACTTGCGGTGTCGGCTTCGATGCTTTCATCAGTGCCAAGTTTGCAGAGGGAAAGAAGCGCGGTTTCCTCTCATACATCGAGAACGCGCTGCGCGAGGGATTGCATTACAAGCCGGAGACTTATACCATCGAGGATGACGAGGGTACGTTCAAATACAACGCTTTCCTTATTGCCTGTGCCAACGCCTCGCAGTATGGGAACAACGCCTACATCGCGCCTAATGCTTCGATGAAAGACGGACTGATGGACGTGACGGTGATGGAGCCGTTCAATGCCATCGAAGCCCCCCAAATTGCCATCCAACTCTTTAACCGGACAATCGACCAAAACAGTCACATCAAGACACTGCGCACCAAGAAAGTGCGCATCAGGAGGCAGTCGGAAGGGATTGCCCACCGCGACGGCGACCCTATCGTGACGGGAAGAGACATCGAGGTGGAAATCGTTCAAAAGAGCTTTAACGTCGTGGTCAATCCCGAGGCACACTCCCATCGGGAGGGTATGAGACAAATCTTTTCCGACTATTTCAACGGCTTGTCAGTGATTCAACAAGAGTTCATGCGGAACGGGAATCACTTGAAGACGCTCAACCGGAACATTCTCGACAAGCTCAGGAGACTATAACGACACGAGTTTCCCCTCTTTCTGCAACGCGTGCCACAGACTGTTGCGAGCCTCGGGGCTTAGACGCTGCATGGCTTCCAAGACAGCCCCAATGGCTGCACGGTTCCCCTCTTTCTCGTGAGGACAAGTCTTATCCAACGGGCAGTAACTACGCAGAGATGCCCAGCTCCGCAAGTCGTCCTCGTCAACGTGGCAGAAAGGACGTATAATAGTGACCGGGAATTTACGCATCCTCATCTTGACCGGCATAGTGGCGAACGAGCCGGAAAAAGTCAAGTTCATCAACGCCGTCCGCAGGATATCGTCACGATGATGTCCCAAGGCAATTTTCCCGCATCCCAATTGCTGTGCGGTTTCAAAGAGAACCTTCCGCCTGTTCCAGGAACACAGGAAACACGGGCTGCGCGACGGGTCGCGGTCGGGCTCAAACGATGTTTCCTTCACATGGAACCGGCAGCCGCAATCCTCTGCAAACTGCCGCAGGTAGCCGATGTCGGAACGGTAGTCGACGTTCCGCATCCTCACATGCAGAGCCTCTACCGTCACCCGGCCGCCTTGATGTTTGGCATAGCGTCCGAGCCATTCGAGCAAGGCCATCGAGTCTTTCCCTCCCGAAAGGCCGACAAGGACGTGGTCGCCGGGCACGACCAGTCCGAACTCCCGAAGTCCCTGTCCGAACTTCCGGCGGATTCGCTGCTCCAAACGATAAGCGGCTGTCAGCTTCCGTGATGTTTCCATGTCGTTCGTTGCCAAGGCTTGTGCCCTGCCAGCATTTACCTCATGCCCGCCACTCAATGGGCGGACATGAGACGGGCATCCATGGCGGCGGCAGCGCGACGACCATCGCCCATGGCGAGGATGACCGTGGCACCACCCCGCACGATGTCGCCACCGGCATAAAGCATCTTATGCGAAGACAGCATATTTTCGTCGACAACTATCGTGCCTTTCCGCCCCAACGAAAGACCTTCGACCGAATGGGGCAGGATGGGATTGGGCGACACGCCCACGCTCACGATGACAAGGTCCACATCCTTGGTCACCAGGGCTCCTTCGATAGGCACTGGGCGGCGGCGACCCGACTCATCGGGCGCGCCAAGCTCCATCTGTTGCAAGACGACCTGCTTCACACGTCCCTGCTCGTCGGCCAGGTATTCCACCGGGTTATGCAGCGTCAGGAAGTCCACTCCCTCTTCCTTGGCGTGCTTCACCTCCTCGACGCGGGCAGGCATCTCGGCTTCGGAGCGTCTATATATAATAGTGGCTGTTTCCGCACCCAGTCTCAACGCGGTGCGCACGGAGTCCATCGCTGTGTTACCTCCGCCAATCACGGCCACATGTTTGCCAAGCGTCACGGGCGTATCGCTGTCGGGGTTCGACGCATCCATCAAGTTAATACGGGTGAGGTATTCATTCGATGACATGATGTTGATGGAGTTCTCGCCCGGAATGCCCATGAAGTTGGGCAGTCCGGCACCCGAGGCCACGAATATACCGGCATAGCCAGCCGCCTCCAAATCGTCAACGGTAAGGGTCTTCCCAATGATGCAGTCTTTCACGAAACGGACTCCCTGTTCCTGCAAACTGTCAATCTCGTAATCCACGATTCGATTAGGAAGCCGGAATTCGGGGATGCCGTATTTGAGCACACCGCCTATCTCATGGAGTGCCTCGAACACGGTAACGTCGTATCCCCGCTTAATCATGTCCCCGGCAAAAGAGAGACCCGCAGGACCGGAACCGACGACCGCCACTTTCAGCCCGTTCGCAGGGACTTTCTCCGGCTGTATGTGTACACCGTGTTCGCGGTCGTAGTCTGCGGCAAAGCGTTCCAGATAACCGATGGCGACGGCCTCCCCGCCGGTTTTCAGGTGGATGCAAAACGCCTCGCACTGCTTCTCCTGCGGGCAAACGCGGCCACAGACGGCAGGCAGCGCACTGGTTTCTTTGAGTGTGGCGGCGGCTTCGCCGAACTCGCCACGTTCTATGTTCTTGATGAAGCGCGGGATGTCGATTCCTACGGGACAGCCCGACACACAGCCGGGATTGGCGCAATCCAGGCAGCGGCGTGCTTCCTGCTGGGCTTGTGCCAAGGTCAGGCCGCGATTCACCTCCTCTTTCAGGCTTCGTGCGCGATAGGCGGGCGGGAGTTCGCGCATCTTGCAGCGTTCAATTGCCATCCTGTCCTTTGCTTTCAACGCCTTGCGCAGTTCCACGCGCCACGCGGCATCCCGCCCCGTCGGCTCGTTGCCCTCAACGTGGTGCAGCTTGTGCATCTCTTCCCGTTCTTCCGCCTTGAAAGCACCCATGCGTTTGAGCATCTCGTCGAAGTCCACCTGATGGCCGTCGAATTCCGGCCCGTCGACACAGACGAACTTGGTCTGGCCGCCCACAGTGACGCGGCACGCGCCGCACATTCCCGTCCCGTCCACCATAATCGTGTTGAGCGAGACCTCCGTGGGGATGTCGTACTTCTTAGTCAGCAAGCACACGAACTTCATCATGATGGCCGGGCCGATGGCAAAGCATTTGTCGACCCGCTCGCGGGCTATCACGCTCTCAACGCCGTCCGTCACAAGTCCTTTCCGCCCGTAGCTGCCGTCGTCCGTCATGATGATGACCTCGTCGGACGAGCGACGCATTTCTTCTTCGAGAATCACCAAATTCTTCGTGCGACCGGCCAACACGCTGACGACGCGGTTGCCTGCCGCTTTGAGTGCCTGCACGATGGGGAGCATGGGGGCTATGCCCACGCCGCCGCCCGCGCACACGACCGTCCCGAAGTTCTCGATGTGGGTAGCCCGTCCAAGGGGGCCTACCACGTCGGCCAACACGTCACCGACGGACAGTTCGCAAAGGCGCGTCGACGACAGGCCTACTTCCTGCACGACCAGGACGATGGTTCCCCGTTGCGGGTCGGCATCCGTTATGGTCAATGGGATACGTTCGCCGTGTTCGTCAACACGGACTATCACAAAATGGCCCGCACGGCGAGCCTTGGCAATCAAAGGGGCTTCGACGACAAGTTTGAACACTTTCTCCGAAAGCTGTTCCTTGGCGATAATCTTATTCATGAAACTTAATTGTTATGTCTGCCACACCGGTTCCGGGAAAGGGCTCCCCATGGCGGGGTGTTCCGGGAACGCCATGCAAATATACGCTTTATTTCCGTAACTTCCGGCTTGAAATATTGGCTTTTCTGCCGCTATTATGGGACAGGAGCGTACCGGTACGAAGCGCGGCTACCGCACCGGCTATTGCACCGGCGG
>CAZYHW010000060.1:4601-6913 GCA_964647405.1 uncultured Prevotellamassilia sp.
AGGTTGCCCACGTCAACGGAATTCTCTACTTTTGCCCGTGCAATCCTAAAACAGAATCCCCATGTCCATAGAGACGAAATTCGACCACTTCAACATAAACGTCACGGACTTGACCCGGAGCATCGATTTCTACGCCCGTGCGCTCGGACTGCACGAGTGCGGGCACATCGACGGCCCGGAGGGTGCTTTCCGCATCGTCTACCTGACCGACGCGACGGGTGCGTTCAGGCTCGAGCTTACTTGGCTGCGCGACCATCCGCAACCCTACAACCTGGGTGAGAACGAGTTCCACCTTTGTGTGCGGGCGGCGGGCGACTACGCCGAGGCGCGGGCCCGCCATCGGGAAAAGGGCTGCATATGCTACGAGAACGAGGCCATGGGGCTGTATTTCATCAACGACCCCGACGGGTACTGGATAGAAGTCCTGCCCGCCAAAGAAACCGGAAGCCAAAACTTTTAATCATTCGATACGAAATGGAAAACCAAGAGCTGATTACGCAATGCGAGGCCAAAGCCCGCGAGTGGATGACATCGCCACTCTACGATGCCGCGACGCAGGCTGAAGTCCGCCGTATGCTGGAAAGCGAGGACAAGACGGAACTCATCGATTCTTTCTACCAGAACCTTGAATTCGGTACGGGCGGCCTGCGCGGAATCATGGGTGCGGGAACAAACCGCATGAACATCTATACCGTCGGGACGGCCACACAGGGTCTCTCGAACTACCTGAAAAAGAACTTCGCCGGACGTGAACAGATTTCGGTCGCCATCGGCTACGACTGCCGCAACAACAGCGACCTCTTCGCCCGGACGGCAGCCGACATATTCAGTGCCAACGGCATCAAGGTCTATCTTTTCGACGACATGCGCCCCACCCCCGAAGTGAGCTTCGCCATACGCCACCTCGGATGCCAGGGAGGCATCATCCTGACAGCCTCGCACAACCCCAAGGAATACAACGGCTACAAAGCCTATTGGGAAGACGGGGCACAGGTGCTGACACCGCACGACACGGGCATCATCGACGAGGTGAACAAAGTGGGCGTGGCTGATGTCAAGTTCAAGGGTAATCCCGCGCTCATCGAGACCATCGGCGAGGAAATAGACAGTGCCTACCTCGAACAGATACATTCGCTCTCCATCGACCCCGGCTGCATCCAACGGCAAAAGGACCTGAGCATCGTTTATACCCCGGTTCACGGCACGGGCATGAAACTCATTCCCCGCTCGCTGGCTCTCTGGGGATTCGAGAACGTGCACTGCGTCAAGGAACAGATGGTCAAGGACGGCAACTTCCCTACCGTTGAAAGCCCGAACCCCGAAAATGCCGAGACGCTCTCCTTGGCTTTGAAGCTGGCCAAGGACATCAACGCCGACATCGTCATGGCTTCCGACCCCGACGCTGACCGCGTGGGCATGGCCTGCAAGGACAACGACGGCAACTGGATGCTGTTCGACGGAAACCAGACCTGTCTGATTTTCCTCTATTACATCATCATGAACCGGCAGGCTCAGGGCAAGATGAAAGGCAATGAGTTCATCGTCAAGACCATCGTGACCACCGAGCTGATTCGCTCCGTTGCGGAGAAGAACCATATAAAAATGTATGACTGCTACACGGGCTTCAAGTGGATTGCCCGTCAGATCAGGCTCGACGAGGGCAAGCTGCAATACATCGGTGGTGGCGAAGAGAGCTACGGTTTCCTGGCCGAAGACTTTGTCCGCGACAAGGACGCAGTGTCCGCCTGCTCGCTGCTGGCTGAAATTTGCGCCTGGGCCAAGGATCAGGGGAAGACACTCTACGACATCCTGATGGACATCTACGTCGAGTATGGCTATGTGCTCAACAAGACCGTCAACGTCGTCAAACCCGGAAAGACAGGTGCCGACGAAATCAAGGCGATGATGCAGAACTTCCGGACAAACCCGCCGCGCGAAATCGCCGGCTCGAAAGTGGTATGCACGAAAGACTATGCCACGCTGACGGAAACCGACGGCGACGGACAGGCCAAGCCGATAGACATGCCCGAAAAGAGCAATGTGTTGCAGTGGTTCACCGCTGACGGTACGAAAGTCAGTGTCCGTCCTTCCGGCACGGAGCCCAAGATAAAGTTCTATATCGAAGTGAAAGGCGAGATGGGCTGCCCGAAGTGCTATGCAGGAGCCCACACCGTAGCATTGGAGAAGATAGATGCCGTGGTTCGCTCCCTCGGTTTAGAGGTCTGACCATCCGCACAATCTGAAAGACGTCCGGCGAGCATCCCCCAGCCTGGGGTGCTCGCCGGACTTGGAATTATACCAAGAAAAGACAG
>CAZYHW010000060.1:7013-12224 GCA_964647405.1 uncultured Prevotellamassilia sp.
GCATCCCCCAGCCTGGGGTGCTCGCCGGACTTGGAATTATACCAAGAAAAGACAGAGAAGAAATCTTCGGGTATATGGAATACAAAAGCAGGAAAGGCGAAGAGGAATCAAAGGCAGCTTATTGGTTCGTCTTTCATGGCGACGCATGGCTGCTACGTCGCCAACCGGATAGCGGCTATGCCGTTCCGTTCGGCTGTGTTCCTCCTGTCAGGATTGAAGAAGGGCAGGTGGTGAACAGTCTGCCCGACATCGGTGGCATTCCCTGCCATGCCGTGCATATCAACGAGCCGACCGTGCCCGAAATGTGCGAACTGGTGAGGCTGCGTGCCTCTTTCCACTTGGTCGCAAAGCCTTTCTATCTGATGGCCGGTAAGGCTCGTGAACTCCTTCATTGGGACGCGACGACGAAGTTTTGCAGTGTGTGCGGCACGCCCTTGGAACGTCACACCGAAATCAGCAAGCGTTGTCCCCGGTGCGGACATGAAGCGTGGCCACTGCTGTCCACGGCCATCATAGTCCTCGTGAAGCGAGGCGAAGAGGTGCTCCTTGTGCAGGGCAAGCACTTCCAGGGCGATTACCTCGGCCTCGTGTCTGGCTTTGTCGAGACCGGCGAAACACTCGAAGAGTGTGTCGTTCGCGAAGTGCGCGAGGAGACACAACTCTGCATAAGCAACATCCACTATTTCGGCAGTCAGCCGTGGCCCTATCCTTGCGGACTGATGGTGGGGTTCTACGCCGATTATGCCGGAGGGACGCTCCGGATTCAACGCTCGGAACTGAACAAAGGCGGATGGTATCGCCGGGACAACCTGCCAGCCATCCCGGAACGTTTGAGTATGGCGCGGATGCTCCTTGATGCCTGGATGGAAGGACGGCTCGGCGACGGGCGCACCGATCATGGCCTCCCCGTCCTGACGCCATCGGATTCTGTTCTGGGCAAAGGAGCATAAGATAAAACCACTCGCCTCCTACCCTTTCCGGTCGGTGCGACAGGAAATCAAATAAACGAACAAGGGCGAAGTTGTTCCGCTTTCACGGCAACTTCGCCCCTGCTCGTTTTGTCAGAAAGCTTACTGCTTAGGCTTGGCCATCTTATGGAAAATCTTCCGGTCGAACTTGCGTTCAGCCGCAATGGCCTTGACGGTCTTGTAAGCCCCAATGGCTTGCTTGGCTTCCTCGTAGAACTTGTTTTCAAGCTCGACACGCTGCAAGTTCAGGGCTTCGAGTTTTTTAAGCAGTTCGGCAGCCTTTGTTTCAGAGACATCCTTTGCATCAATCTGGCGGATACAATCGCGTATCTCCTTGTTGATTTCACGCTGCCGTTTCTGCGATTCCTGGAAAATAGGGAAGAATTGGGCAGCTTCCAACGGCGTGATTCCAGCTTCCTTGATAATAAACGCTTCCCGCTCCTTCTCGAATTCCTTCGGGGAGAAGATACGGGTAAAGGGTTCTTGCGGAAGCTTGTCCTCAGCCCTGGTTTCGGGAACCGTCACGAAAAGACTGAGAATCAGCAGACCAAACAGGCATAACGGGCGTGACATCGTATTTAATAGTCTTCTAAGATGTAATCGTAGTAGCTGTAACGATCAAGCATGGCGTAGTTGTAGAGGTCGTCGATATACTTGTCGTTGCTTTCTTCTTCGGATGCCACAGTCGCGGCCACCGAATTGCCATTGGGAATGTTCTCCACGGAACTTCCAGCAAACGGCCATATCCACACCACCGCCACGCAGGCTGCCGCAACAGCTATCCCGGCCACATACTTAGGCAGGAGGTAACGCCGTCGGGGGCGTGCCGGATGAGCAACCACGTGCTCCGTAGCCCCGGATGGCGGCAATTGCGTCATCACCTGGCTTTTCAGGGTGTCGAAGTAGCCCTTGGGTGGTTCGAACGAGGCTTTGATTGCCTCCTTGTGCGCAGAAAGGATGTCAAACGTATTTTTCATTTAGTTTCCCTCTCTCGTCTTTTGTTTACTCTCTGACCACAGAAATTGATTTAGGTTTAATCGTTTTCGCGGAAAAAGGCCTCGATTTTTTTAACGGCAAAGTGATAAGAGGCTTTCAGGGCTCCCACGCTCGTGTTGAGCAGGGTGCTCATGTCCTCATATCTCATCTCGTCGAAATATTTCAGGTTGAAAACCAGCCTCTGCTTGTCCGGCAAAGTGGAGAGAGCGGCTTGGAACAAGCGTGCCACCCGCTCGCTCTCCGTCTCGCTCAGCCCGCTTTCGTTGTCGGCGGCGGGCAGGACGGTCGCTTCCTCGATAGGGACGGTGGATTTGCTCTTCTGCAAGAATGTCAGGCATTCATTGATGGCTATCCGGTATAGCCATGTGGACAATTTGGAATCTCCCCGGAACGAGTCGAGCGCCAGCCATGCTTTCAGGAAAGTGTTTTGCAACAAGTCGTCGGCATCGTCATGCGACAGCACCATGCGACGAATCTGCGCGTAAAGAGGTTCAGAATAGCGGTCGACCAGTTCCTCGAATGCCTTGCGCCGTGTGTCGGAATCGCGCAACCTGCGGACGAGTTTGGCTTCGCTGTGGGTAAACATGAGGGACACGCTCTTTCGTCCGGAAAGGTTTTCTGGCTGCCTTCCTAACTGGTAATGCCTTTCAGCCTTCTCCCCTGGGCCTACACGCGGTTATACGATAGAAATCTTCCTTGCTATTTTCCCCAATTTGAGGATGTAGCATCCCTTGCCGCAATCGAGGCTCACGGTCGTGTCGTTGCTGTCTATCTTATAGGTGGCTATTCTCACCCCCGTGATGTTATAGACCTCAAGCGTAAGCCCGGCCGCATTCCGGACGCTCACATTCTTTCCTTTTGCCGTGATGCTGATTTCATTCAGCGGCGAGGCTGTTGCCTCCAAGCCTCCGCTATTCCCCCACAGGCCGGTGCTGGAAGCCGTGCAAGGGAGCGAGGCGAGCAGGAACGATGCCACAAGTATTTTGTAATATATCCTCATCCTAATTTGTTTACCCATTATTCTTTAACCGCAAAGGTAGGGATTTGTCGGGAATAACACAAGTTTATGGCAAACGTAAATATCAAAAAAATGTCAATCACACATACGAAACGGGTCGCCGTCCCGTTACGACCAGCCGGCTTTCCGTCACGACGGGTCGCCGACTTGTGCCGACAGGTCGCCGGATAGGTACGGGATGGCCGCATTCTGTGTCCATAGGGCGATAATTTGATGATTATTATAATATTGCTCGTCCTTTCTCTGCCGTATTTTTGTTAAGTTTGCGCAGTCGAAATGGAATGAGGCAGCCAGATGAACATCTCTACGAATAAACCTACCATATATATATTGCTTTTTGCTTTGGCCTGGCCGGCGGCCATGGATGCCCGGCGACGCGACAAGGGGAGCGAGCGTTACGACCTCGTCATGCTTTCACAACGCGAGCCGGACGCGATGGCCGAGCAACCGATACGGCACAGGCTCGTGGCGGGGGTGGAAGCCCATCCCGGCCACGAGAAGTCCATTGCCAGAACAAGCATTGAGGGTATCGACGTGTCGCACTACCAAGGCAGAATCAACTGGGACGCCGTGGCGGGAAGCGGGGGGATAGCCTACGTTTACATGAAAGCGACGGAAGGAGCCACCCTGGTCGACGACACCTACGAATACAACCTGAAAGAGGCACGGAGGGTCGGATTGAAAGTGGGGAGTTACCATTTCTATCGCCCGAACACGGACTGGAAGCAACAACTGAAAAACCTAACAGCCGTGGTCAAGCCTGAGGAGCAAGACCTCCTGCCCATCATCGACATAGAACAACGCGGGAGAGGTTCGAGGGAGCACTTCATCAAAAACCTGAAAGCATTCATCGCCCAAGTGACGAAAGTGTATGGACGGAAACCATTGCTCTACACTTTCCAAAACTTCTACAACAAGCACTTGGTCGGGGAATTCGAGGACTATCCGTGGATGATTGCCCGTTATCGCGAGGACGAACCCACGCTCAACGACGGGAAGGATTATGTTATCTGGCAATACACATCGAGCGGCCGCATTCCGGGCGTGAATGGCGACGTGGATCGCAGCCGCATGATGGGCGAATACGATTTGGGCAACATATTGTTACACGATTAACCGGCGGGCAGGCAGAAGAACCGCCCCCAAAAACACGAAAGGGAGGAACACCATCAAGGTCATTCCTCCCTTTCGCACGTCTTTCCCGTCCATTAAATATCCGCCGGCGACACCTGCCGCCCGCGACGCGGACAGGGCTATGTTTTATTCCAATGTACCTGCATTGGCCGCTGCTATCATCTCCTCGCTGGCGTAGAGGTAGATTTCGACACGGCGGTTCTGCTGCTGTCCTTCCTTGGTGTCGTTCGAAGCCACCGGATTAGCCTCGCCCAGTCCCTCGACCGAGGTGATTTGCGAGGACTGCACACCACAGCTCAGCAGGTAGCTCTGCACGCTCTGCGCACGTACCTGCGACAGGTCGAGATTCTTTTGCTGGCTCTCGGCGGCTGTGGAGTTCTTCCAGCCCTGGTTGTCCGTGTAGCCTATGATAGCCACGTCCATGTCCGTATTCTGGTTCAACACGTTGGAGGCAAACTTGCTCAGCGATGCCTTGGCGGATGTGCTCAACGACGCGTCGCCCGTGGCAAAGAGGATGCCCGAGTCAAACGTCACCTTGACAGCTTGCAGGCCATTGTCGTCCGTGACGGACTCCACCTGTGCGTTTTCCACGGTCTCGGCAGCCGCTGCGGCCTTGTCCATCCTGCGTCCGATGAGTGCGCCGGCTCCGGCACCTACCGCTGCTCCCACGGCGGCTCCGATGGCGGCTCCTTTTCCCTTACCGACCAGGCCACCGACCAAACTGCCCACGGCTGTTCCCGAGCCGGCTCCGATGAGGCTGCCTTTGGCTGTATTGTTCAATCCGCACCCGCTGAGGAGCAACGCGCCGCACAACGTGTAAATCGAAAAACTCAACTTTTTCATAATCTGTCCTTTCTTTTTAATCGTGCGGCAAATGTACGATTAAAATCCGGAAGCCCGTCCGCCATAATCACCTGATTGGCAACAAAACTGCCGGGCAGGAGGATGGAGCGCATAGATTTGAGTTTTTTTGTAACTTTGCGGCAAATTCCGGAACAGGACTATCCACAACCATGCAACCTCCACATCGCCAACCTCTTCTGGGGAAAGACCCGTCGGAACTGCTCGCCGTAGCCCGGGAGGTCGGACTGCCAA
>CAZYHW010000061.1:0-12071 GCA_964647405.1 uncultured Prevotellamassilia sp.
AGGACACAAGCCCGCCATGCGCAGGCCGCAGGGATTCGTCCGCAACCACCGCCCCGGGGGGAAGGTCGGGGGAGGTTGCGGGGTCAACGGGAGATATGGAAATTACGAGCGTATCCGCTACGCGCTCGGACGGTGTGGCAGGGCAGGGGCGGGGCGAGGCCGCCCGGCGGTTCAGAGGCGGTCGAGGACGGTTTGGATGAGCAGGTCGATGGAGTTCTTGTAGTCGGGGTTGGCGCGGCCAGCCACGCGGTTGGCTATCACCATGCAGCAGGTCATGGCCCTGTGCCCCATCAGGAGGGCCAGTCCGGCGAGGGCGCTGCTCTCCATCTCGAAGTTGGTGATGCGCAGGCCGTCGTGCTCGAAGCTCATTATCTTACGGTTCTGTTCGGGGTCGGCCAGGGGCAGGCGCAGCACGCGGCCTTGGGGCCCGAAGAAGCCGCCGCAGCACACGGTGAGGCCGCGCACCATGTCGGCGGCGGCGATGCGCGCGAGGAGCTCCCCGTCGGCCGCGGCCACGTAGGGATGCGCCGTGCCGACGTGGCCCGTCCAGCCCATGTGGCGCACGAAAGCCGCTTCGAGCGCGGTGTCGCACACGCGGTCGCGCCCGGCATAGAAGTTGAGCAGGCCGTCGAGGCCGATGCTCTTGACGCTCGCCACGAAAGTGCCCTCGGGCGTGTAGGGTTGCAGGCCGCCGCACGTGCCGATGCGCACGATGTCGAGGCTGCGCAGGCGGGGATTGACGGTGCGCGTGGCGAAGTCGATGTTGGCCAGTGCGTCGAGCTCGTTCATCACGATGTCGATGTTGTCGCACCCGATGCCCGTGGAGACCACCGTGACGCGCTTCCCGGCGTAGCTGCCCGTGACGGTGCGGAACTCCCGGCTGGCCACTTCGCACTCGACCCTCCCGAAGTGGGCCGCCACGGTGTCGACGCGCCCCGGGTCGCCCACGAGGACCACCTTGTCGGCCAGCTGGTGGGGCTTCACGTGGAGGTGGAAGATGCTCCCGTCGTCGTTGATGATCAGTTCGGATTCGTCGATGCGCTTGTCCATGCCGTTGTCTCCTTTCCTATGCGTAATCAGTTATTTCGTCTTCTGTTCTTCCACCCTCATCTGGCGTTCTATCTGGCGGCAGGAGCCGGCGAGCTCTTCCACCTTGCGTTCGAGTGGCAGGATGGTGGCGCGCAGTCGGTTGCGCTCCTCCTCCGAGCCCCGGGCATACTGCGCGCGGAGGTCGGCGAGCGTCCGCTCCTGGCTGTCGCGCTCCTCCACGAGGGCGTTCCATTGGGTGAAGAGCTTCTTCGCCCCCTCGCTGCGGAACTGCGTGGGCGAGGTGTAGATGCGCCCGTCGCCGACGACGAAGCGGATGGTCGGCGCGTCGGTCGTCCCGGTCGGCTGCGCGAGGACGCTGCGCAGGGTGGCGCGCGCCTCGTCCGTCCCCGGTATGCCCCGCTGCGACTCGGCTATGGAGGCCAGCCGCGCGGCGCGGCGTATGTCGTCCTCCTCCCAGGCCAGGGTGGAGTAGGTGTCGCGCGTTTCGCTGGGGATGAAGACGTAGACGCACACGCGCCCCTCCTCCTGCCCGCGGTCGGTGACGAGCCAGCCCAGGCGGTTCGCCTCGTCGATGGCGTAGAGGTAGTCGTTGGCGGGCGAGTTGAAGGGCATGCCGAGGTTTTCGGGCTTCACGAAACTGCCGTCGTCGAGGCTGCGGCGCGTCACGTAGAGGTCGTAGCCGCCGAGGCCGTCATCGTCGTTGCTGGCATAATATAAGGTCACGCCGTCGGTCATCATGAAGGGGAAGTCCTGGTCGCCCGGCAGTTCGGCTATGCCGTCGAGTGGCCTGCTCGTGCCCCACGAGTCGCCGATCCGTTCCGACAGGTTCAGTTTCAGTTGCCCCGAGTCGCCGACCACGGCGAAGTAGGCCTTGTCGCCCAGCTCGTTCACGTAGAGCGCGCGGCCGTGGAGGCTGTCGTGGGCGGTGGCGGGTGCGGGCGCGGCATAGGCGGAGAGGCTGCCCACGTCGCGGC
The DNA here is from genome assembly GCA_964647405.1 of uncultured Prevotellamassilia sp. Lineage (GTDB taxonomy): Bacteria > Bacteroidota > Bacteroidia > Bacteroidales > Bacteroidaceae > Alloprevotella. Next base: position 2,025 of record CAZYHW010000061.1, read on the forward strand.
TCAGGCGGACGGCGGCGAGGAACTGCGCCTTGTCCACGACCATGCTGTCGATGAAGGCCACGCGCGCCGTAGCGTCGAGCATACTCGACGCGGTGAGGGCTTTCGCGTGCAGCCTTTCGAGCGCGTCGGTCGGCTTCCTGCGGCGGCGGGCGGTGGCGATTTCCTTTTCCAGCAGCTGCGCTGCCTCGTCGAAGCGGTATTCCTCCATCAGCTGTTCGGCCTTGCTTTTCTGCGTGTTGTCGTCCGCGTCGCGCGCGGCGGCTGCCGGTGCGCCCGCCGTGGCCAGTGCCGCCGCCAGGCAGCAGCCCAAAAGGAAGTGTGTCGTATGTTTCATGGTCGCCAAAAGCTGTCGTTTGTGTCTTCTGCGTTCAAAAATACGTATTTATCTCCGTACAAGCCACCCGGGCGGGCGTCTTTTTCGCCCCCGGCTGCGTCGCGCCGCCCCGTTGCCGCGGCTGTGGAAGCCGTGCGGGCAGTCCTGCGCCGCCGGGCGGGGCGGGCGGAGGCGGCGGGCAGCCCTGCGCGGGCGAGGCCGTCAGATTATGCGCCGCGCGGAGAGGTAGTTCCGTGGAATTTCCGTACATTTGCCCGCAAAACAGTGAGCCGATTCCAATGAACTTTCGCCTTATCACCCTTGTGTTCGCCGTCGCCTTTTCTTTCCTGGCGAACACGGCACTCTTCTCGCAGACGGTGGCGAGCACGCGGCAGCACACCGTCCGGCAGGGAGAGACGTTATACCGCATCTCGCAGCAGTACGGGGTCACGGTGGCCGAGCTGCTCCGTTACAACACGGGCATCAAGGACAACATCGTCACCCCCGGGCAGGTGCTCGTCGTCCCCACGCCTTTCGCCGACGAGGCCACCCCGGTGACCGAATACAAGGTGAAGCGCAAGGACACCCTCTGGGGGATAGCCCACGCGCACGGCCTGACGGTCGACGAGCTGGTGCAGGCCAACCCCGTGCTGGGCACGCCCGGCCATGAGTTGAAGAAGGGCGACATCGTGCTGATTCCCGCCCCCCGCGCGGCGGCGGACAGCAGCGCGACAGCCCGCGTGGAGGCCGCCGCGCCGTCCGCGCCGCAGGAGACCGGCTTCCCCGAGGGCGCGAAGGTGGTGCGGGTGGCCGTCATGCTCCCCTTCATCGGCAACTCCGGCATCAAGGACCGCTGCGTCGAATACTACCGGGGCTTCCTCATGGCGGTCGACAGCATGAAGCGGCTGGGACACAACGTCGAGGTCTTCGCCTATGACACGCCGCCCGACGCTTCGCTCGCCGCTCCCCTGGCCGAGGTGGAGGCCGCGGGCGTGCAGGCCGTCATAGGCCCCTTCTATGGCGACCACATCGCCCAGGTGGCCGCCTTCGCCGCCCGCAACCACGTGATGGACTACGTTCCGTTCACGTCGAAGGCCACGGACGTTTACAAGAACCCCTACCTCTGCCTCCTCAACGCCCCCGACGCGGAGAAGTGGAAGAACGTGTATGAGCTGTTCGGCAACGTGTTCACGGCGGACTGCCGCCTGATCGTCGTCCGCACGGCCTCCGGGAACGAGAAAGCCTTCACGGACTACATGCTGGCGCGCCACGGCGAACGGGGCGGCGAGACGGCCACCGTGGCGCTCGCCGACTTGTCGGCCGACTTCCTTTCGGCCATCGCGGGCGACGGGCGCAACGTCGTCCTGCCCGACGCCTCGGACCAGGCCACCCTCGACCGGCTGATGCCCATCCTCACGGAGCTGGCGCAGACCGACGGGAAGCCGTCGCCCTCACTGCTGGGCTATCCCGACTGGCAGGCCTACATCGCCGACCACCTGGACAACTTCTACGCGCTGGACACCTACATCTTCACCAACTTCTACTACGATGCCTATCCGGCGGCCGTGAAACGCTTCGAGCGCGACTACCGCGAGTGGTTCCGCACCGACCTGCTCCCGACCTACCCCCGCATGGCACTCCTCGGCTTCGACAACGGGCTCCACATCCTGAAAGGCCTGGCGGCCTACGGCACGCAGTTTGCCACGCAGCCCGTCGACGAAGCCCCCTACCAGAGCGTGATGCGCCTCGAACGGCTCGACGGCGGCGGAGGGGTGGTGAACAACCACGTGTGGCTCGTGAACTACGGCAAGGACAGGCAAATCCGGAAAATAGCCCTGAAATGATGATGAAGCGGACGGGACGGCTAATCGCGACAGCTATCGCCGCGGCGGGTTTCTTCGTGCAGGCCGCCGCGCAGGTGGGGGAGCCCCGCAACGACATCGCCATAGGCGTCAACGGGGGAATGACGATGAACAGCATCTCCTTCGACCCCACCATCAAGCAGCGTATGCTCATGGCGCCGACCTTCGGCGTGACGTTCCGCTACGTCTGCGAGCGTTACTACACGGCCTACTGCGCCCTGCAAGTCGAGCTGAACTACGTGAGGCTCGGGTGGAAGGAGAACATCGAGAACAGCCAGAACGAGCCCTTGCCCGACCGCTACGAACGCCACCTCGACTACGTGCAGATACCCATGTTCGCCCGCATGGCGTGGGGAAAGGAGCACAAGGGGGCCATGTTCTTCTTCCAGGCGGGGCCGCAGATAGGATACTGCATCAGCGAGAGCAGCGAGCAGAGCGACGTGTGGACGCTCAACGAGGACGGCACGCCCGACCGCCCGAACAGTTTCAGCTCGCAGTATGACATGTCAATCGACCGCAAGTTCGACTACGGCATCGTCGGCGGCCTGGGCTTGGAGGTGCACACCCCCATCGGCCATTTCCTGCTCGAAGGGCGTTATTATTACGGCCTGGCCGACGTGTTCAACAACTCCAAGACCGACGTGTTCGCCCGCTCGAACAACAACACGATAACGGTCAAGCTCACCTACCTTTTCGACATCGTGAAGACCGGCGGCCGCAGCCGTTGAGCCCGCCCGCGTCGGGGGACGGCTGTCCCCGCAGGTATATGAAAAAACCGCCCGCAGGCGGTTGCGTTTTTCCCCGTAAGTATATTGATTAATGTCCGTGTGCGGAGGCTGTTTCCCGGGGAAGTACGGGAAGGAACAACCGGTCGCCCGCCGCGCCATGCCGACAGCCGACCCGTCCGGTCAGTCGGCGGACTTCTGCTGGTGCTCGTCCATCTCGGCTTCCTTGACCTTGCGGAAGAGGTCGGAGGCGAAGATGAAGTTGTTCAGCCTTTCGTTTTTCGATGAGATGATGTCGTCCTTCGTCCCCTGCCATTCGTTCCGTCCCTCGCAGATGAAGAGGATGTGCTCGCCGATGCCCATCACCGAGTTCATGTCGTGCGTGTTGATGATGGTGGTCATGTCGAAGTCCTTCGTGATGCCGTGGATGAGCTCGTCGATGACGAGCGAGGTCTTCGGGTCGAGCCCCGAGTTGGGCTCGTCGCAGAAGAGGTATTTCGGCTTCATGGCGATGGCGCGTGCGATGGCGACGCGCTTCTGCATGCCGCCGGAAATCTCGCCGGGATACTTGGCTTGCGCGTCGGAGAGGTTGACGCGGTCGAGGCAGAAGAGCGCCCGGTCGCGCCGCTCCTTGTACGAGTCGTTCGAGAACATGTCGAGCGGGAACATCACGTTTTCCAGTACGGACATGGAGTCGAACAACGCCGCGCTCTGGAATATCATCCCCATCTCGCGGCGCAGCAGGCTGCGTTCGCGCTTGCCCATGGCGAGGAAGTCGCGCCGGTCGTAGAGCACCTCGCCCTGCGTCGGGGTGAGCAGGCCGACGATGCATTTGAGCAGCACCGTCTTGCCCGAGCCGCTCTGGCCGATGATGAGGTTCGTCTTCCCGCTCTCGAAGACCGAGCTGATGTCCACCAGCACCGTCTTGTCGGTGAAGGATTTGTATAGGTTTCTGACTTCAATCATTGGGCTTACTTAGGAAAGCAGTTGGGTGAGGAACAGGTCGGAGAAGAGGATGAGCATGCTGCTGGTCACGACGGCGTTGGTGCTGGCCTTGCCCACCTCGATGGAGCCGCCCTCGACGTTGTAGCCGTAGAAGGCCGACACGCTGGCGATGATGTAGGCGAAGAAGAGCGCCTTGATGATGCCCATCCAGACGAACCACTGCGTGAAGTCGTGTTGCAGTCCCGCCGTCAGGTCCGAGGGCGTGATGATGCCGCCGATGTAGGCTGTCGCGTAGGCACCCGTCACGCCGCTCACGATGCTGAACACCACCAGGAGCGGCATCATGGTCACCAGTCCGGCTATCTTCGGCAGTATCAGGTAGTTGGCCGAGTTGACCCCCATGATGTCGAGGGCGTCGATCTGCTGCGTGACGCGCATCGTGCCTATCTCGGTGGCGATGTTCGAGCCCACCTTGCCCGAGAGGATGAGGCACATGATGGACGAGGAGAATTCGAGGAGCATGATTTCGCGCGTCGTGTAGCCCGATACCCACGAGGGCATCCACGCGCTCTGTATGTTCAGCTTGATTTGGATGCAGATGACGGCACCGATGAAGAACGAAATCAGCAGGACGATGCCTATCGAGTCAACGCCCAGCTGCGCCATCTCCTTGGTGTACTGCCGGAGAAACATCCGGAAACGGTCGGGGCGGGTGAAGGTGCGCCCCATCAGGCGCAGGTAGTGACCCAGCGACGTCAGGTAGTTATGGATAAACATTCACGTGCGTTTATATGGCGCAAAAGTACGGAATTTTGGCCGAAGTCGCCCGCCCGCGAGCCCAAAAACCGCGCATGAAAGCCGTTCCGGCCACTCTTCGCTCCTTATGGGGCAGTGGTGCGCCGTGCCGCCGTCGTGCCACTGCCGCTCCCTGTCGCGACGGGTCGCCGGTTCGTCCGCACGGTCGGGCTGGTAAGTTTTACGGGTCGCCGGGACGGTGGTATTGAACGTTTTTTCTTAATTTTGCACGCAACCCCACCGCATGAGATGAGCACAGAGGAAGTCAAGGAAGAACGCCCCGACGGGCGCATGGTGCTGCGCACCGAAGGCCTGGTGAAGCGTTACGGCAAGCGCACCGTGGTCAACAACGTGTCCTTCGACGTGAAGCAGGGCGAAATCGTCGGCCTGCTCGGCCCGAACGGCGCGGGGAAGACCACGTCGTTCTACATGACGACGGGGCTCGTCGTCCCCAACGGCGGGCATATCTTCCTCGACGGGCACGAAATCACGACCGACCCCGTCTACAAGCGCGCCAAGAAGGGCATAGGCTACCTGGCGCAGGAGGCCTCGGTGTTCCGCAAGATGAGCGTGGAGGACAACATCTCCTCCGTGCTCGAAATGACGGGTCGCCCGCGCAGCTACCAGAAGGAGAAGCTCGAAAGCCTGCTCACGGAGTTCGGCCTGCAAAAGGTAAGGAAGAACAAGGGCGACCAGCTCTCGGGAGGCGAGAGGCGGCGCACGGAGATAGCCCGCTGCCTCGCCATCGACCCGAAGTTCATCATGCTCGACGAGCCGTTCGCCGGGGTCGACCCCATCGCCGTCGAGGACATACAATATATCGTCTGGAAACTGAAAGACCGCAACATCGGCATCCTCATCACCGACCACAACGTCGAGGAGACGCTCTGCATCACCGACAGGGCGTACCTGCTTTTTGAGGGGCGCATCCTCTTCCAGGGTACGCCCGAGGAACTGGCCAGCAACCAGGTGGTTCGGGACAAGTATCTCACCAACAGCTTCAAACTCCGCAAGAAGGACTTCCAGCTGCTCGACCAGCAGAAGCGGCAGCAGGCCTGAGCCCGCCCCGCGTCAGCGACGCCGGAAGTCGTCGCGGTGGATGCGGCTGCCGATGCGCAGCCCCAGCGTGGCTATGGGCAGCCAAAGGTCGTAGAAGAACACGCGCAGGCCGAAACGCGGCCCGCCCGCCGCGCGTGTGCTTTTTTCGAGGGCGGACATTTCGATGAAAGGATAAGCCAGCAGGACCACGAGCGGCACGTCCGTGAGGAGGTCGTCGGGGGCATAGGTTGCGCCGCCGGTGAGGGCGGTGAGGCGCAGGGCCAGCGCGGCGCACCACGACGCGGCGTAGGCGTAGGTGGCGACGCTCTCCATGCCCTGGCGCAGTTTGAGCCGCTTGCCGCGCGGGCTCAGGTAGTGGTCGGCCACGGCGCGCGCCAGCCGCTGCTTCTTGCTGTCGCGGCGCGAGCCGAACGTCTGCCAGACGGATGACGCGGCATCGCAGGCGACGGCCGTGTTCCCCTTGTCGGCGAGCCGGTCGACGAGCAAGCCGTCCTCCCCGCAGGTGAAGTTCAGCATCGACTCGTAGCCGCCCTGTCCGAGGAAGAGGCTCTTCCTGACGGCCATGTTGCAGGCATCGCCGTCGACGGCGCGGCCGCCCAGAGCTGCCGAGGTGGCGAAGAGCGCGCGCCTGAGGCGGATGAAGGCCGCCGTGCGCCAGCCCCGCGTCCGGCTCGCGGCGTAGTTGGCGTAACCCAGTACGATGTCCCTGTCGTCGGTCATGTGGCGCGCCATGTCCATGAGCCAGCCGTTGCCGGCGGGCACGCAGTCGGGCGCGGTCAGGACCACCCAGTCGTGCTTGGCGGCCTTGATGCCGAGGGTGATGGCCAGTTTCCGGCGGCCGACAAAGCGCGTGACGCTCGGGACGAACGTGTGGCGCAGGCGCGGGTGGGCTGCCTCCATGCGTTCGAGCACGTCGGCGGTCTCGTCCTCCGTCCGGTCGTGGACGACGATGACCTCGAACGTGGGATATTCCTGCGACAGGATGGCCGGGAGGCACGTTTCGAGTTCATGTGCCTGGCGGCACGCGGGGACGACCACGCTGATGGCCGGGGCGCGCGGCGGGACGGAACTCTCGCGGCGGCGCGCCCGCGACAGGGCGAGGCAGTCGCGCACGCGGGTGGTGAGGAGAAGGATGGCGCACAGCGCGCAGAGGACGAGCAGGAGGTGGGTCGGGGTCATGGGTGTCGCTTTCGTTCATTTCAGGATGCGTCGCCGGAACTCCGCGCAGACGATGGCCGCGGCTGTGGCCACGTTCAGGCTTTCGCAGGCGGCGAAGCCGGGCGGATAGCCGGGGATGAGGAGGGGGCGGCCGACGAGTGCCTCGACCTCGGCGGATATGCCGTTGCCCTCGTTGCCCATGACAACGAGGCCATGGGGCGAGAGGTCGGCCGTGAAGATGCTTTCGCCCCGCAGGAAAGTACCGTAGACCGGCACGTCGGCGGGCAGGCTGCGGATGAGGGCGGGCAGGGGAGCGTAGTGGAGCCGGACGCGCGCCAGAGCCCCCATGGTGGCCTGCACGGCCTTGGGCGCGAAAGCGTCGGCCGTCGAGGGCGAGCAGAAGATGTCGCGGATGCCGAACCAGTCGGCCAGCCGGATGATGGTGCCCAGGTTGCCGGGGTCCTGCACGGTGTCGAGGGCGAGGCAGAGGCCGTCGCGCAGCAGCGTGGCGGGGTCGTCGGCGGGCGGGTCGGGCTGTCGGAAGACGGCTATCACGTCCTTCGGCTGTTTCAGGAAGCTGGCGCGTTCGAGCTCGGCCTGCGTCAGCTCGGCCTGCTCGTCGGCGGCGTAGTCCGGGTGCTCCCGCGCGAAGCCGGGGGTCATGCCGAGGAACGCGCAGCGGAAGTAGGGCATGAGCTCGCCGACGGCCTTTGCCCCCTCGGCCACGAAGAGGCGCGCCTCGTCGCGGTGCTTTTTCAGGGCGAGCGAGCGGATGGTTTTGAGCTGTCTGTGGCTAAGCATTTTGTCGCTATGGGCTGAAAATTACGCAAATCTACGAAGTTTTTCTCTCATATTAGTCTTAACTTTGCGCGTAAATGCGAGCTTTCTCCGTCACTTCCTTGCGCCCGTTGCTTTGCGGCCTCCTGCTCGTGGGGCTCGTGTGCGTGCTCAGCTGCTGCTCGTCGGCTCGTTTCCTGCCGCCCGGGTCGTCGCTCCTCTCGTCGGTCAGCGTGACGAGCGACAAGCGGAGCGTGAAGCCCTCGGCCTACCGCTCGCACGTGCGGCAGGAGGCCAACTCACGCTGGTTCAACTGCCTGAAAGTGCCCCTGGGCATCTACTGCCTGTCGGGGACGGACAGCACGAAGCGGGCGAACCGCTTCTTCCGCAAGGTGGGCGAGGCACCGGTGGTCTACGACCAGGGGATGACGGACTACACGGTGGAGAGCCTGCGCGCCGCCCTGTTCGACGCGGGCTACCTGCGGGCCAGCGTCACGGCGGAGACACGCCGCAGCGGCCACAAGACCAAGCTGACCTACCGCCTCTCGCCGGGCGACCGCTACTACGTCGACAGCATCGCCTACGAGTATGACTCGCCCGGCATGGCCGCCCTCATCGAGCAGTTGCGGCCGCAGTCGCTCCTCTACAAAGGCATGGGCTTCGACGCCGCCCGCCTCGAAGCGGAGCGCAGCCGCATCGTCCGCTCACTGCGCAACGCGGGCTACTACTACCTGAACAACGAATTCGTCACCTTCGTGGCCGACACCTGCGCCGGCGAGCTCGGCGTGGGCGTGACGCTGCGCTTTGCCTGCCCGGAGGGGACGGACAGTGCGCGCGCCTACAAGCGTTACCGCTACGCCGAGGTGAGGGTGCACGACGGCGAGGCCGACAGCGCGTCGGTGCGGGCGGAGCAGTTGGACGGCATGGTGCTCCTCACGGGGGAGGAGCGGAACATGAAGCCCCGCGTCTTCAACAACCACGTCGCCCTGCGCGCCGACAGCCTCTACCGCGAAAACGACGTGCAGTACACGTACAGCAGCCTGAACAGCCTGGCCATCGTCAACTACACCAACGTCCGCATAGCCGAACCGGCGGACGGCGACTCGGCCTGGCTCGACTGCGACATCTACATGAACTACAACCCGCCCCACAACATAAGCCTCGAACTCGAAGGGACGAACACGGCGGGCGACCTCGGCGCGGCGCTGACGCTGGCCTACACCAACCGCAACCTGCTGCGCGGCGCGGAGTCGTTCTCGGTGAAGGCGCGCGGTGCCTACGAGGCCATAACGGGCTTGGAGGGGTACAGCAACAGCAATTATATCGAATACGGGCTCGAAGCCTCCCTGCGCCTGCCCACCCTGCGGCTGCCCCTGGGGCGGCGGCGCATGGACGTGAGGGGGACGTCGGAATATTCCCTCATGTATGACTCGCAGGACCGCCCCGAGTTCCACCGCCGCGTGCTGACGGGGGCGTGGACCTACCGCTGGCAGCGTCACGACGACCGCCGCTGGCAGCACCGCCTCGACCTGTTCAGCATCAACTACGTCTTCATGCCGTGGATTTCGGACACGTTCCGCGAGAACTACCTCGAAGACGACGACTCGCGCAACGCCATCCTGCGTTACAGCTACGAGAACCTGTTCATCATGAAGTGGGGGTACAGCCTGACGTTCAACTCGTCGCACCGCGCGGCCGCCAGCCCCGCCCAGCTCTACCAGAGCAACGCCTGGCAGCTGCGCCTCGGCGCGGAGGCGGCGGGCAACCTGCTCTACCTGGCCTCGAGCCTGCTCCACGCGCCGCGCGACGCCGACGGGCAGTACACGCTCTTCAACATCGCCTTCTCGCAGTACGTCAAGTTCGACGTGGACTTCACCAAGAATTTCCTCATCAACGAGCGCAACTCCGTGGCGATGCATGCCGCCTTCGGCATAGCCCTCCCGTATGGCAACTCGACCATCCTGCCCTACGAGACGCGCTACTTCTCGGGCGGGGCCAACAGCGTGCGCGGATGGAGCGTGCGCGAACTGGGCCCGGGGAGCTACGTGGGCGAGGACGGCACCGTCGATTTCGTGAACCAGACGGGCAACCTGAAACTCGACCTGAGCGTGGAGTACCGCACGCACCTGTTCTGGAAACTGCACGGCGCGCTCTTCGTCGACGCGGGCAACATCTGGCTCACGCGCCACTACGACGGCTTCGAGGAGGGGCAGTTCCGCTTCTCCACCTTCTGGCGGCAGATAGCCGTGGCCTACGGGCTCGGCCTGCGCCTCAACTTCGACTATTTCATCCTGCGCTTCGACGGGGGCATGAAGGCCATCAACCCGGCCTATACCGACGCGCGCCGCCACTATCCCATCATCCACCCCGACTTCGGGCGCGACTTCACGTTCCACTTCGCCGTCGGGCTGCC
>CAZYHW010000062.1:0-12012 GCA_964647405.1 uncultured Prevotellamassilia sp.
CCTTGTGCCTTGGCGGCGATGGCTTGGTTGGCCGTCACGGCTATCATCATGTAAACGTCGTCTGTGCTGCATCCCCGGCTGAGGTCGTTCACCGGCCGGGCTATACCTTGAAGGATAGGACCGATGGCTTCGGCGCGGCCAAGACGCTGCACGAGCTTGTAGCTGATGTTTCCTACTTCGAGTGACGGAACAACGAGTACGTTGGCGTTTCCGGCGATGACCGACCCCGGTGCCTTGCTTGCTCCCACGGCGGGCACGAGTGCGGCATCGGCCTGCAATTCACCGTCTATCTTCAAATTGGGGTCGAGTTCCTTAACACGCTCCACGGCGGCCACTACTTTGTCGACGACCTCATGTTTTGCCGAGCCCTTTGTCGAGAAACTCAGCATGGCCACCCTCGGATCGGTAAACCCGGCAACGGCCTTCGCTGTCCGTGCCGTGCAGATGGCGATTTGCGCCAGTTGTTCGACATCGGGCACGGGTGTCACGGCCACGTCGCCCATGACAAGCACGCCGTCTTCCCCGTATTCCGGGGTCTTGGTCAGCAGGAGCATAGCCCCCGACACACAGGTTACTCCCGGCGTGGTCTTGATGATTTGGAGTGCCGGGCGAAGCACGTCGCCCGTCCTGTTGCGTGCCCCGGCCACCTGTCCGTCGGCATCGTTGTTTTTAATCATCAGGCAACCGAAATAGAGGGGATTCTTGACCAGTTCCCTGGCTTCCTCAATGGTCATCCCTTTCTTTTTCCTCAATTCCGTCAGAAGTTGGGCATACTCCTCGGCTTTGGGATTGTCCTCCGGGTCGATGATGGTGGCACCGCCGATGTTCATGAGGTTCAGGTCGGCAGCCAATTCGTTAATTTCTTTCGGGTTGCCGATGAGAATGATGTCCGCGATGCCTTCCGCGATGGCTCTGTCGGCTGCCCGCAAGGTGCGCCCCTCCGTTCCTTCGGGCAGGACAATGCGCTGCTTCGAACGGCGGGCACGGGTGATGAGTTGATTAATGATATCCATATCTGCTTGGATTAATGTTCGTCAAGCAAAGTTACGGCTTTTTCTACACAAGGCGTATCCCGAAAAGGCTTTTTTGCCAAGTCGGCATTTCAAGTTGTGCATAATGGTGGATGAACCTGTTTCCTGTGAACAGGCGTTGCGTGGCGAGGATAATGCTTCCCTCCGGATGGAAGAGGCGGAAAGCTCAATGGTTATTCCTTGATTTCTTCGAAGTCGACGTATTCGCCTTCTCCTTTCGGGATAATACGTCCCCCTTTCTTCTTTTCCTGCGGCTTCCGCTTTTCCCGCGCCGTGCGTTCATTCTCCCCGCCCTTATGCGCCGTGCGTTGCCCCGGCCGGATTCCAAATAACGTGAGGAAGAAAGTCCTCGCTATGTGGAAGAACAGGAAGAGAGCCAGGAAGAAAAGGATGAACAGACAGCCGATGAACTGCATGGGATTCCTGTTTTAGTGGAGCGCGTTTTTGTGCCGACGGGAAACCAGCACGGAGAGCAGGACGTAGAGCACAACCACTGCGGAGAAGCCGGGCAGCCCCAAGATAGCCAGCAAAGCGATGCTGACAAGCAGGAAAGAATAGCGAAGCCGGTTGGCCGACCATCCGAACGACGTGAATTTAAGGGCGAACATGGGGATTTCGGCTATCATCAGGTAGCAGGAGAGGATGATGCCTGCCACCAAGGCGGGGACGGCATAGGGCCAGGTGGACAATTCTTCCCCGTAGCCTACGGCCAGCGCGCTCCAAAACAGGGTATTGGCCGGTGTCGGCATACCGATAAAGGAATGCGACTGCCGGGTGTCCAGATTGAACTTTGCCAAGCGCAGGGCTGAAAACGCTGCCATGAGGAACGCCACATAGGGAATGAGCATCCGGAACGTGTCTCCGCCGAAAGGCATTGTGGCGTTGGACAGCAGTGAAAAGACAATCGCGGCCGGAGCCACGCCGAACGTCACATCATCGGCCAGGGAGTCGAGTTCTTTGCCGAGGGGTGAACTTACGCCGAGCAGGCGGGCGGCAAAACCGTCGAAGAAGTCAAAGACAGCTCCCGCCACGACGGCTGTCATCGCCACGCCGTAGTCGCCACGTAAGGCGAAGACGGTGGCCACGCATCCACAGAGCAGGTTGCCGCATGTCAGCGCATTGGGAAAGTTCCGTTTCAGGCATTCCATCATGGCCGGAGTTTGGCTATTATGGTTTGGTTGCCTGTCGTGGTCTGTCCCAGCTTGACTTTGATTTCGGACGACAGTGGCAGGAACACATCGACGCGCGACCCGAACTTGATGAAGCCAAGATGTTCGTCGATGTAGCATTCTTCGTCGGGGCGGGCGTAGGTCACGATGCGCCGGGCAACGGCTCCGGCAATCTGGCGGACGAGTATTTCCTGTCCCGCAGGTGTCTCGATGACCACGGTCGTGCGCTCGTTTTCCGTGCTCGACTTCGGGAGCCAAGCCTTGTGGTAGTTGCCGTCGTGGTGCTCGACGAGCTTGACGTAGCCCTCGACGGGAAACCAGTTTGCGTGCACGTTCGTCAGCGACATGAAGATGGAAACCATGATGCGCCGGTCGTGGAAATACTCGTTCTCCTCGACTTCCTCAACCACGACCACCTTGCCGTCGGCTCCCGCGACGACCGTGTTTTCCGGATTGCCGTTGAAGAGGCGTATCGGGCAGCGGAAAAAGTTTACCGCTATGCCATACGTCCCGACCGTGATGATGAGGAAGAGGAAAAAGCAAACCGAGAGGCCGGATGCCCAGAATACAAGTGCGTTGGTTACGACAAGAACCACACCACTCCACAAGAGCGTGTTGGTTCCTTCGCGGTGCAGGCGTATATGCTTGATTCTTTTTATTCTTCCCATGGAGCGAACCTCGTCGGGTGCGTCGTATTTTTTCAAGTGTTGGGCAAAGATACTGATTTATACCGAAAAAACAAACGGAAAGCTGGAAATAGCGCACAAATCCCCGAAAAGTCGTGTGTCTGACTTTCCTCGTGCATACAAATCGGCTGACGCGAAAACAGGTCGCCTGACCGTGGAAAACAGTTGGCGACTTGGCGCGAAAGGGTGCGGCGGCTTCCCTGTCGGACGATGCCCGATAGGGAAAGTCAGCCCCAGTTTTCGGCCAGCTTGTGCTCGAGCTCCTCCGCCGTCATCCGCAGGTGGAACTGCCCGTTTTGCGCCAAGGAAATTCCACCCGTCTCTTCCGAAACGATGATGGCCATGCAGTCTGTCTTTTGTGAGATGCCCAGCGCGGCGCGGTGGCGAAGTCCGAGGGCTTTCGGTATGTCCGGGTTGTGCGCCACCGGGAGGATGCACCCGGCTGCCTTGATGCGTTTGTGGCCGATTATCATCGCTCCGTCGTGCAGGGGACTGTTTTTGAAGAAAATGTTTTCTATGAGGCGCTGGTTGATGTTTGCGTTGATGATGTCGCCTGACCGGATGTACTCGTTCAGTCCCACGTCTTGTTCCAGTACAATCAGTGCCCCCACTTTCTGCTTCGACATGCTCATGCAGGCCATCACGATGGGCATGATGTCCTCACGTTGTGTCTCTCCTCTCTTCTTGATGCCCAGAAGCCGGAGCAGGACGTGCGTCTTGTGGTGTGCGCCGATGGAGGAGAGGAACCGCCTGATTTCTTCGTGGAAGAGGATGATGAGTGCCAGACCTCCCATGTTGACCACTGCGTTGAGAATCGTTCCCAGCAGGCGCATCTCGAACACCTGCGTCACCAGCAGCCACATGATTACGACGATGATGATGCCCGAGAAGATGTTGGCGGCGCTTGACTCTTTCATCAAGCGGTAAATGTAGAACAGGATGAGTGCCACGGACAGGATGTCGATGGCATCTTTTACGCCGAAGTCAATCATGGTCACAGGTTTGGGATGGGTTGAGGGCGGCCACGAGCGTGACGGCTTCGACAGCCGCTTTCACGTCGTGGGCGCGCAGGATGGCAGCTCCTTTCATCAGCGCGACGGTATGCAGCACGGTCGTCCCGTTGAGGGCATCCGCCGGTTCGCCTCCGACGACGAGGCTGACCATCGACTTGCGGGAGACACCGACCAGCACGGGGAGGCCAAGTGCTGCGAGGTCATCGAGATGGGCAAGCAGTTCGTAGTTTTGCGCCACGCTTTTCCCGAAGCCGAAGCCGGGGTCGAGGATGATGTCCTTGACCCCGAGGGCGTGCAACTCCTGCACTCCGCGGGCCAGGGACTGGAATACTTCGCTCACGATGTCGTCGCTGTGTGTCGTCTGCTGCATCGTCCGTGGCGTGCCCCGCATGTTTGTCAGCACGTAGGGCACTCCGAGGTGCGCCACGGTGGCGAACATCTGCGGGTCGAGGCTGCCGCCCGAAACGTCGTTAATGATGGCCGCACCGTATTCCTCGACGCACATCCGCGCCACGTCGGCGCGGAACGTGTCGACCGATACCGGCAGTCCCGGTGCCTCGTGCGCAATCACCGACAGGCCGAGGCGCAGGCGGCTCATCTCTTCCTCGACGGTCACGTCGTCGGCTCCGGGTCGCGTGGAGTATCCCCCTATGTCGATGAAGGCCGCCCCTTCGTCGCGAATCTGTCGGACGCGCGCCGCGATGGCTTCCTCCTCCCGGTTCCGGCTGTCGGCGTAGAACGAATCGGGCGTTACGTTCAGGATGCCCATGACGCGGGGTGTCGAGAGGTCGGTCAGGTGGCCGTTCACGTTCAAAAGGTGTTTCCTGTATGTCATTCGGACGTTTCTTCCGTTGTGAGCACAAATATACGCAAAAGTTTCCCATCCGGCTTGCGGCAGTCCGGAAATCACGTTTCGGCTGGTTCGTAGCAGCCCGTCCAGTCGTGCCTTTGTGAGCGGCGGGACAGGCGTTCTTCCCCGTCTTGACGACCGGACGGTCTGCCGTTACCGTTGGGAGTGGCCGCCCGTCCGACCGTGAAATTATCCCCTCTGTCGTTCGCCGCGCCTGCACAGTAGGGCGAAGCAGGTGTGCCGTATGCCCGGAAAGCCCTAACTTTGTGGCCGTAACACCAATGAGACAAAAGGCATGACAGAAAAGACAGATTTATACGCCCTCTTCCGCGACCATCCCGCCGTGACCACCGACACGCGCGCCTGTGAGCCCGGTTCGCTGTTCTTCGCGCTGAAAGGAACGACGTTCGACGGGAACGCTTTCGCCCTGGACGCCCTCAAAGCGGGCTGCGCCTATGCCGTGGTGGACGACCCCGCCGTCGGGGGCGACGAGCGCATCATCCACGTACCCGATGCCTTGGAAGCCTTGCAGCAGCTGGCCGCCCGGCACCGCCGCGAACTCGGCACGCCGGTGGTGCAGGTGACAGGAACGAACGGGAAGACGACCACCAAGGAGCTGACGACGGCCGTGCTCGCCCGCCGCTTCCGCGTCCTGGCCACGGAGGGCAACCTGAACAACCACATCGGTGTGCCCAAGACGCTCTTGCGCCTGCGACCCTGGCACGAGGTGGCCGTTGTCGAGACAGGAGCCAACCACCCCGGCGAAATCGCTGCGCTCAGTCGCCTCGCCGACCCCGATTGGGGGCTGATTACGAACGTCGGAAAGGCACACTTGGAAGGCTTCGGCTCGTTCGAGGGCGTTGTCCGGACGAAGGGCGAGCTCTACGACTACCTCCGCACGAAGGGTGGGCGCGTCTTCCTTCACGGTGACGACCCGCTGCTCGCACGGATGGCCGACGGCATGCCCGCGTTCCGCTACGGCAGTCCGGGGCATGGCTACGAAGTCGAAGGCGAGCCGGATTCCGGCGGGCCGTACCTTGCCCTGCGGTGGCGGACGGCGGGCGGGGAGTGGCAGTCGGTGAAGACGCACCTCGTGGGAGCGTACAACCTCGACAACGCTCTGGCTGCCGCTGCCGTCGGGACGCAATTCGGCGTCGCTCCGGACGACATCAGCCGTGCCTTGTCGGAGTATGTGCCGTCCAACAACCGTTCCGAGTTGCTCGACACGGGGCGCAACCGCCTCATCGTGGATGCCTACAACGCCAATCCGACGAGCATGGCCGCCGCCCTCGACAACTTTTCGCACGTCGCGGCTGCGGGCAAGATGCTCATCCTTGGCGACATGTGCGAGCTGGGCACTGCCTCGGCCGTCGAGCATCAGGCAGTGGTCGACCGGCTGGCCGGTTTGGGCTGTGACGACGTGTGGCTGGTCGGCCCGTGCTTCTGTGCCACCCGCCACGGCGGATGTCGTGTTTTCCCCGACGTGGAGGCCGTCAAGGCGGAACTTCGCGCCCATCCCCTGTCGGGTCGTTTCATCCTAATCAAGGGAAGCCACGCGATAGGCCTGCCCGGGCTTTCCGCGTTGCTGTAAACGGAAAGGGTAGGTGTAGCCCTCGTTCCGACAGGTCGCCGACCCGTCGCGACGAGTCGCCGGTTCGGTCTTACAGGTCGGCGACCCGGAGAAACAAGTCGGCGACCCGGTCGCCGGCAGTGGCCTTGGGCATTTCCTTCCTCCCCGTCGACGGGAGCGGCTCGTGCGGTCGGTCGCGCCGCTCCGCTTCCCTTCGATGGCCTGTCCGTGGTTCAGGAAGTCCCCGGCTTGGAACGAAGTGGGGGAGTGCGGGACGTGTCCGGACGGGTTAACCCTCACACTGTTGCCCTCACCTTATATTCCGGGGCAAGCTGCGGAATGTCGCTTTTTTGTGCTATCTTCGCGCGTTGAAAGGCGAAATAGTCAGACGGACGATGAGGATACGGATAATCAAACGGCTGGACCTGTATATCTTGCAGAACTTTCTGCTGGTCTTTGCGGGTTCTTTCTTCATCTGTCTGTTCGTGTTCATGATGCAGTTCACCTGGCGGTATGTGAACGAGCTGATAGGCAAGGGGCTGTCCATGGAAATATTGGGCAAGTTCTTTGGTTACATGGCTCTCACGCTGGTGCCCCAGTCCTTGCCGCTGGCCGTGTTGCTGGCTTCGCTCATCGCTTTCGGGAATATGGGTGAACGCCTCGAATTGTTGGCGATGAAGGCCGCCGGTGTCCCGCTCGTGCGCATCATGCAGCCTATCTTCCTCATCGTACTGGTGCTTGGGTTCGGTTCTTTCTATTTCCAGAACACGGCGGCACCGAACGCCCAACGGCTTTTGCGCACGCTGATTATCAGCATGAAGCAGACCTCGCCCGCAGTCGAGATACCGGAAGGAGTGTTTTACAACGGCGTGCCCGATGTCAACCTTTACGTGCAGAAGAAGGACAACGAGACGGGTATGCTCTACCAGCTCATCATCTACAAGACCGACCAGGGTTTCGACAAGGCGCAAATCGTCCTCGCGGACTCGGGATTCATGGAAGTGACGGGCGACCGCCGCTTCCTGAAACTGAAACTGTGGAGCGGCGAACAGTTCGAGAACTTGCAGGAACAGTCGTTCTCGGCATTGCAGACCACGTCCGTGCCTTACGACCGGGAAACGTTCCGCTATAAGGAGCTGCTCATCGCCTTCGACAGCAACTTCAACATGATGGACGAGAATGGCGTGAGCGGCATGGCCTCGACCAAGAACATGCGTCAGATAGTGGAGGCCATCGACTCGGCGGAGGCGAAGATGGACAGCGTCGGCCGGAACTACTACGCGGCCGCCCGGAAGTCTTATTTCACCGCGCCGTCCTACTGGGGAGCGGACTCGACGGAGTTGAAGGAACGTGTGGCCAGGACGCAGCTGTCGTTCGACACGGTGGTGGCGCGGTTGACATTGGAACAGAAGGCAGGGATGCAGCGCAAGGCGATGACGACCGTGCAGGGCTTCCGCTCGGAATTGGAATGGAAACGTCTTGTCACGGGCGACACCGACCGGTTCATCCGGACACACTGGATAGAGTGGCACCAGAAGATGACCTTGTCGCTGGCTTGCGTCATGTTCTTCTTTGTCGGTGCGCCCTTGGGAGCGATTATCCGGAAAGGAGGCCTGGGCTTGCCGACGGTGATATCCGTGATTATCTTCATCTTTTACTATATGTTCAACACGTCGGGCATGAAGCTGGCCCGCGACGGGAGTTGGAACATCTGGTATGGCATGTGGATTAGTACGTTGATTCTGTCGCCCATCGGGGCGTTCCTGACATACAAAGCCAACAAGGACTCGGTGGTATTCAACATCGAGCTCTACATCTCGTTCATCCGGAAAGCGTTGGGACTGCGGTCGCACCGCCATATCTTCCGCAAGGAAGTCATTATCGAAGATCCGGACTATGCCACCCTGCCGGCGCGTCTGGACATCCTGCGCAACCGTTGCGAGAAGTATATGAAGGAACAGCAGCTCCTCATGATGCCCAACTATGTCCGCATCTTCTTCCTCCACGAGGACGACCGGGAGGTGCAGGACATAGAGAAGGAAATGGAGGCACTCGTAGAGGAATTGTCGAACAGCCGGAATCCCCGTGTCCTGGCCGAATTGAACAACTTGCCCTTGATATTCGTCAAGGCGCATACCTCGCCGTTCCGCGGGAAGAAATGGAACATAGCGGCGGGCATACTGTTCCCCGTGGGCATCGTCCTGTGGTTGCGCATCTGGCATTTCCGCCTGCGCCTGTTCCGCGATTTGAAACAAATCATAAAGAGTTCGGATAACTTGAAGCACCTCGCCGAAGCGTGCAAGTAAAAACAAAGAGAATAAGAAACGATGGAAACTTTTCATTTGGATACGATAGAAACAGCCATAGAGGATTTCAAGTCTGGAAAGCTGGTCGTGGTTGTTGACGATGAAGACCGCGAAAATGAAGGCGACCTCATCATGGCTGCCGAGTTGGTTACTCCTGAAAAGGTTAACTTCATGCTGACGCACGGGCGCGGAGTCCTGTGCGCCCCGATTACCATAGAGACTTGCAACCGCCTTGGGCTTCCGCATCAGGTGCAGGAAAACACGAGTATGCTGGGAACGCCTTTCACCATCACGGTGGACAAGTTGGAGGGGTGCACGACCGGTGTCAGCTGTCACGACCGTGCTGCCACGATCCGTGCCTTGGCCGATCCGGACAGCGTGCCCACAACTTTCGGTAGGCCGGGTCACATAAACCCCTTGTACGCGCAGGATAAGGGCGTGCTGGCACGAGCCGGACATACGGAGGCCGCCGTCGATTTGGCGCGCTTGGCAGGCTTGCATCCCGCCGCCTGCCTCATTGAAATCCTGAACGAGGACGGCACGATGGCCCGGATGCCGCAACTGCAAGCCTTTGCGCATGAGCACGGTCTGCACATCATTTCTATCAAAGACCTCATCGCATACAGGTTGAAGAACGAGAATCTCGTGGAGCGGGGCGAGGAAGTCGACATGCCGACTGTTTACGGGCATTTCCGACTGATTCCGTTCCGGCAGAAAAGCAACGGCAAGGAACACGTCGCCCTGATAAAGGGCGAGTGGACACCCGACGAGTCCATCCTGGTGAGGGTACACTCCTCGTGTGTGACGGGCGACATCTTCGGCAGCCAACGCTGCGACTGCGGCGACCAGCTGCACAAGTCCATGCAGCTGATTGAGGAGGCCGGCAAGGGAGTTGTCCTTTATCTGAACCAGGAAGGCCGTGGCATCGGCCTGATGGCCAAGATAGCCGCCTACAAATTGCAGGAAGAGGGGTATGACACGGTCGACGCGAACATCCATCTGGGCTACGACCCCGACGAGCGGGACTACGGGGTCGGCGCGCAGATATTGCGCTCGTTGGGTGTCACGAAGATGCGCCTGCTGACGAACAATCCGGTCAAGCGGGTCGGTCTCGAAGCCTACGGACTGGCTATCACGGAGAACGTGCCGATTGAAATCACTCCCAACCAATATAACGAGAGGTACCTCCATACGAAGAAAGAGCGTATGGGGCATACGCTTCATTTCAGCAAGTAGCCGCGCCGTGCCATGAAGAAGATAATGATAATAGGCGCCACGTCGGGCATCGGGAAAGCCTTGGCGGAGCTATATGCCGGGACGGACGCGCGGATAGCGGTCGCCGGTCGGCGGGAAGGCCTCCTGCGGGAGTTGGCCGCGCGCCATGGAGGCAAGTTCGTCTGCTGACGTGTCCAAGCAACGGAAGTTCCGCCACAAGCACGATTTCAGTATGTAACAACAAAAACAAGATAAAACTTAATGGAAATGGAAAAAGAAAAAGTCTTCAACCCTATGATGGACTGGACGCAGGAACGTGCGCAGGCGTTTCCCGTATTGATGAGGAAAGTGTACGTCTGGATGACCTTGGCTTTGGCCGTGACGGGACTGACAGCGGCATACGTCGCCACGAGCCCGGGCATGATGTCGGCACTTTTTCAAAGCTCGTCCCCGATGTTGTTCCTGATAATCGCAGAGTTGGCTCTGGTGTGGATACTGAGTGCCAATATCCACCGCCTGTCTTTCCCCGTGGCCAGCCTCATGTTTGTCGGCTATTCCCTGCTGAACGGCGTAACGTTGTCCTGCATCTTCCTGGTTTATTCCCTTCCGGCCATCTCTACGACGTTCTTCGTCACGGCGGGAACTTTTGCGGCCATGTCTGTCGTGGGTTACGTCGTCAAGCGCGACTTGTCGCCCATCGGCCGTGTGTTGTTCATGGCCCTGATTGGGCTCATCATCGCCACGATTGTGAACATCTTTGTCGCCAGCTCGACCCTGAGTTGGGCCATCACGTACATCGGGGTGCTGGTCTTCGTGGGACTGACGGCATACGACACGCAGAAGATCAAACACATGATGATGCAGTATGGCGACGAGGTGAATGAGGGTACGATGAAGTTGGCTCTCATGGGAAGCCTGACGTTGTATCTCGACTTTGTCAATTTGTTCTTATACCTCCTCCGGATTTTCGGACGACGTAATTAATATTTTTATCCATAAACAAAATGAGCATGAACCAACTTTCAGAACGCCTGAACCGCTTGTCGCCTTCGGCCACCCTGGCCATGTCGCAGAAGAGCGGCGAGCTCAAAGCCCAAGGCATCGACATCGTTAACCTTTCGGTGGGAGAGCCGGATTTCAATACGCCCGACGCCATCAAGGAAGCCGCAAAGAAGGCCATAGACGAGAACTATTCCCGCTATTCCCCCGTCCCCGGCTATCCCGTACTGCGGCAGGCCATTGTCGACAAGTTGAAACGCGAGAACGGACTGGACTATGAACCGGCGCAAATCGTTTGCTCGAACGGGGCGAAGCAGAGCGTGTGCAACGCGATAATGGCCTTGGTGAACGCCGGTGACGAAGTAATCATCCCCGCACCGTACTGGGTCAGCTATCCCGAGATGGTACTCCTTGCCGACGGCACACCCGTCTTTGTGGAGGCGGGAATAGAGCAAGACTTCAAGATTACCCCGGAACAGTTGGAGGCAGCCATCACCCCGCGGACGCGGCTGCTCATCCTGTGCTCCCCGAGCAACCCGACGGGTGCCGTGTACAGCAAGGACGAGTTGGAAGCCTTGGCCGGTGTGTTGCGGCGGCACGAACGCGTCATCGTCGTGAGTGACGAAATCTATGAACACATTAATTATATAGGCGGCCATTCCTCCATCGCGGCTTGCGAGGGAATGAAAGAACGCACGGTGGTGGTCAACGGTGTTTCCAAGGCGTATGCCATGACAGGCTGGCGCATAGGTTTCATCGCCGCCCCGGAGTGGATTGCCAAGGCATGCAACAAGTTGCAGGGGCAATACACGAGCGGCCCTTGCTCGGTCAGCCAGATTGCGGCGGCTGCGGCCTTCTCCGGCGACCAGACTTGCGTGGAGGAGATGCGCAAGGCGTTCGCCCGCCGGCGCGACCTGATTGTCGGCCTCACGAGGGAAATCCCCGGTTTCGAGGTGAACGAACCCCAGGGTGCCTTCTACGTGTTCCCCAAGTGCAGTTCCTATTTCGGGAAGAGCGACGGGACGCGCGTCGTGAAGGACAGCATGGATTTCGCGATGTACCTGCTCGAAGTCGCCCATGTGGCCACGGTGGGCGGTGACGCTTTCGGCGCACCCGGGTATTTCCGGATGAGTTACGCCACGAGCGAGGACAACATCAAGGAAGCCCTCCGGC
>CAZYHW010000063.1:0-11572 GCA_964647405.1 uncultured Prevotellamassilia sp.
ATAGTTTTTCGCATCGCCGGTACAAAGTTTTGCACGACCTGTGCAGGAATCCGCGCACTACAAATGGGAGGGATGCGTAAAGGGACTACACCTCGTCAGGGGCATAAATAAAAAAGACGTGAAGCCGGATGCTCCACGTCTTTTAGTATTACGCTATCTGGAAAAGCGGGATTTACCCGATGCGCTTCCCGACATCATGAGCCGGGCGGGCGACCTGTCCCTGCTTAGAAGTCGGCCGACTTCGGCGTTCTGGGGAACGGGATGACATCGCGTATGTTCTGCATTCCCGTAACAAAGAGGATGAGACGCTCGAATCCCAGGCCGAAACCGGCATGGGGGCATGTGCCGAAACGGCGGGTGTCGAGATACCACCACATGTCCTTCATCGGGATGTTCAGTTCCTTGATTCGGGACAACAGTTTGTCGTAGTCCTCTTCCCTTTCCGACCCTCCGATGATTTCGCCTATCTGGGGGAACAGCACGTCCATGGCACGCACGGTTTTCCCGTCGGCGTTCAGCTTCATGTAGAACGCCTTGATTTCCTTCGGATAGTCCGTAAGGATGACCGGCCGCTTGAAATACGCTTCCACGAGGTAGCGTTCGTGCTCGCTGGCCAGGTCTCCCCCCCAATGTATGGGGAACTCGAATTTGTGTCCCTGCGCGACGGCTTCTTCCAGGATGCGGATTCCTTCGGTGTAGGACAGACGGACGAAGTCGTGCTCCGTGACAAAGCGCAGCCTGTCGAGCAATCCCGGGTCGATCATCTTATTGAGGAATTCCAAGTCGTCCATGCAGTACGTCAGTGCCCAACGCACGCAATACTTGATGAAGTCCTCGGCGAGGTCCATGTTGTCCGTGATGTCGTTGAAAGCGACTTCCGGCTCTATCATCCAGAACTCGGCCAAATGGCGCGGCGTGTTGGAATTTTCCGCACGGAAAGTAGGGCCGAACGTGTAGATAGCTCCCAATGCGGTTGCTCCCAGCTCCCCTTCGAGCTGGCCGCTGACGGTCAGCGAAGCCTGTTTCCCGAAGAAGTCGTCGGCGTAGTCTATCTGCCCCTTCTCATCCTTTTTCAAGTCATACAGGTTCTTGGTGGTCACTTGGAACATCTGTCCCGCTCCCTCGCAGTCGCTGGCCGTGATGATGGGGGTATGGAAATAGTAGAAGCCGTGGTCGTGGAAATAGTGGTGGATGGCCATGGCCATGTTGTGCCGGATGCGGAAGACGGCACCGAAGGTGTTGGTGCGCAGGCGCAGGTGGGCGTTCTGTCTCATGAATTCGAACGACTGCCCTTTCTTCTGCATCGGATAGTCCGCGCCGCACGTGCCGAGCACTTCTATCTCCGTGGCTTGTATCTCGCAGTTCTGTCCTGCACCGACGCTCTCGACCAACGTGCCTTTCACACTCAGGCACGCGCCGGTGGTGATTTTCTTCAACGTCTCCTCCGGGAACTTGTCCACGTCGGCGACGACTTGCACGTTCTTGATGGTCGAGCCGTCGTTCAAGGCGATGAAGTTGACGGACTTGCTACCACGGCGCGTCCGTACCCAGCCCTTGACGTTGACCAATGTCCCGAAGTGATCGCTTTTCAGGACATCTATGATTCTTGTTCGCTTGATAGTTTGCATGAGTTTGCTTTTTACATCCCTCCGCGGGCTTAATCGAACGCCCCCATACGGAGCATGTTCACCTCTTTCTCCGTGAGGTAACGCCAGTCGCCCCGCGAGAGTCTCTTTTTGGTAAGACCGGCGAAATAGACACGGTCGAGCTTGATGACATGGTAGCCGAGGCTTTCGAAGATGCGGCGGACAATGCGGTTGCGTCCGGAGTGTATCTCGATGCCTATCTCCTTCTTGTCGGTCGGGCTGGCGTACTCTATCGCGTCGGCGTGGATTTCGCCGTCGTCGAGGGTGATGCCTTCGGCTATCTGGCGCATGTCGGCAGCCGAAACGTTCTTGTCGCAGACCACGTGGTATATTTTCTTTTTCAGGAACTGCGGATGGGTCAGTTTAGAGGCCAGTTCGCCGTCGTTGGTAAGGAGGAGCACTCCCGTGGTGTTGCGGTCCAACCGCCCGACGGGGTAAATGCGTTCACTGCAAGCGTCGCGAACGAGGTCCATAACCGTTTTGCGGTTCTCGGGGTCTTCGCTGGTCGTCACGTATCCCTTTGGCTTGTTGAGCAGGACGTAGACCTTTTTCTCTATGGTCACCGGCGCGTCGTGGAACTTCACCTCATCCGAGCGCATGACCTTGACACCCAGTTCCGTGACTACCTTGCCGTTGACGCTGACTACGCCGGCTTCGATGTACTTGTCGGCATCACGTCGCGAGCATACGCCGGCATTGGCCAGGTACTTGTTCAGACGGATGGGCTTGTTCGGGTCGAAGTTTTCCTTGATGTACTCCCGACGTTTGTTCTGGCTGTATTTTCTGTTGGGGTCGTATGCAGGGCGGCGGTTAGTGCCGTATGGCGGCCGGCCGGCGTTGTCGTAAGGAGCACGGCCATGCCCGTATTCATTATCATTCCTACGATAAGGAGAAGACGGACGGTGGTCATATCTCCCACTCCGCTCCGTATTCCTCGGGGTGTTATATTCGTCAGAACGGGTAAAGCGCGGACGATAAGGGCGGTCGGTAGCGTTCCCTCTGTCCGGATAGGACGATTGGCGGAACGGGCGTTCGTCGCCCTCGCGACCTGTCCGGAAATTGTCATGGCGGGGTCTGCGGTCGTCATAACTGCGATAGCCAAAACCACGGCCGTCGCCCTCGCCTTGCGGACGGTAAGGGCGGGACGAA
This sequence comes from uncultured Prevotellamassilia sp., assembly GCA_964647405.1. Lineage (GTDB taxonomy): Bacteria > Bacteroidota > Bacteroidia > Bacteroidales > Bacteroidaceae > Alloprevotella. The sequence continues at coordinate 2,796 of CAZYHW010000063.1, forward strand.
CCTTCGCCGAACCCGCGACGCGAATGGTAAGGCGCGTCGTTGCCATAGCCACGGTTGATGCGTTCCCGGCTGTTCTGGAAACGCGGACGGCCGCTGCGGCCGAACTTGTTGTTTCCCGAGTGTCCGTAACCGTCTTGCCGGTCTCTCCCTTGCTGCCCGTAGCCCTCACGGCCACCGTTGTCGCCGGATGGAGACCGATGGAATCCTTTTTCAAAAGAGTCGTTCATGTTGCTGTTGTTGTTTTTGTTCTAACTGTGTAGCCCTCTCGGCTATGTGTCGTGTTGAGATGTTTACCCAAAAATACCGGTATAGTTGTGCGGAGTGATGGCACGCAATTCCTGTTTGAGAGCCTCGCTTACCTCCAACTGGTCTATGAAGTGGCCGATGCTTTCCTGCGTGATGGTTTGGTTTGTCCGCGTCAACGCTTTCAGTGCCTCGTAGGGATGGGGGTATGCTTCCCGTCTGAGGACGGTCTGTATGGCTTCCGCGACGACGGCCCAGCAGTTGTCGAGGTCGGTGCGAATGCGCTCCTCGTTCAGCAGCAGTTTGCGCAAGCCTTTCAGCGTGCTCGAAAAGGCGATGACGGTGTGACCCAACGGCACGCCGATGTTACGGATGACGGTAGAGTCGGTCAGGTCGCGCTGCAACCGCGATACGGGGAGCTTCTGCCCGAGATGGGCGAACAGCGCGTTGGCCAGACCAAGGTTGCCTTCCGAGTTCTCAAAGTCAATGGGGTTCACCTTGTGGGGCATGGCGCTCGACCCTACCTCGCCGGCCTTGATTTTCTGCTTGAAGTATTCCATCGAGACGTACTGCCAGAAATCCCGGTCGAGGTCGATGACGATGGTGTTGATACGTTTCAAGGCATCGAACACCGCCCCCATGCAGTCGTAGTTGCTTATCTGGGTCGTGTATTGCTCCCTTTCGAGTCCGAGCTTCTCGCTGACGAAACGGTTGGCGAAAGCCGCCCAGTCCATCTCCGGATAGGCTACATGGTGGGCGTTGAAGTTGCCCGTCGCGCCGCCGAACTTGGCCGTGTGGGGCAAGGCCAGGAGTTGCTCCAACTGCCGCCCGAGGCGATAGGCGAACACCTTCACCTCCTTGCCCAGCCGGGTGGGCGAAGCGGGCTGGCCGTGCGTCCGGGCGAGCATGGGGATGTCTTTCCACTCCTCGGCGTATGCTTCGAGCTGGTCGATGAGTTCACGGAGCAGGGGGTAATACACCTTGTCGAGTGCCTCCTTGAACATGAGGGGGAACGCCGTGTTGTTGATGTCCTGCGAAGTCAGGCCGAAGTGGATGAACTCCTTGAATGCGTCGAGCCCTCCGATGGCATCGAACTTCTCCTTGATGAAATACTCGATGGCTTTCACGTCGTGGTTGGTCACTCCCTCGATGTCCTTCACGCGCCGGGCATCATCTTCCGAGAAGTCCGTGTAGAAAGCACGCAATGCGGGGAACAACGCGTGGTCGAACGCCGCAAGCTGAGGCAGGGGGAGTTCGCAGAGAGTGATGAAATACTCGATTTCCACGCGGACGCGGTACTTCATCAACGCATATTCGGAGAAATAAGGGGCGAGCACCGTGGTGTTCCTGCGGTAACGCCCGTCAATCGGGGAGACTGCTGTCAGTTGGTCTAAGTCCATGGATATTGATTTTGTCCGCAAAGGTAAGCGAAAAAAGTGAGAAATCAGACTGTTGGGAGAATAATATGACAGGACAACAGACGCAGGCGGAACTGGCCGCAGAAGCCGGGGCGGCATCGGCTGTGCACGGATTATCAGGTCGGCTATTCAGAAAATCTATCAGCCGACCTGTCCGGACGGGACGGCGACCCGTTGCAACGAGCCGGCGACTTGTCAGAACGACTCACCAGACATGCGCGACGGACAGGCCGACGAATGGGCGCGCGGGAGTTTCCGGCGACGCGGAAAGGGCTGCATCCGCCTTCCATAACCGACCCGCCAGCCCTATCCGCCAGCAACAGGAACAGGCATGGCGAAAAAAAGCAGGAAACATTTTGCCAAACGGCTAAGAAATACGTATCTTTGCACACGAAGAGTGAGGGGCTTTGACAAGTTCCTCACTTGTTCTTTAATCACAAGCAGGAATAAATGATAGACAAGGACGTTGTGAAGCAACTGGCCGAAGAATGGCTCGAAGGAAACGACTATTTTCTGACCGATGTAACCGTCAGCGCGGACGACCGCATCGTCGTGGAAATCGACCATGCGGAAGGCGTGTGGATTGAGGATTGCGTCGCCCTGAGCCAGTTCATCGAAAGCCGGCTCGACCGCGACAAGGAAGACTACGAGCTCGAAGTGGGGAGTGCCGGTGTCGGACAGCCGTTCAAAGTCCTGCGACAATACGAGATAAACGTCGGGCAACCGGTAGAGACACTGACAACCGAAGGGAAGAAATACACAGGTACGCTGAAAGAAGCCACCGCCGAGAATTTCACCATCACCGTCAAGGAAAAAGTGAAGGCGGACGGAACCAAACGCCCGAAGATGGAAACGCGCGACCTCACTTTCCGTTACGACGAGGTGAAATACACGAAATACCACCTGACCTTCAAGTAACCGCCCGACAGCCCCCGCCCTGACAAGCGGGGCTGTCTGCGCTTCATGCCTCCGCAAGAAAGAACAAAAAAGATACACAAATATGGCTAAGAAAAAAGGAGAGGGAATAAGCCTCATCGACACATTTTCCGAATTCAAAGAAACGAAGAACATCGACCGCACCACAATGGTAGGTGTGCTCGAAGAGAGTTTCCGCAGCGTCATCGCAAAAATCTTCGGCTCGGACGAGAACTTCGATGTCATCGTCAATCCCGACAAGGGCGACTTCGAAATCTACCGTAACCGCGAAATCGTTGCCGACGGCGAAGTCAAGGATGCCAACAAGCAAGTGGCCCTCAGCGAGGCGCAGACCATCGACCCGGAATACGAGGTAGGGGAATCGCTCACGGAGACCATCGACTTCGCCAAGTTCGGCCGTCGGGCCATCCTGACCCTTCGCCAAACCTTGGCCAGCAAGATTCTCGAGCTCGAGCACGACGCTATTTACAACAAGTTCAAGGACAGAATCGGCGATGTCATCTCGGCCGAGGTCTACCAGATATGGAAAAACGAGATTCTCCTCGTCGACGATGAGAACAACGAACTCCTGTTGCCCAAGTCGCAGCAGATTCCGGGCGACTTCTACCACAAGGGCGACACCGTCCGCGCCGTAATCGACAGGGTGGACAACGCGAACGGCAATCCCAAGATTTATCTCAGCCGCACGTCGCCCCAGTTCATGCAACGACTGCTCGAGGCCGAAGTCCCGGAGATTGCCGACGGCCTCATCACCATACGCCGCATTGCCCGCATACCCGGCGAGCGGGCGAAGATAGCCGTCGAGAGCTACGACGAGCGCATCGACCCCGTCGGAGCCTGCGTCGGCGTCAAGGGAAGCCGCATCCACGGCATCGTGAGGGAGTTGCGCAACGAGAACATCGACGTGGTGAACTACACGAGCAATATTTCCCTGTTCATACAACGCGCACTCAGCCCGGCGCGCATATCGAGCATCAAACTCGACGAGGAGAACCGCTCGGCCGAGGTCTACCTGCAACCGGAAGAAGTGTCGCTCGCCATCGGTAAGGGCGGCCTGAACATCAAGCTGGCGTCGATGCTGACGGAATATACCATCGACGTGTTCCGCGAAGTCAACGGCAGCGAAGAGACAGAGGACATCTACCTCGACGAGTTCGCCGACGAAATCGACCAGTGGGTCATCGATGCCATCAAGGCTATCGGACTGGACACGGCCAAGTCCGTACTCAACGCCCCGCGCGAGATGTTGATTGAAAAGGCCGACCTCGAAGAAGACACGGTCGACGAGGTGCTACGTATTTTGAAAGCAGAATTTGAGGACGAGTAAGCATATGGGAAGAATACGACTAAGCAACGTTATTAAGGAATGTAACGTCGGATTGCAAACCATCGTTGAGTTCATGGGCAAGAAAGGCATCACGGTAGAAGCCTCTCCAAACGCCGTAATCAACGAAGAGCAATACGAACTGCTGAAAAAGGAATTCGGGGCGGACAAAGACCTCCGCAACGAAGCGGAAAAACTGTTGCGAAGCAGGAACAAGGCAAAACGCCCGGCTCCCAAGGCAAAAGGAGAAACGCGTACCACCCCGCAAGAAATCAAGACGCGCATTCCGGAAGAGCTCACCCCAAAGATTGTGACGAAAGGGCATATCGACCTTTCGGCAGGCCACAAACCTGACGCGCAGGCCGTACAACCCGAACCGGAAAAGCAACCAGAGGCACCACAACCGTCGCCAGCCGAACCTGTACAGGCCGCCGCGAAAGAAGAAAAGGAAGCAGCCATCCCCCAAACCACTGGCGAAACCAAGGAAACACCGGAGGGCAAGGAGGACAACGGCGTATTCAAGCTCAATTCGAGTCCTACTCTAACCGGTCCTAAGGTATTGGGAACAATAGACCTGAACGCCATCAATGCGAACACACGGCCGAAAAAGAAGAGTAAGGACGAACGCCACAAAGAGCGCGAGGACAAGAACAAGCAACAGGGCGGTACGGCCTCTGCCACTGGGGTCAAGAAGAAACGTGCCCGAATCAGCAACAAAGAAAAAGTAGACCTCAGTACCGCACAGGGGAGCGACCGTAACAACAACACAGCACGTCGCAACAACCCGCAAGGGAACAACGCCCAAAGCCACGCCGCCGGGAAACGCCAGAACAAGGACCGCAACCGCAAGATGCAAAGCCTGCGGCCTGAGATTTCCGACGAAGATGTGGCCAAACAAGTAAAAGAAACCCTGGCCCGGCTGACCAGCAAAACAAAAACGTCAAAGAGCGCGAAATACCGTAAGGAGAAACGCGAACAAGCCAAGTCGCAACACGAAGAACAGCTCTTGGAAGCACAATCCCAGAGCAAGGTGTTGAAGATTACCGAGTTCGTCACCGCCAACGAGTTGGCGACCATGATGGATGTCCCGGTGACGAAAGTCATCGGCACGTGCATGAGCATCGGTATCATGGTAAGCATCAACCAGCGACTTGACGCGGAAACCATCGATGTCGTAGCGGACGAATTCGGATTCAAGACCGAGTTCATCAGTGCAGAAGTGTCGGAAGCCGTAGCGGAAGAGGAGGACAACGAAGAAGACCTCGAACCGAGAGCTCCCATCGTGACCGTGATGGGACACGTCGACCACGGAAAGACTTCGCTCCTGGACTACATACGCAAGACCAATGTCATCGCCGGCGAGGCGGGCGGCATCACGCAGCACATCGGTGCATACAACGTCACGCTCGAGAATGGCCGACGCATCACCTTCCTTGACACACCCGGACACGAGGCCTTTACGGCCATGCGTGCACGCGGAGCACAGGTTACGGACATCGCCATCATCATCATCGCTGCCGACGACGACATCATGCCACAGACGAAGGAGGCCATCAACCACGCAGTGGCTGCCAACGTGCCTATCGTCTTCGCCATCAACAAGATTGACAAGCCCGGCGCAAACCCGGACAAGATAAAGGAGGGACTGGCCAACATGAACTACCTCGTCGAAGAATGGGGCGGTAAATATCAAAGCCAGGACATATCGGCCAAGAAAGGTATCGGCGTGGAGGATCTGCTCGACAAGGTCTTGCTCGAAGCCGATATGCTCGAACTCAAAGCAAATCCAAACAGGAAAGCCACGGGAACGGTCATCGAGTCTTCCTTGGACAAGGGACGCGGCTACGTGGCCACTGTACTCGTCAGCAACGGTACCCTGCACCAAGGAGACATCGTGCTGGCCGGTACGAACTACGGGCGCGTAAAGGCTCTCTTCAACGAGCGTAACCAACGCGTCAACGACGTCGGCCCCTCGATGGCGGCTACCCTGCTCGGTTTCAACGGTGCCCCGCAGGCCGGAGACACCTTCCACATCATGGAAACCGAGCATGAGGCACGCGAGATAGCCAACAAGCGCGAACAACTGCAACGGGAACAGAACCTGCGCACCCACAAGATTCTGACGCTCGACGAGGTGGGCCGGAGAATCAAGCTCGGCTCTTTCAAGGAACTGAACATCATCGTCAAGGGCGACGTGGACGGTTCTGTGGAAGCCCTGAGCGACTCACTCATCAAGCTCTCGACAGAAACAATCGCTGTCAATGTCATCCACAAGGGCGTAGGGCAAATATCGGAAAACGATGTCACCCTCGCAGCGGCCTCCCAAGCCGTCATCGTGGGCTTCCAGGTACGCCCGAGCCAAAGCGCGCGCAAGCAAGCAGACAACCAAGGTGTCGAAATTCGCCTTTACTCCGTCATTTACGATGCCATTGAGGAGGTGAAGCAGGCCATGGAAGGAATGCTCGAGCCCGTGCTCAAAGAGGAAACGACCGCCACGCTCGAAGTGCGCCAGGTCTACCACATCTCCAAGGTGGGATACGTGGCCGGAGCCTACGTGGCCGACGGCAAGGTGTCGCGCAGCGACAAGGCTCGCCTCATCCGCGACGGCATTGTGCTCTTCACGGGAGAAATCAACGACCTCAAACGTTTCAAGGACGACGTGAAGGAAGTCGGGACGAACTTCGAATGCGGTATAAGCCTCGTCGGATGCAACGACATCAAGGAGGGCGACATCATCGAAACGTTCCAGGAAATAGAAGTCAAGCAGAAGTTATGATTCAGTATCCCGGCGCGAAGGCTCACCGTCACCGCGCCGGGACTCACATAAGTTGACACCATGTTTATAGACATAGCCATCGTGATACTGGCTCTCTGGGCCTTGTTCAAAGGCTGGCAGAACGGCCTGCTCAAAGAAATCGTTTCCACAATCGGTTTCCTCGTCGGTCTCGTTGTCGCCTCGCTTTTCTATTCCTTCCTTGGGCAATACCTCGGGATGGACGGCACGGCGAACTACATTACCAACGTGGTGGCATTCGTCATCCTTTGGATCATCACGCCTATCGTTCTGGGCTTCGTGGCCAACAGCCTGACAGCCGCCCTGCGCGGGATGCAGCTCGGAATCCCCAACAGCATCCTCGGTGCCGTGGTCAGCTTTGCCAAATACCTTATCCTCATGAGCTGTGTGTTCAACGTGATGAGCGTGCTCGGAATCGTCGACCAGGAACGGGCAGCCAAGTCTTCACTTTACGTGCCTGTACGCAATGCCTTGTCCGTCATGTTCACCGGAATGCAACAAGCGGTCAACGCCTACCAGGAGTTGGAGGAGGACGACACGATATGGGTACGCTTCGACCGCTCCGCACACTCGGACACGGCGGCCAACGGCATGAGCACGGACAGCATTACCCCTACCCCGTGAAAGCAAGAGACATGGAAGAGCTCGGGAATGACAGGAACAAGTTCGTGCGCGAAGTCGCGGAGAAGAGCTATGAATACGGGTTCACCACGGATGTTCCCACGGACATCATAGATGTCGGCCTCAACGAGGACATCATACGCCTCATCTCCGCGAAGAAAGAGGAACCCGAGTGGCTGCTCGACTTCCGCTTAAAGGCTTTCAGGTACTGGCAGACGCTCGAACAACCCTCGTGGGCACACGTCGACCTGCCGCCGATTGACTATCAGGCCATCTCCTACTACGCCGACCCGACCCGGCCGAAAAAGGGAGATGCCCCGAAGGAAATCGACCCCGAGCTGATGAAAACGTTCGACAAGCTGGGCATCCCGCTCAGCGAACGCATGGCCTTGGCGGGCGTAGCCGTCGATGCCGTCATGGACTCCGTTTCCGTGAAAACCACGTTCAAGGAGAAGCTCGCCGAGAAAGGCATCGTGTTCTGCCCCATCAGCGAAGCTGTCCGCGAGAACCCCGAACTGGTCAGGAAATACCTCGGCTCCGTCGTCCCCTATCGCGACAACTTCTTCGCCGCCCTCAACAGCGCCGTGTTCTCCGACGGGTCGTTTGTCTACATCCCCAAGGGCGTGCGCTGCCCGATGGAACTGTCCACCTATTTCCGCATCAACGCACGGGGCACGGGGCAGTTCGAGCGCACGCTTATCGTCTGTGACGACGGGGGATACGTTTCCTATCTGGAAGGATGCACGGCTCCCATGCGCGACGAGAACCAGCTGCATGCGGCCATCGTGGAAATCGTCGTCAAGAACGATGCCGAGGTGAAATATTCCACCGTGCAGAACTGGTATCCCGGCGATGCACAAGGCCGGGGCGGGGTCTACAACCTCGTCACCAAGCGCGGGCAACTGCGCGGGAGAAACAGCAAACTCTCCTGGACACAAGTGGAAACCGGGTCGGCCATCACATGGAAATACCCCTCGTGCATCCTCATGGGCGACAACTCGCAAGCCGAATTTTACAGCGTGGCCGTCACCAACAACTACCAGCAAGCCGACACGGGGACAAAGATGGTCCACCTCGGGAAGAACACGAGTTCCACCATCATCTCGAAAGGCATCTCGGCCGGGCATAGCCAAAACTCCTACCGGGGACTTGTCAAAGTGGGGCCGCACGCCGACGGGGCGCGCAACTACTCCTCGTGCGACTCCCTGCTGCTCAGCTCCACCTGCGGGGCACACACGTTCCCGTATATCGACGTCATTGGCGACAAGGGCATTGTCGAGCACGAAGCGACGACTTCCAAGATTTCCGAAGACCAGCTTTTCTATTGCAACCAGCGCGGCATCCCCACCGAGACGGCCATCGACCTCATCGTCAACGGTTACGCCAAGGACGTGCTGAACAAATTGCCGATGGAGTTCGCCGTCGAGGCGCAGAAACTCCT
>CAZYHW010000064.1:0-11463 GCA_964647405.1 uncultured Prevotellamassilia sp.
GTGCATCCGAGCACGGCGATGCTGAGGCGCAGGCCGGGGGCGCGGGCCAGCTCGCGGCCACACGAAACGAGCGTGGAGCCCGTGGTGAGCACGTCGTCGACGAGCAGGAGATGCCGTCCGGCGATGCGTTCGGGATGGTCGACACGGAAGATGCCCTCCACGTTGTCGGCGCGCCGGTGTGCCCCCACCTGTGTCTGCGACTGGTTGTCCACGACCCGGCGGACGACGTTCTCCTCGACGGGGAGGCCGCTGGCTTGCGACAGGCCGCGCGCGATGTACGTGCTTTGGTTATACCCGCGTTGCCTGCGGCGGGCACGCGAGAGCGGGACGGGGACAATGGCATCCACGCCGTCGAAGAAGTCGGTCGCGGCCAGCTGTCGGCCGAGGATGAGGCCGAAGTGCCGCCCCAGCCCGGGGCGGTGGCCGTATTTTATGCGCAGGATGACGCGCGTGGTGGCCGCCCCCGCCTGATAGTGGAACAAGGCCGCCGCACGCACGACGGGCAGGCGACCCCAGAAACTGCGTTCGAGCTTTCCGCCGGGCACGTAGGGCGGGCGGATGAACGGGAACGAAAGCAGGCACGCCGCGCAGAGGACACCCTCCTCGGACGGCATGAGGCGGCTGCCGCAGACGGCACAGGTGCGGGGCAGGAAGAAGGAGGCGAGACCGGCCAGCAGCGTCATGCCTCAGGCGTTGAGCGTGAAGTCGTCGGCATCGGCCAGCACGGGGAACTTGGTGCGGAAGTGGCGCAGGCGGTCGAGGTCGGGCTCGACGGTCAATGCGGCCTCCCCACTGCCCGGCGCGGCCTGGACAAGCGTGTGCCCGTAGGCATCGAAGCAGACGGAGCCTCCCGCGTAGGCGCAGGCGGGGTCGCTCCCCACGCGGTTGACCGCCGCCACAAAGCACTGGTTCTCGATGGCGCGCGCCCGCGTGAGGGTGTCCCAGACGGCCTGCCGGCTCTCGGGCCAGTTGGCCACGTAGAGGATGAGGTCGTAGTCACCACGGTTGCGGGCGAAGACAGGGAAGCGCAGGTCGTAGCAAACTTGGAGCAGGATGCGCAGTCCCGCCCACTCGACGACGACACGCTCTGCGCCGGGGGCGTAGTGGGTCGTCTCGCCGCCGTAGGTGAACAGGTGACGCTTGTCATAGTGGCGGATGCCGTCGGGCGTGACAAAGAAGAGGCGGTTGCGGAATTGCCCGTCGGTCTCGACCGCCAGGCTGCCCGCCACGGCGCACCGGCGGCTCGCGGCCTCCTGTCGCATCCACGCCAGTGCCTGCCGCGAAGCCTCGGCGACGGACGGCGTGGGCGTGGCGACGAATCCCGTGGCCCACATCTCGGGCAGTATGTAAAGGTCGGCGGCGGGTGCGTCGGCCATGAGGCGTTCGGCGGCGGCGATGTTGGCCTCCGCGTCGTTCCAAACGATGTCGGTTTGCAGAAGAGTCAGTTTCATAGTTCGATGGAAAGGAAAGTACGGTCGTCGAAAGAGCAGTTGCCCTCGCGCAATCCCTTGGTAGAGGGGTGGAGACGGTAGCAGAGCGGGTCGTCGCGCAGCAGGTCGGCCAGTCGCTGCTCGGTGGCGGCGAGCGTGTCGCAAAGCTCCGGATAGCCGTCGGAAGCCAGGACGAGGCGACCCGTGCGGCCAATGCGCAGCGTGGGGACGCTGCCGGGCAGGACGGGGAAGCCGTCGAGGACGGTGTAACGGTAGGGATTGTAAGGGTTGGGGTCGTTCTGGAAATAGGTCTGCTGCCGCAGTGCGTCCATGATGGCCTCGCGCCCCTCGTCGTGGCGGAGCAGGTCGGCCACGCTACGCCCGCGACGGAGCAGGTAGGCGATGACATCGGAGCGAATGCCCGCGAGGATGTCGTCGACCGCCTTGGGAAAGGCATACGTGCGCCCGCCGTAGCGGCACTGGCAGTCGCCGATGAACCACACCTCGCCCCGGTGGCGGCTGAACAAGACGGCACTGCACGTGGGGCGGCATTCGGCGCGCCCGGCTGCCTCGGGCGGCATCGTGCGGCGCAGGGCTTCGGTCAGCCGCTGCACGGCCTCTTCCTGCGTGGCGCGTGGCGGGAGGGCGCGGATGGCTTCGAGGGTGGTCTCCATGGCCTGTCGGCCGGTCGACTTCGGGCGCAGGGCTTGCTGGCCGGGCGGCAGTTTCGACGTACTGCCGTCGACCACGGCGGCGTAGTCGGGAGTGACGACGTAGCCGTCCTCACACTTTTCGGGACAGCCGGCCTTGCCTTGCTGGAAGCATTCAACGATTTTCATGTCGTGCGGCGTTGGGTGCTGCCGACCCGTCTGCGTGCGGCGGGGCGGCAGATGACCGTAAAGGTAGCAACTTTTCCGCAAACAACCTTTCTTCCTCCCGCTGCGGATGCCGTTCCGCTTTTCACGGGTCGCCGACTTGTTGCGACGGAAAGCCGACTTGTTGCAACGGGTCGGCTGATAGAAATTCCGCGTCGCCGGGAAGAAAATCTACGGGGCTTATGTAAAAAGACGAGTGGGGCGGAAGAGACACGTTACCCTTGGAACACAATCAATAAGGGCGGTTGTCTGTCCCCGCGCAGTGCCGTTCGTGGTGGCCGGATGCTACGAGAAGGAATGGGGATTCGCCGGTGTCACTTCCTCTTCTTGCCATGTGAGCCACCCTTGCCGGGCTTGGTGCGGACAGGTGGCCGTTGGCTTCGTGCGTTCGCACCGCGTGGAGGCGGCGTGCCCTTACCCCCGCGTCCGTAGAGGCGGTCGATGAGGTCCGGCCGGCCGATGCGGCGCAGCTCGGCGACGATGCGGGCTTGCTCCTCGGGTTTGTACCAGAAGAAAAACATACGCTGGCGGAGCTTCTCGTCGGGCGTGCGGGCGCAGCCGACGGGTTCGAGCGTGTAGGGGTGGTAGCCGGAGTACCACATCTCCGTGCTGACGGTCATGGGTGTCGGGGTGAAGTCCTGTACCTGTTCGAGGCGGAAGTCGAGCTCGCGTGTGAGCACGGCCAGTTCGGCCATGTCCTCCTCCGTGCAGCCGGGGTGCGAACTGATGAAGTAGGGGATGAGCTGCTGGTGCAGCCCCGCCTCGCGGCAGACCTGGTCGAAGATTCGCTTGAAGTCGCGGAAGAGGGCAAACGACGGCTTGCGCATGAGGCGCAGCACGCGGTCGGACGTGTGTTCCGGTGCCACTTTCAGGCGGCCTGATACATGGCGCGTGATGAGTTCGCGGGCATAATCCCGTGCGGCACGGTTTTCGGCCTCGTCGCCCGACGTATGGAGCAGCAGGTCGTAGCGTACGCCGCTGCCGATGAAGCTCTTCTTGATGCCGGGCAGGGCATCGACGGCGCGGTAGATGTCGAGCAGGGGACGGTGGTCGGTCGAGAGGTTGGGGCAGACGGCGGGGTGGATGCACGACGGGCGACGGCAGCGGCGGCAGCGGTCGTGGTCGCGTCCCGCCATGCGGTACATGTTGGCCGAGGGGCCGCCGAGGTCGGAGAGATAGCCCTTGAAATCAGGCATTTCGGTGATGGCCTTGACCTCGCGCAGGATGCTCTCCTTGCTGCGGCTCATGATGAATTTCCCCTGGTGGGCGGAGATGGTGCAGAAGGCGCACCCGCCGAAGCAGCCCCGGTGGAGGTTGACCGAGAAGCGGATCATCTCGAACGCGGGGATACGTTTGCCGCGATACTTGGGGTGGGGCAGGCGCGTGTAGGGCAAGTCGAAGGAATGGTCAATCTGTGCGGTGGTCATCGGCGGGAAGGGCGGGTTGACCACCACGTAGCGGCTGCCGACGGCTTGCACGATGCGCTGCGGGGTGAGGCGGTTGCTCTCCTCTTCGATGTGGCGGAAGTTGGCGGCGTGCTTCTTCGGGTCGCGCAGTGCCTCCTCGTGGGAATGGAGCACGACATCCTCGGGACGCAGGCCGCCGGGTATGTCCGCCGGGTCGACGAGCGTGGCCGTCTGGCGGACGGGGTATTTTTTCAGCAGGGCGTGGAAGTCGTCCGTCGTGACGACGGCCTCCGCCCGTCCGTGGAGCAGTTTGTCGTCGAGCAGGCGGCAGAGCGTCGTGACGGGGAGTTCGCCCATGCCGTAGATGAGGGCATCGGCCCCGCTGTCGTGCAGGATGGACGGGCGCAGGCAGTCCTGCCAGTAGTCGTAGTGGGTGAGGCGGCGGAGCGACGCCTCGATACCGCCAAGGACGACCGGCACGTCAGGGAAGAGCGATTTGAGGATGCGGGTGTAGACGACGGTGGGATACTCGGGGCGAAGGTCGTGGCGGCCGTCGGGACTGTAAGCATCCTCGGCGCGCAGGCGTTTGTTGGCCGTGTATTTGTTGACCATGGAGTCCATGCAGCCCGGCGCAATGCCGAAGAAGAGGCGCGGGCGACCCAGTTTCTTGAAGTCGCGGTAGTCGCCGTGCCAGTCGGGTTGCGGCACGACGGCCACGCGCCAGCCGTCGGCTTCGAGCACGCGCCCGATGACGGCCGCCCCGAACGAGGGGTGGTCGACATAGGCGTCGCCACTGAACAAGATGACATCGACACTGTCCCATCCCCGCAGGTCGAGTTCCTTACGGGTGGTAGGCAGCCAGTCCGTGAGCTGGTAAGTTTTCAATTGTCCTGGCTTTGCTGGTCCTTCCAGTCGACGTAAAGGAGAATGAGGCGGTGGAGGCCGTAACTCTTCATCCGGTCGTGATAGAGCACGTCGACGCAGAGGTCGAACAACTCGTCGCAGCCCGGGCACTGGGCGAGGATGAGTCCGCGCACGGTCTGACGAAGTTTTTCGAGGACAGCCTCGTCGACGTAGCCGTTGCTGTCTATGAGGTCGCGGAAGAGATTGAAACGCTCGATGGTGTGCAGGTGTTTCTCGTCGATGTCCAAGTGGCGTGTGCCGCTGGGATTAAGCTGGATTCGGTACATGGATAGTGAGTTTTAAGGTTATTCTTCGAGCAGGAAACGCAGGATGGCATCCATCGCCTTGTGGCGGAGGCTGGCCTCACGGATGCACTCAAAGGGGAAACCCATGGCCAGCACGCGGTAGTCGCTTCCCCGGTAGGCAATCCCCGCCGACCGGCCATTGCCATAGATAAAGGCGCAGAACGCCTCGCCGACGGGACTGATGCAGTCGGGAGCCTGGACGGCATAATGCTCCGCCCCGGGCGTGCGGTAGATGGGTATGGTGAGGTTGAGTCCCTGTACGATGCCGGAGCTGTCGTCACGGGCTGTCCCGGTGTATTGATACTTGAGCATCTCGCGGGTGAACTCCCGTTCCGATTCGGACTGCATGTCGGAACCGACGTAAGCCCCGCTGACGAACAGGCGACCTCCATGCTCAAAGAAACGGGTGAGCAAGCCGCGCAGGCGGGCATCGAGCGTCTTGTAGCGCACGATGCCGTAGTCCGTGGCCTTCTCCGCCCCGAGGATGAGGTCGACGAGGGGGTAGTCGTTGAGGTCGACCGTGCCCTTGTAGACAGCATCGCGGCTGCACGAGACGAAGGAGTAGCGGCGGGTCTCGTAGATGGACTGCCCGTGGACGTAGGGATAGTCGAACGTGTTCCCGGCGATGAGGCATCCCTCCAACTCCTGCCCGGAATAGCCCAGGCTGCCAGAGCCCTCCCGTCCGGCGTGGGCGGGGTCGAAGTCGGTCTGTGCACCGGAGAAGCCGGTCGTGCAGCCATAGGCCACGCCGATGTCGTCGTCCAGGTCGAAGCCCTTCTCCGTCGGTGTGTTGATTACGGTCGGCGAGCTGACGCGCTGGAAGCCGTTGACGATAAGCACGGTGCGCAGGTTGCCCGGCATCTTGCAGACGGTGAGCGTCTCGGAGGGGAAACTCTCGCCCCCGCGGTTGACGGCGGCCACCCGGAAGCTGTATTGCACGCCCTCCTGGATAGGAATGTCTGCGGAAGTTCCCTTGACGTAGATGCCGTTGTCGAACGCGCCGTTCCCGGCTCGCGTGTAGACGATATAGCCCGTCGGCTTGGCATCCGGTTCGGTGGGGTCGGGCGTAGGCGACCACGACAGGTGGGCATGGGTTTCGTCATCGGAGAACGTAGCGGCGAACTCCTTGACAGGCAGGGGCTGGACGACGTAGTCGTCGCTGCCGTGCATGTAGTGGACATAGCGGAGGACGGCCTTGTATATGGAACGAGCCAAGAGGAACTTGAAGTTCGGGTCGTGGCCATATACCATGTCGGTGAAGTTCTGGTGGGAAAGGGTTTCGATGATGGCTGCCGGAATCTCGGGGTTGCGCGTCTCGCTGTAATTGCGGTCCCACAGTTCGCGCCGTGTCCACGTCTGTCCGAGCGCAGTGCCGAGATCCTTGCATACCGTGGCGAGCAGCATGTCGGCAAAGCTGAATGAGGTTTCGCGTGAGATATTGGAGTAGAAATAAGCCCGGTCGTCGTTGCCCGAAGTCGTGCAGATGGCCAGCGAGCCATAAATGCCGTCGTCTTTGCGGATACCCGCGTCGGTATGGACAGCCAGGGAGAGCTCGATGGGCACGTTCAAGCCGTCACGCCCCGGCAGGTAGGGACTTCCGCCCGCCAGGTAGTTGGTCATCAGCGAGCGGGTGTTGATGTCGTCGGGGTAGTCGAAGTTTGTATCCCGGTTGTCGTAGATACTGGCATCCATCCCGCTCCATTGGGCAGCATAGCGGGCACCTTCGAGGTAGCGGGGCAGGCCGCTCGTCTCGCCACCCCGCAGGATGTTCCCCATGCCGCCGCCGAAGCGCACGCCGTCTGCCGTCACGACGCCGCGCTGGCTGCTCTCGTTGGTGAGGACGACGCCGTTCCGGTCGCTTGTGTCGAAGTCGAACGTGCCGAGGTAGACCCACGTCCCGCCGCCCATGCGCTGGTTGACGCGGAAGTGGGTCTCGCCGCCGCGGTGGCGGACGACGTAGTGGGCATCGGGGATGCTGTTCGGCAGGGTGGCGTAGGAAACGTAGACGGCGTATCGTCCCTCTTGTGGGATGTTCGGCAGCCATGAGGCGGTGGCCAGGTGTGACTGCCGGGAAGTGGCCTCAACCTGTCGGACGGTTCCTTGCCTGAAAGGGTTCTCCCCGTCGTTCCAAAGGGCTTTCACCGGTGCGAATCCCGCCGTCCCGCACGTGGTCCAGGTGTGGTCGGCATCCTGTGTCTCCACGTATTGCCCCGCGTCGGTGTCGATGTCGTTGTCAATCACCACCTCGTGCGTCTGCCAGTCCCTTTCGCGTGGCGTGAAGACGACGGCACCCGCCCGTTCGAGCATGGGGATGAGGTAGGGAACGACGATGGTTTGCGTGAAAAGGTCTTCTGTCGTACAGAAGAGGTAGGGGCGTTGCCACTTCCACAGCGTCCCGTTGTAGTAACGGCCATGACTGGCCCAGAGGGACAGGTGCCGGCCTTCCAACCCGCGGTCGGGGACGAACGGGCGCGACAGGTTGGTGACCCAGGGCGTTCCCTCGTATTTTATCTTCCCCCACAGTTGGCTCTTGTCGGCCGCCCCGTCCCGCAGGTAGTTAGGAATGAGTTGCCGGATGTCCTTTCCCCTCTTGTCCTTTATGCGGAGGGTGAATTTTTTCCAGGCGTTGGGAAGTGCGGCCTGCATCCCGGCATAAATTTTCTTGACCGATTGCTCCGTGAATGGCTGTGAGGCGAACGCGTCGTTGACCACTACGGTGAGTGTCTTCGCGTTGGCGTTGAGCTGATAGCTGTTCATCCCCATGGGGTCGGTGGGCTGGTAACCGTCGACATGGTAGTTCGTGAAAAACGTCCGGAGGGCATTTTCCACCTTTGCGTTCTTGCTTTTCTGGGCAAAGCCGACGGCGACGGGCATCGCCATGAGGAGGAATATCAATAATAGCTGTCGTTTCATGGGCATAGGTCGCAGGTTGCGAAGCGTTCGGGATGCTTTCCCGTGAAGTGGCTGTAATATTCGTTGATTACCGCCATGTCTTGCCCGACGTCGCCCGAGGGGGACAGCTCGAGCGTGCAACTGATACATTTCTTCTTGTAGTCGATGGCATAGAGCTGTATGGGCAGTTTGGCTTTCAGGGCGATGAAGTAGAAGCCCGTCCTCCACTTTGGGTTGCGCGAGCGGGTGGCTTCCGGCGTCACGGCGAGCTCGAAGTGCTGGGCGGCGAGGGCTTGTTGCGCCAGCTGGTCGGTCAGGCTGTGGTTTCGTTTCCGGTCGACGGGGATGCCGCCCAGCCATTTCCAGAACCGTCCCAGCGGCCAGAAGAACCACTCCCGTTTCATCAGGTACGTGGCGCGGCGACCCATGGCGGCGTAGTAGAGCTCGGCGATGAGGAAGTCCCAGTTACTGGTGTGCGGAGCTACACAGATGATGCACTTGTCGCGGTAGGGGACGGTGACCTCGGCGTTCCAGCCCAGCCATCTGAAATATATGTTATGGCATAAGGATTGAATCATCGGCTTTCTGGATGCTCTTATGCAGCTATGGATGGGTTGCCGGCAGGGATGCCTGTGCCGGATTCGCCGCCCGCCGCGGCCGGCTGGGTGGACACTGCCCACCTCGCTGGGAGCGGGTCGTAACCAGGACGGAGATTTATATGGGAATGCTTCCTACTAATCATGATGGCAGTACCGGTTAATTTTCTGCTAAGGTACGTTTTTCTTGTCAGTCCTGCAACTTTTGTGGAAGAAACGCCGGAAAAGCAGTGCAGGAAAGGAGGCTGTCTGGCGGGTAAGGGGGAATGGTTGCACATTCCGGCTATGGCATACGCTTGACATACTTGTCTTCATGGCAAAAAGGCAGTAGGAAAGAAGCTATACTCCTTTCCTACTGCCTTTCTTTAAGGGAAAATTCTACGGGATTCTGTCCCCGTGTGTACGTGTGGTCAGGCTTCTGCCTCGGGGACGGGCTCTACCGACACGAAACTGCGGTTACGGCTGCCACCACGGTGGAAGCGGACGATGCCGTCGGCAAGGGCGAACAGCGTGTGGTCGCTTCCCATGCCCACGTTCTTACCAGGATAGTGTACGGTGCCGCGCTGGCGAACGATGATGTTGCCAGTGATGCACGCCTGCCCCCCGAAAAGTTTGACACCTAACCGTTTGGAGGCCGATTCGCGGCCGTTCTTTGAACTACCTACGCCTTTTTTGTGTGCCATTTTACTGTTTGTTTTTTTAGAGGGTTAAGCTATGACTTGTTTGATGGTCACTTGGGAGAACTGTTGGCGGTGTCCGTTCAGCTTGCGATAGCCTTTGCGGCGCTTCTTGTGGAACACGAGCACCTTGTCGCCCTTCACGAGGGGATTCAATACCTCGCAAACGACTTTTGCTCCCTCCACCGTGGGAACGCCCACCTTAATCTCTCCGTTGTTGTCTACCAGGAGTACTTTGTCATACTCGATGGTCTGACCGCTTTCAGCGTCCTTGATGTGCTGGACGAAGATTTTCTTTCCTTCCTCGACCTTGAACTGCTGACCGTTAATCTCTACGATTGCGTACATGTGTTGTTTAGAAATAGTAAACGGTAATCCGACAGGCGAGCCTCTTCGTGAGACTGCTTCGATGAGCCTTCTGGACGAAACGGGTGCAAAGTTACGCTTTCCCGCCGGATTTTCCAATTTTTCGGTCGCCGTTTTTTCGCATTTTTCCCGGCGATGCGTTTTTTCCGCGCGGCGATGCCTGCGGCGGGGCGGCCTGCTTCCGTTCAGGACTCTTTCGCGAGCTGTTCGAAGTCGTGTCCCGTGGGAGCCTGGAAGGGGCGCAGGCCGAATTCGGGCATCATGGCGATGAAGTGTTCCATGCAGCTGGCCGCCAAATGCTCGTAGCGCACGAATTCCCTTTCGCTGAAATAGAAATAAAGGTCAAGGGGAAGCCCGTGCGGTGTGGGGTCGAGCTGCCGTGCCAGTACCCAGCGGCTGGTGTTGACATCCGGATGGCGGTTCAGGTAGTGCTCGATGTAATGGCGGAAAGCGGTGAGGTTGGTCGTGTCCTCTTCGGCAAAATCCTCGTCGAGCAGCCCGGCCTGTTTCCAGCGCGCGATGTCTTGCGGCGTGGCGCGGCATATGGAGCTGATGTCCACGTAGAGGGCGCGGTTGACGCGCCGTCCGCCCCCGTCGGCCATGCCTTTCCAGTTGCGGAACGAGTCGCTGATGAGCGTGTAGGGGGGGAGGGTGGAGATGGTGTTGTCGAAGTTGCGTATCTTGACCGTGATGAGCGACACCTCCTCGACGATGCCGTTCACGTCGTGCTTGGACATCGTTATCCAGTCGCCGGGCTTAATCATCTTGTTGGCCGACAGCTGGATGCCGGACACCAGTCCGAGCAGCGTGTCCTTGAATATGAAGGCGAACACGGTGGCCGCGGCACCCAGTCCGGCGAGGAGGCTGAGGGGGGAGCGGCCGAAGGCATACGACACGCCGGAGATGATGGCCAGGAAGATGACAACCAGTTTCAGGAACTGCGTGATGCTGTTGAGATAGTGGTGCCCGTTGTCGTAGTCCTCCTCGCTGGCGAGCTTCCCGACGTTGGTCAGGAACGCGCAAAACAGCCGCGCCACGGAGATGGTGACGTATATCTGCGTGGCGCGCAGGAAGATTTCGAGGAGATAGGGATAGTCCTCCTTTGTCCCTCCCACGAAGGCAATGGGCAGGAGGATGTAGAACACGATGCCCGGCACGACGCGGCTGAGGCTGTCGAGCACGTGTGAATTGAACACGTAATCGTCCCATACGGCACGGGTGCGGGCGACGATTTTCAGGATGATGGGCGAGACGATGCACCGGAACAGGAATCCGCCTGTCCAGGCGACCAGGACTGCCGCGGCGAGGCCGACAACCGTGGCCAGTAGCCGCGCTTGGGTCGCCGTGGCATTCAGTTCGAGGAAGAAGTTTTGTAAGAAATCCATGTTATTCGGAAAGTTTGAGTTGCAGTGGCTGCGGTCGGGGCAAGGCAGTGTTGCGGAGCGGCAGGTGTTTCTCCTTTCCTTGTCCGGCTTTTTGTCCGTCCTGTCCGGCGACCTGTTGAATCTATCAGCCGACCTGTTCCATCTGTCCGGCGACTTGTCGCGACCCCCACACGGAACGAATAATCCAGACGTGCCGTCACTGCTTCAATCCGGTCAGTCAGGATATGCAGTTCGCTGCGGTCGGCAGACATCAGCCCTTTGTGGTCGGAGAAATCCTGTTCCATGAGTGAGGTCAGTTTATTGTTTGTCTCCTTCGGGCTTGAAGTCTTTCTATTTTATTCCCCCTCCGGCGACGCTTCCTGCCCATACGCCCGCAATACCCAGCACCAGGCTCAACCCCGTGTAGGCCGCGAAGGTGAGGGTATGCCCCTGGCGCAGGAGGGCAAGGTTTTCGTTGCAGAAGGTGGAGAAAGTGGTGAATCCTCCGCACAGGCCGGTGGTCAGCAACAGGCGTACTTCGGCCGGGAGGTGCAGGCGCGCGGAGAGGGCGTAGAAAAGACCGATGAGGAAGCACCCTGCCACATTGACCGTGAACGTGGCCCACGGGAAGTGGTAGGGATGGATGCGT
>CAZYHW010000065.1:0-11246 GCA_964647405.1 uncultured Prevotellamassilia sp.
ACGGCGAGCAGGAGCGCGGTCAATAGATGCGTAAATTTCTTCTTCATGTGAGAATAGTTTTTGGTTAGACGTTATTCTTAATATTCTTTTTTATTATAGCCTGCGCCTCGCGTGCGCAGGGATGCAGGGGATATAGCACGTCAAAATTATATATTCATCCTTAATTTTGCAATTGGGGGGGGTAAATTTATGTTAACAGGTTCATATTTTCGCCTCCATCGCCTCGCCGGAGCGGCGCGCCGGGCAGGCCGCCAGACCTCCCCGGACGGCTGTCTGCCCATGCGGAAGACCGCTGGCACGCACGGGGAAGCCGTCCCCCCACGGGACAGGGGGACGCGCGGCCACGCACGCAGCGCACGCACGGCCACGCCGCAGCGGGGAAAGGGAAGCCGCACGGCGCATGGCGGGCGCGGGGGCCACCAACAGCGGGCAGGCAGGGGGTCACCATAAGTGGGTATCGCGACGGGCGCGGCTGGATGTGGTGAGAAAACTTTACACTTCTTTGGGTATTGTAACAACCTGCGGCCGTGCCGTAATTTTGCACCCGGTTCGCGACACCGGCACATCAACACTTACATATCCTTAAAAACATCTCAAAAAAACTACATCCCATGAACACAAAACTCCACCTCCTCGGCATCGCCCTCATGGGCGCGGCGGCACTGGGCATGACGGCCTCGTGCAGCGAAGACGACGAGCCCGCGAGCGCTCCCCCCACAGAAGAAGACGGCACGGGCGGTACGGACACAGACGGCACAGAGACGAGCACGCTCATCGCGTCGGCCACCATCACCAACGGGAACTACACGGCGTATGACAGCTGGACCTACGTCAACCTGGCGACGGGCGAGACGGCAGTCCAGGCCGACGCGACCGACTGGATCTACACCAACGACAGCATCCGCTCGGCCTACGACCCGGGCGAGCTCGGCATCGACTGGCACATCGCCATCCACCGCTACGAAATCAAGACCAACGGCGGGCACGCCTACGACACCGGCTTGACGGACATGGCCGCCGTGACGGAACTGCCGACAGGCGTGGCCTACACCGACGACAGCCAGGAGACCTACGGCACGAGCAGCCTGGAAGTCATCACCGACATGTCGCTCATGATGCAGGGCCTCGTGGGTTACTCCGCCGCACCGCAGCTGAACACCGTGCTCTGCGCCTGGGTGACCCGCACGGAGACCGGCTCGATGCCCCCGACCATCTACGAGCCGACCGGCCACGTCTACGTGGTCAGCTTCGACGACGGCACGTGGGCCAAGCTCCGCTTCACCGCCGCCGGCAACACGGAGTCGGGCTCGTCGGGCTACATCACGTGGAACTACGAACTCCACAGCAACGCCGACTGACCATGACACGGCGTGACATACTCATGGCCGCCGCGCTCGCCCTGCCCCTCGCCGCCCTCCCCCTCCATGCGGACCGGGCGGCGGGGGCGGCAGCCGACGACCGCTACCCCTACGTCATCCGGGGCACCGTGACGGACGAGGCGGGCGAGCCCCTGCCCGGAGCCGCCGTGCGCCTCGCCGGGACCACCTTTGCCGCCGGGACGGACACGCGGGGGGCCTTCAGCATCAGCGTCAGGGAGCTAAAGCCCTACACGCTGCACGTCAGCTACGTCAGCCACGAGCCCGCCGACACGACGGTCGTCCCCGCGGCGGGCGGGACGGGACAGCCCCTGGTCATCAGGCTGGTGCAGGCATCGAACCCGCTCAACGAAGTGATGGTGACGGGGCAGTTCCTCGAAAAGCCGCTGAAGGACGCGCCGGTGCTGACGCGCGTGGTGACGCAGAAGGACATCGAGGCCCTCAACCCGCAGAGCTTCGAGCAGCTGCTGCAATACGAGCTGCCCGGCCTGCAAATCGGCTATAACAGCATGAGCCAGCTGCCCGAGATCACCTACATGGGCATGGAGGGCGAGTACGTCCTCTTCCTCGTCGACGGGGAACGCGTGAGCGGCGAGGGGGCAGACCACAACGTCGACTTCACGCGCTTCAACGTGGACGACATCGAGCGCATCGAGGTCATCAAGGGCTCGCAGTCGACCCTCTACGGCTCGAATGCCCTGGGCGGTGTCATCAACGTCATCACCAAGAGCGCCACGCAGCCCGTCACGGCCAACCTCGCGGCGCGCTACGCCGGGGCCGACGGGCAGAAGTACACCGGCTCGGCGGGCATCAAGCGCGGCCGCCTCACGTCGTACACGAGCCTCTCCTACCGCGCCCGCGACACCTACTCCGTCGCCGACGCGGGCGACGACGCGCAGCAGACCACGGTCTGGGGCTACGAGGTGTGGGACGTGACGCAGAAGCTGGGCTACACGTGCAGCGAACGCATGAGCGTCGACCTCAAGGGGAGCTACTACCACAACCAGCGCGACCGGCGCACGGGCTACAACTACCAGGACAATTTCAGCGACTACGCCCTGAACGGCCGCGTCAAGTACCTCCTGGCCGAGGGGCAGCAGCTCGTCCTCTCCTACGTGTTCGACAACTACAAGAAGGACAAGGACTTCTTCCTCTCGGGGAACACGCGCACCGACTACCGCAACCGCACGCACCAGCCGAGGCTGACCTACACGGGCAACTTCGGGCAGCACACGGTCAGCGCGGGGGCAGAGGGCTACTTCGAGTACCTGAAACACTACATGATGGCCGACTCGGGCGCGGTCAAGGGCAACAGTGCCGCCATCTTCGCCCAGGAGGACTGGCAGGCCCTGGACAACCTCGACCTCGTCGTGGGCGTGCGCGCCGACTGGCACGAGGACTACGCCTGGCACTTCACCCCCAAGGTGAGCCTGCTCTACCGCCCCTGGGATCCGCTGGCCGTGCGCGCGGGCTACGCCCAGGGCTTCCGCTCGCCCACGCTCAAGGAACTCCACCAGGAGTACGACATGGGCGGCCTCGGCTGGCTCATGCTCTACGGCAACGAAAACCTCGAACCCGAGACGAGCAACCAGGTGTCCCTCTCGCTGGAATACACGCAGGGCGGGCTGAACGCCTCGCTCTCGGCCGCCCACAACCGGTTCAGGAACAAGATCACCTACATATCGCTCGGCGACGGCTCGTCGGACATGCGCTACGAGAACGCCGACAAGGCCTACACGACGAGCGTCGAGGCCATCGTGCGCTACCACTTCCGCTTCGGCCTGACGCTCACGGGTTCCTACGCTTTCACCGACGACTACGAGGACGTGGCGGGCTACAACACGTCCTACGTCCGCCCGCACACGGCCACGTTCAACGTCCTCTTCGCCCGCAAGTTCGGCAAGGTGAGCACCAACTTCTCGTTCAACGGCCAGTGGGGCAGTGCCTTCGACCGCTACGACATCAGCACCGCCGACGACGGGACGGTGGCCTCCGCCACCGCCACGCACTACGGCCCGCGCCTCATGTGCTCGCTCAACGCCGGGGTGAAGCTACCCGCCGGCGTATCGCTCAACCTCGGTGCGGAAAACCTCTTCAACCACAAGGACAAGGCCTCCGAGAGCGGCCTGCAAGTACCCGACAACGGCGCGCGCCTCGTGGCCACGATGACCCTCGACCTCGTGAAGATAGGGCAGCTCTTCCGCGAAAAGGACTAACATCCCAAGACCAAAGGAAAAGAGGAAAAAGAGACAGCAAGCAAGCCCACACGCACCGCTGCGGCCGTTCCCAACGACCGCCCGGCCATGCCCCCGACGGGACACCGCTCCCCCGGGGGCTTGGGGCGAAACAACGAAACCACACACATCCACACAACCCAACATGGAAAAGACAAGGAAAAGGAAGTACCTGCTGGCGGCCCTGGCCGCCGTGGCCGTGGCCGCCGCCCTCTGGGCAGGGCTGCGCGCATGGGTGCTGCCGACGCGCATCGCCTTCGTTCACTACCAGGCGACCACGCTTGGCGAACTATCGAAAGCCAACGACAACGCTTTCATCAAGCTCTACGACCTCCCCGTCGACGAAATCGACCGCGCCGGAAGCTACGACATGGTGTTCGTCAACGGCATGGGCCTGCGCATCACCGAGGAGCAGCGCGCGGCACTCCAGAAAGCGGCCGACGGCGGTACACCCGTGTTCAGCTCCGCCGTGACCAACCCGGCCAACAACATCGTCTCGGTCGACTCCGTGCAGGCCGACAGCATCATGAAATACCTCGCCAACGGCGGCCGCCGCAACCTGCGCAGCCTGCTCGACTACGTGCGCAAGGACATCGACGGCAAGCTCGTGGCCGTGCGCGACCCCGAGCCGGTGGCCCTGAGGCGCAACGATCTCATCTACCACCCCGACCCCGACGACCCCGACGGCGAGGACGCGGGCTTCAACACGCTCGCCGCCTACCAGGACTACCTGCGGAGCCACGGCCTCTACAAGGAGGGCGCGCCCGCCGTCATCGTGACCGGCCAGATGGGCGAGCCCTCCGCCCTCGTGCGCAAGCTTGAGGAAACGGGCGACGTGGTCTACCCCGTCAGGGACATCGCCGCCTTCGTGGGCAGCGGCATGGCCGACAGTATCCCCCTGGCCGCCGTCGTCTACCTGGCCCACGGCCGCCTGGGCGACAGCATGGTCGACTACCTGGAGCGGCGCAACGTCCCCCTGTTCGCCCCGCTGAATACCAACCAACCCGTCGCCGAGTGGGAGGACGACAAGATGGGCATGAGCGGCGGCTTCCTCTCTCAGAGCGTCGTCACGCCCGAGATCGACGGCGCACTGCGGCCTTTCGCCCTCTTCGGCCTCTACGACGACAAGGACGGCCTGCCCTACCTCGCCGCCATCCCCGAACGGCTCGAGACCTTCACGCAGGCCGTCAACAACTACATCGCCCTCGCCCGCAAGCCCAACGCAGAGAAGCGCGTCGCCATCTTCTACTACGGCGGCGCGGCGGGCATGGAGATGGTTCCCTCGCTCTACAACGTCCTCGCGCGCCTCGCCGCCGAGGGCTACGACGTGCGAGGCCTGCCCGCGACGGCCGGCGAGCTGGGCCGCCTCATCAGCGAGCGCGGCACGGTCTTCGCCACCTACGCCGAGGGCGACATCGCCCGATTCATGGAGCGCGGCGCGCCCGAGCTGGTCGGCAAGTCGGACTACGAGCGGTGGGTCAGTGAGGCAATCCGCCCCGCGAAATACGCCGAGGTGGTCGAGAAGTTCGGTGAGTTCCCCGGCGCGTACATGGCAGCCTCCGACACCGCCCTCGGCGTGCCCCGCCTGCGCTTCGGCAACATCGTGCTCATCCCCCAGAACGCCGCCGGGGCGGGCGACAACGCCTTCAAGATACAGCACGGCACCGATGCCGCGCCGCCTCACTCCTACCTGGCCTCCTACCTCTGGGCGCGCTTCGGCTTCGGGGCCGACGCGCTCGTCCACTTCGGCACGCACGGCAGCCTCGAATTCACCCCGCGCAAGCAGGTGGCCCTGTGCAGCGACGACTGGCCCGACCGCCTCGTCGGCCCCCTGCCCCACTTCTACGTCTACTCCATCGCCAACGTGGGCGAGGGTGTCATTGCCAAGCGCCGCTCCTACGCCGGGTTGCAGTCCTACCTGACCCCGCCGTTCCTCGAGAGCGGCGTGCGCGGTGTCTACGCCGACCTCGCCGCCAAGGTCAAGGCCTACAACGAACTCGCCGCCCGCGACGAAGCCGACGGCGACGCGCTGCGCCGGGCCGCCGTCGCCGTCAAAGAGGCCGCCGTCAAGCTCGGCATACACCGCGAGCTCGAGCTCGACAGCACGCCCGGCGTGCCCTACACGGAGGAGGAAATCCTGCGCATCGACAACTTCGCCGAGGAGCTCGCCACGGAGAAGATCACCGGACAGCCCTACACACTCGGCGTGCCCTACGAGCCCGCGCGCATCACGAGCAGCGTGCGCGCCATGGCCACCGAACCCATCGCGTACAGCCTCTTCGCCCTCGACAAGATGCGCGGCCGCGCCGACGAGGGCACGCTGAAGCACAAAGCCCTCTTCACCCGCCGCTACCTCGAACCGGCACGCGCCTTGGTCGACAGGCTGCTCGCCAACCCCGCCCTCGCCACCGACGAGCTCGTCTGCCGCACGGCAGGCATCACACCCGCCGAGCTGGCACAGGCACGGGAGATAGAGCGGCAGCGCAACGCGCCGCAGGGCATGATGGCCATGATGACGGCCGGGGGCACCACACGCCGCCCCATCCCCGAGGGCACGGACATGGCCGCCGCCAAGCCCGCCGCCAAGGACAGCACGGCGAAAGGGAGCGGGGCGGCCGGCGAACTGGCCGACGCGCTGGACAAGGCCGCACGCGAGGGCAAGATACCCGAGGCGATGGCCTCCGCCATGAGCAAGGCCGCACGCGAGGGCAGGATACCCGAGGCGATGGCTTCCGCCATAATCGAGGCCGTGCGCGAGGGCAGGATGCCCTCCATGCCGCACGGGATGGGACAGGGCGGCAAGGCCAAGCCCGCCGCCACGGCCGACACCGGGAAAGCCCAGTCCGCCGCCAAGCAAGCACAGCCCGGCACCGCCCCCGGCGCGGCGCGGCGGAAGGACTACTCCAAGGAGGAGGTCAACTTCGCCCTGGCCGTCACGGAGGTGGAGCGCACCATCAAGAACGTGAACCTCTACCGCCGCGAGCTGCAGGAAAGCCCCGGCAAGGAGCTCACCTCGCTGGTCAACGCCCTTGGCGGCGGCTACACCCCGCCCTCGCCCGGCGGCGACCCCATCGCCAACCCCAACACCCTGCCCACGGGGCGCAACCTGTACAGCATCAACGCCGAGGCCACGCCCAGCGAGGCCGCCTGGGAGAAAGGCAAGCAGCTGGCCGAGCAGACCATCGAGGCCTACCGGCGGCGGCACAACGACAGCCTGCCCCGCAAGGTGAGCTACACGCTATGGAGCGGCGAGTTCATCGAGACCGAGGGCGCGACCATCGCACAGGTACTCTACATGCTGGGCGTGGAGCCCATCCGCGACTCTTTCGGCCGCGTGACCGACCTGCGCCTCATCCCCTCCCGCGAGCTCGGGCGGCCACGCATCGACGTCGTCGTCCAGACGAGCGGCCAGCTGCGTGACATAGCCGCCTCGCGCCTCTTCCTCATCAACCGCGCCGTCGAGATGGCCGCCGCGGCCACCGGCGACGACTACCCCAACGAGGTGGCCGAGGGCGTGGCCGAGGCCGAGCGCACCCTTGTCGAGAAAGGGCTCACGCCCAAGGACGCGCGCGAGATGTCGACATTCCGCGTCTTCGGCGGCCTCAACGGCGGCTACGGCACGGGCATACAGGGCATGGTCATGAGCGGCGACCGCTGGGAGAGCGAGGATGAGATAGCCAACACGTACCTGCACAACATGGGGGCGTACTACGGCAGCGAGAAGAACTGGGAAGCCTTCCGCGAATACGCCTTCGAGGCCGCCCTGAAACGCACCGATGCCGTCGTCCAGCCCCGCCAGAGCAACACGTGGGGCGCGCTGAGCCTCGACCACGTCTACGAGTTCATGGGCGGGCTCAACCTCGCCGTACGCCACGTCACCGGCAAGGACCCCGATGCCTACCTGAGCGACTACCGCAACCGCCACAACGCCCGCATGCAGGAGGTCAAGGAGGCCATCGGCGTAGAGAGCCGCACGACCCTCTTCAACCCCGCCTACATCAAGGAGAAGATGAAAGGCGACGCGGGCGCGGCCTCCTCCATCGCCGAAATCGTGGAGAACACCTACGGCTGGAGCGTCATGAAGCCCGAGGCCATCGACACCGAGATGTGGGACGAGATCTACGACACCTACGTCCGTGACAAGCACGGGCTGGGCGTGCAGGCCTACTTCGAGGCGAAGAACCCCGGCGCGCTCGAGGACATGACCGCCGTCATGATGGAGAGCGCCCGCAAGGGCTACTGGAAAGCCAGCGGCGAGCAACTCCGCGCCGTGGCCGCCTTGCACACCGGCCTCGTGGCCCGCTTCGGGCAACAGAGCCGCTTCGCGGGCGACAACGGCAAGCTGCAGGACTTCATCGCCTCGAACGCCGGGGAGGAGCAGGCCGCAGCCTACCGCCGCAAGGTGGCCGAGTCGAAGGAGGCCGCCCTCGGCGCGGGCCAGGGCAAGGGAATGAGGCTCGAGAAGAGCAGCACGCAAGCCGGCGGGGAGGCCGCCCCGCAGGAGCAGAAAGTACGTGGCGCGTGGGTGGCAGCCGTCGCACTCGCCCTCTTCGTCGCGCTCGTCGCCGCGCTGCGCATAAGGCGGGGCCGGCAAGGCAGGCAAAAGCAACAGGAATGAGATGGAACAGATAGTCCTCGTCCTGATGTTGTTCGTCACCGTCAACTGCGCCGTCAAGCTCAGTTTCTGGAAGTGGTGGCAGGCCGTGGCCTACGGCCTCGTGTGCGCCGCCTTCACGGTGCTCGCCCTGCCGGAGGCCGTCGGGCAGTCGAAGACGCAGCTCGCCGCCTACTTGCAGGACACTGCGGCCTTGCAGGACATGGCCATCGCCGTCACCGTCGAGTCGGCCGTCAGCTTCGCCTTCTGCGTCAGCTACCTGCGCCGCGCCGCCGGCCGTCGGCGCGCCTGGTGGGAGGCCGCCCTATGGTGGTATCCCGGCCTGCTCATGCTGCCCGTGCTCTTCTACTGCCTGACGGAGCTCGTGTTCAGCCTGACGGGCGTGCCTTTCGCGCTGACAGCATGGGTCATGGCGGCCGCCGTGCTCGTGGCGCTGCCCCTGCTGGCGCGTGCCATGGCCTGGCTCCTGCCCGAACCCGCGCTGCGCATCGAGACGCACTTCCTCGTGAGCCTGCTCGTCTGCATCCTGGGCCTGCTCAGCACGGAGAACGGCCGCACCGTCTACGCCCCCGCTGCGGAGCCCGTCGACTGGCGCGCCGTGGCCGTGGCGGCCTCCCTGGCCGCCGCGCTGGCCGCCGTAGGCTTCGCCTGGGCGGCCGCCAAGTTCCCCCTCGCGCAACGCCGCAGGGAGAAGAAACGTCAACGACAAACCAAACCCTAAACACGCGAATATGGAACTGATTTCAAAAATGCTCTTCTGGGTGGCCAACAGCCTCCTCATCCCCGACATCATCCTGCTGCTGCTGCTCTTCGCACGCGCGCTCCTGCTCGTCGGCGGCACCTACAACATGTACATGGCCAAGCGGCGCAACGACCGCGCCTTCGACCAGCTGGTCGTGCAAGGGCGCGTCGGCGAACTGAGGGCCGCGCTGCCCGCCAAGGACAACTCGCTCCTCGTGGCCTACCTGCGCGACCTCCTCGCCCACCCCGCCTCGGACGACTACGCCGAGTACCTCCTGGCACGCTTCGACAACGAGGCCGAGAAGGACCTCGCCCTCTCGCGGATGCTCGCCAAGATAGGCCCCGTGCTCGGCCTCATCGGGACGCTCATCTCCATGAGCCCCGCCCTCGTCGGCCTCTCCACGGGCGACATCTCCGGCATGGCCTACAACATGCAGGTGGTCTTCGCCACGACCGTCGTCGGGCTCGTCGTAAGTGCCGTCGGGCTGGTATCTCTGCAATTCAAGCAGCGCTGGTACGCCAAGGACGCGAACAGCCTGGACTACGTAGCGCGCGTGTTCGCCGCAGGCGCGGTGCCGCAAGGGGAGGGCGGCGGCCATGAGGAGGCGTGACCGCCGGGCCGCGCGCCCCTACCGCGACGAGGACACCGACCCGCTGAGCGTCGTCGTCAACCTCTTCGACGTGGCCATGGTCTTCGCCGTGGCCCTCATGGTGGCCATGGTGATGAACATGAACATGACCGAGATCTTCACCGGAAAGGACTTCACCATCGTCAAGAACCCCGGGCAGGACGACATGGAGATCATCACCAAGGAGGGCAAGCAGATCAACCGCTACACTCCCGCCAAGGAACAGGGCGGTACCGACGGTGCGCGCGGGCGCAAGGTCGGCATCGCCTACGAGCTGGAGAACGGCGAAATCATCTACGTCCCCGAGGAGTGACCCCGCCCCCCGGGCGCAGCCAAGCGGCCGCCCCGCGCGCCATTGCCATGTGCGATGCCGCGCGGGACGGCCTTTCCATAGCCCGCCGGGACACATTATTAATTATGTAATAGCCCGGGAGTACACCCGCATGGAAACCTCCCCGCATCCTTGCGGGGCACACCGCCGCAGGAGAGGCAGACGTTCCCCGCCGCGCCCGCCATCACCACCCAAGGGGGACGGGGACAGCGCGGCGCGCCGCCATTTCCGCCCCGCGCGCTTGGCCGGACGCGGGGGAATGCCTAACTTTCGCCCCGGAAAAAGACAGAAACAACCAAAAGACAACGCGATATGACTGCCAAAAGACTCATCGCCCCCGCCGCGCTCCTGGCCGCCGGGATAGCCCTCACGGGCTGCGTCAGCAAGAAACAGCTCGAGGCCGCGCAGGCCGAAAACAGCCGCCTCGCCGCCGAGAACGCCGAACTCGCGCAGGCCAACCAGCAGGCGCAGGTGAAGATAGCCGCGGGCGACGCCACACGCCGCAGCCTCGAAGAACGCCTCGACGAGGCACGCCGCAACAACGACGACCTCAAGGCGCAGTATGCCGCCCTGCAAGCCTCGCTCGACAAGAGCCTCGCCACCGGCTCGCAGAGCAACGCCAACATCTCCAAGCTCGTCGACGAAATCAACGCCTCGAACCGCTTCATCCAGCAGCTCGTCGAGGCCAAGGACAAGAGCGACTCGCTCAACATGGCCCTCACCAACAAGCTCACCCGCTCGCTCACCGCCGAGGAACGCCAGGACGTCGACGTGCAGGTGCTCAAAGGCGTGGTCTACATCTCCCTGGCCGACAACATGCTCTACCGCTCGGGCTCCTACGAGATAGACCCGCGCGCCGGGGAGACGCTCTCGAAGATTGCCAAAATCATCACCGACTACAAGGACTACGAGGTGCTCGTCGAGGGGAACACCGACAACGTGCCCATCTCGCAGACGAACATCCGCAACAACTGGGACCTCTCGGCCCTGCGCGCCTCGTCCGTCGTCCAGGCCTTGCAGAGCGACTACGGCGTCGACCCCTCGCGCCTCTCGGCGGCAGGACGCGGCGAATATAACCCCGTGGCCGACAACGCCACCGCCGAGGGCCGCCAGCGCAACCGCCGCACGCAAATCATCATCACCCCGCGCCTCGACCAGTTCATGGAACTCATCGACCAGGCTCCCGAGAGCGGCACAGGCATCGACGCCGCCGACATCATCACGGCGGAATAACGCCGCCCTCCCACACGCCCAACGGCCACCGTCGGCGCGCGGCGGGCTTCCCTCCCCCGGTTAATCCCCAAGGCCGAGCAACAGTCT
>CAZYHW010000066.1:0-11149 GCA_964647405.1 uncultured Prevotellamassilia sp.
CCGCGTGCTGTCGCAGTGACCGCTGGTCGCCGACTTGTTCAATCTGTCCGGCGACCTGTCCAGCCTATCCGGCGACCCGGAAAAAGAAGTCGCCGACCCAACGAACACGAACTCCTGCCACGCGCCAACGCGGCAGGAGTTCGTGTAAAAGATGGTGGGGACGTTCCCCTTTGTCCGTTATTCGTTGATGTAGACCTTATAGGCCTTCGTGCCTGTCCGGACGATGTAAGTGCCTCTCGTAGGATTGAGCACGCGGCGGCCTTGCAGGTCGTAGAACTTCTTCGCTCCGTCGGTCGCCGTGATGGCTTCTATCCCGACCGGGCTTTCCCCGTCTCCTGTGTCGGTGAGGGAATGGAAGGTGACCATGCAGGCAGAGCTTCCGTTCGTCACGTCCGCCGAGTAGTACCAGCTCAGGTTGGGGTCGCCGTCGGGTTCATTGATGTACCAGTAGGGCGACGTGCCGCTTCCCGTGTAGTTGGTCATGGTGACGTAGTATGCCGGCGAGCCGTCGTCGCCCTCCTTTCCGCTTTCCATGAGTTGGAGGTTGGCCGTTATGGAACCCGAGAAGTTCATCCCGTTGGAGGCGTTGGCCGGGATGTACACGCCGTACTCTTGGTTTTGCAGCGTGAAGGAGTTCCCGTCCTCGTCGTTCACCAATATCCAGACGTACTTGCCCCCGGGTGTTTCCCCCTCGGCGTACTGTACGTCGGTGTCGATGCGGTAGTAACGACTACCGCTGAGGCTGGGGTCGTAGTAGATGAGGCCGGGCGTGGTCGTGCCGTTTTGCTTCCAGCCGGTGAGGGCATACTGTCCGTCCGGTAGCTGCACCGTCTCGATGGCTTCCCCCTCTTCCTCGCCCAGTTCCAAGGTGACGGGATAGATGTACCAGGAGTCGAGTTGGGGCTGCCCCGCGTCGAAGATGAGGTAGTCCGCAGAGTAGGAACTGTTGCTGTTGTTGGGCTTGATGCGCAGGCTGCCGGTGTCGAAGTACCACGCGTCGAGTTCTACGACCTCGTCGCGTGTGTTCTTGGTCAGCGTGTACACGGCGTTTGTAGGCTCCGTGGTGGAGGAGACGAGGCTACTCGCCGAGCCGCTGGCACTCATGTAGCGGTCGTTGGCCGTCCGGAAACGGTAAGTACCCGCGGCGGCATCGACTATCTCGATGGTGAAGACGTGCCGCTCGGAGAGGCCGATGGGGTCGGTGTCCTTGTCCCCGGCGATGCGCATGTAGTTGTTCGTGTCAATGTAGAGCCATCCCTGGTAGTTCGTGTTGGTCACGTCGCTGCCCGGCACGCCGACGTTCTTGATGGCGTAGAGGCCGCCGTCCTCAAAGTCGGCGTGCTCGGCCACCCTGTCGCCGATGGAGCTGATGAACAGCGAGTCGGTTTCCTCTTCCCATCCGTCTATGCCCGTCTGGTTGGGGTAGAGACTGGTATAGTAATTGATGCGCGCTGTCCAGCCCCTGGTTTCCAAAGGGTAGACGTTTGTTTCCGTGGCCCAGGTGTCCCAGGCGGCTTCGAGCTCACTGACCACTGCCGAGTAACTGCTCGATACGTTTGTCTGCTCGAACGGGTCGTTGGCGAGGTCAATCAGTTCCCATGAGGAGGAACTCGTGTTGCGCACCAGCTTCCAGTCGCCGTCGATGACGGCCATCGATGTCTCGTGCTCGAAGTAGAGGTCACGCTCGACGGGCTCCTCTCCCTCGAGGGTCTGGACAAGGCTGATGCCGGGCAGGGCTTCGCCGTTCTTGTAGGTCGTGGGATAAGTGCCGTCGGCCATCTCCACGCACGTGGGCAGGATGTCGATGAGGTGAGCCCGCTGGTCGGTCCACTGGCCGTCCATCGCCGTCCATCTGGAATTGGTCTTGTCTTTTCCTGGGTCGCCGTAAGAGACGATGAGCGGGGAGAACGTGCCGCCGTTGTAGCACTTCGACTTGAAGTTACGGAAAGGCGTGTTGCTCAGGCTTGCCATTATCTGCCCGACCGTGCCGTAGTATTCGTTCGATGCCCCGTTGTCGCTGAGGAAGAAGAACACCGTGTTGTCGAGCATGCCTTTCGAGCGGAGGGTCTGGATGATTTCGCCCACGCCGTCGTCGACTATTTCAATCATGGCGGCATACGTGGCCATATAGGTGACCCAATTGTTCTTATCCGTCTCGGAGAGGCTCTCCCATGTCGGGTAGCTGCCGCTGTAATCACTGGCGAACGTGGGGAGGTCGAGGCTGTCGGGGATGATGCCCAGCTCTTTCATCTTGGCGAAGCGTGCTTCCCGCAACACGTCGAAGCCCGCCTCGTAACGCGCCCTGCACTTCTCGATACGCTCGGCGGGTGCGGCACCCTCCAAGTGCGGGGCTTGATGCGCCACGTAGAGGAACATGGGCGTGTCGGCGTCGTGCTGGTTGATGAAGCTGACGACGGAGTCGGTGATGGCCGTCGTGTAGTAAAAGTCGTCCGGCAAGCTCGTCACGGGGGTGAGGTCGTCGTACACGTTGGTCGTATTGTAGTAACCCGCGTTCCCGTCCAGCGAGCCGTAGTAACGGTCGAATCCCCTCTGGCACGGGAGGCTGCCGTTCGGCCCGATGTCGTAGGTGCCGTCGTAGGAGCTTTTGAGCGTCAGGTGCCACTTGCCGGCCATGTAGGCCGAGTAGCCGTTCTCTTTCATCACTTCGGCCAGCGTCGGTATCTCACTGGATATCTGGCCGCGGTATCCGGGGTAATCCGGTCCTTGGTCGACGTTGGCCATCCAGCCCATGCCGGCCTCGTGGGGATAGTATCCCGTCATGAGTGAAGCCCGGCTCGGGCAGCTACGTCCGGCCACCGTGAAGTTTGTGAAGCGGCAGCCGTGTTCGGCAAGCGAGTCGATGTTAGGCGTTTCCACTTCGCCACCGTAGCAGCCGAGGTCAGAGTAACCCATGTCGTCGCACAAGATGAGGACGATGTGGGGAGGTTGCATGTCCATCGTTTGGGCAAGGCCTTGGGCGCAGGCGGGTGCCAGCGCAAGGGCGGAAAGTACGGTCTTGTTCATATTCGGTGGTTTTAAGGGGTGGCTTGGACGTAGCTGTGGCGTAGCCGTGACGAGGCCGTATCAGCGGTTGTACACCTTGAAGTTGGTCACGCTGCCCGCGAACTGCCCGGCTGTCCGCAAGGGGAAGACGAGTGTGCGGATGTAGTTCATCCCGTCCTTGCCCTCAGTGCCGAAGTATATTCGTTGCATGTCGAGGGTCTCCACGAGTTTACCGTCGATGTAGAGGCGTGTCTCGCGGTTGTCGCCCTCGACGGCGATGGTGGCTTTCCGGCCTGCGGGGACGGGATAGGAGAACGTGTTGAGGTAGCCGTCGCGTGCGAAGCCGAGCATCCCGCGGATGGGGTCGGCCAGGTAGAACACCGCCGTCTGCGAGCGCAGCAGTTCGGTGCCGGGTTGCTGCGGCGTGCCGTCGAGGTCGAACTCGACGCGGTAGCCGTAGCCTATTTCCTCATAGGGCAG
Source organism: uncultured Prevotellamassilia sp. (assembly GCA_964647405.1). Lineage (GTDB taxonomy): Bacteria > Bacteroidota > Bacteroidia > Bacteroidales > Bacteroidaceae > Alloprevotella. Next base: position 3,484 of record CAZYHW010000066.1, read on the forward strand.
CGTGGTGCCGGGGGTGAGGACGGCCTGCTCGAAGGCGAGCCCCGTCCCCTTGCCGATGCGCCCGGCCTGGTTGACACCGGGGGCTTCGCTCAGGGCGTGGCGTTTCTGGTCGAATTCGGTGAAGGGGACGGAGGTGTTACCGTTGCCGTTCCATGTCTTGGCGGCGATGGTTTGCAGGGCGGGGAAGGTGCGGTCGTGCACGTCCTTGGTCGAAATACCGTTGCCCACATGGTCGTTCCACACGGCGAACATGCCGCCGGCGAGTGCCGGGTCGCCCTCGTCGAACTTGACATTGCCGATGACGGCGGGCGACCAGTTGTCGTAGAGAGCGTTGAGGTTGAGATAGTCATAGTAGTAGCCCGCGATGGGTACGATGTAGACCAGTCCGTCGGGGATACTGATGAGCTTGTAGCCCTGACGCGCCATCTCCTGCGGGTCGGCATAGCCGTTGTACCAGCAGTTCATGATGACGTTCTCGGACTTGACGGGTGTCGTACCGTTGGCGTGCGTGAGCGCGCCCCACACGACGGCCTGCTTGCCGTAGCTTTCGACCTTGCGGATGTAGTGGTCGGTGAAGGCACGGAACTTTTCGACCACGGCACTGTCGGCGTTGGAGTATTCGTCCGTGCCGATGTGGACGCGCGGCCCTATGAACACGGGGTCGGGACCGGCGAGGTATTCGTCGAACACGCTGTCGATGAGGTCGTAGGTGGCGGGTGCGAAGAGGTCGAGGTGGTCCATGCCGTACTGCTCGCTTCCCACTTCGGGGCGGAAGTGGGCAAAGGCGAGCGAGTGGGCGGGCACGTCGATTTCGGGGATGATTTCGACGCAGTGCGCCTGTCCGAGGCGTTGCAGGTCGATGAACTCCTGCTTCGTGTAGTGGCCGTCGCGCGCCGTCAAGCCGGGGAAGTAGTCACTTTCGAGGCGGAAGGCGGAATAGGTGCGGTTCCAGTCGTGGTTGAAGAACTGTTTGAAGCCATTGTCGTTCAGATGCACTTGGAAAGTGTTCATCTTGTAGTAGGCCATCATCTTTACGTAGTCACGCAGGTAGTCGATGGGGAAATACTTGCGCCCGCAGTCAATCATGAAGCCGCGCATGGCATAGTCGGGCCAGTCGCGCACGTTGCCGCAGGGCAGGGCGTGGTTCTCACTCTGCTCGCTGATTTGCAGGAGGGTGCGCGTGGCCCAATAGACACCCGTGGCGGTGGGAGCATCGAGCACGGCGCGGTCGCTGACGCTCATGCGGTAGCCCTCGCTGCCGAGAGCCTTGTCCTTGCGCAGGGCGAGGATGATGTCGCCTTTCCCGCCTTTGCCCTCGGTCAGTTCGAGGCGCGTGCCGAACATCTCTGCGTAGTCGGCTTGCAGTGCCTCGGCCACGTGTTTGAGCTCAGCCGAGCCCTTGGGGTAGGCGATGCGCGTCGACGCGGTGGGGACGAAGTTGCCCTCCTCGCCGGTCCAGGTTTTCAGCTCGGGGATGACGAAGGGCTTGGGGTTGACTTGGGCATACAGTCCCGCTGCGGCGAGCAGGGAAAAGGCCGCGGTCAGCAGAAAACGGTAGGTTTTTCTCATTTTGTTATGGGTTTGTTTAGTGTAACGTAGTCGATGTAGTTTGCAGTCCTCCACTTCGGGGATACAGGTCGCCGACTCGTCCGTCCGGGTCGGCGACCCGTCACGACGGATAGCCGACCTGTTCGTTCATGCCAGGCGACGGATGACGCGGGCGGGGTTGCCGGCGGCAAGCGAGTCGGCGGGGATGTCGTGGGTGACGACGCTGCCCGCCCCGATGATGCAACGGGGGCCGATGTGTACGCCGGGACACACGATGACACCCCCGCCCAGCCAGCAGTCGTCGCCGATGTCGACGGGCAGAGCCGTCTCGACGGGTTCGCGGCGGGCAAGGTGATCCAAGGGATGGGTCGGGGTGTATATCTGGCAGTTGGGACCGACGAGCGTGTGCCGCCCGATGGTGATGAGGCCGCCGTCGAGGAACGTGCAGCCGAAGTTGACGAACGCGTGTTCGCCCAAGCGGATGCCGTGACCGTGGTCGCACATGAACGGGGGGACAATCAGTGCCGTCTCGGGTATGCCGGGAATCAGTTCGGTCAATACCTCGCGAAATCCGGGTGAGGAAGTCGTCAAGGCGTTCAGCCGGGCGCACAACTCCTTGCAGCGGACAAGGCTATTGTAAACATCCGGGTCGTTGAAAGAGTAAGGCTCTGCGCTCCTCATCTTCTCGAATGCGGTTTTCATGTCTCGGTCTCTGAATCGCTTATCGGCAAAGATAGGGATAAAAAAACAGGAATACGAATTTAATGAAAGAGAAAGATTGCAAATGTGAGGGTTAGTAGTGTGTGACAGTCGCCGAATCCGGCCTGTTGATATGGCTTCCGGGGAAAGAAGATGCAAGACGTTTCCGGCTTATTCCCCTTGTGGCCTGAAACATCCGGCAGACATTCCCAATCCCCGGCCATGCCATGAACACGGTTATCCGATGCGCACGCGAATTATGCGCACACCGGAGAAAATTGCGGTATGACGGTTTTTCCCTATGCCGTAGGAGGAGCCAAGAGAAGGCTCATTTGCCTCACGACATAAGGCTTCCATTGATCGAGCATCTGGTTGAAGGTTTCCCCGTCATCCAGGAAAACAATCGTGCACAGGTCTTTCATGGTGAAGGGGAACGTCAGCATGGAATAGAAAGTGAAGAAGATGAAACGGATAGGCACATGGGCGATTTTCCCCTGCTCTTGCTCCTCTTGCAGGCAGTCTATGATGATTCGCGCCGTATTGTCCATGTGGTACGACTTCGCCGCTTTCAGCAGGCAGTTGGCATCGCGTTTCATCTCGCGCATGACGAACAGGGGTAGGCAGGGATTCTCTTTGAATAATTGATAATATATGTCTACCACGTCGCCGATGCGTTCCGGGAGAGGGCGGTCGCGTTGTTGCAGGACATCCTGAAGCCTGGGAACAAGAGACTGTATGATTTGGCCAAGTACAGCCTGGAACATCTTCGTTTTCGTACGGAAATAATAATGCAAGGCCGGACGGTTGATGCCCACCTTGATGGCGATGTCACTCATGCTTGTCTCCTCGAACCCGTTTTCGATGAACATTTGTTTGGCAACCTCTAAAATCCGGTCTTCTATGTTGCTGTTTTGATGAGTGGCAGGCATGTCTTAGTCGTTTAGGTTGTCGATGAACAATAGCATACGGTTGGTGATGTTCACATCGCTCACCCCGCTGTCGAAATCAAGCGACAGCAGGTTGATGTCGGGATAAATGTGGCGGATGCGCTGTTCCAGTCCTTTCGAAACGATGTGGTTGGCAATGCAGCCAAAGGGTTGCAGGCTGATGACGTTGTTGATGCCATTCCTTTTGTATGACAGGATTTCGGCAGGAAGCAGCCAGCCCTCTCCGAACTGTGCGTTGAGCGAAACAACCTGGCTGGCTTCGCGGGCTTCTTCAAAGATATCATTGAAAGGTGTAAAGTAACGGAAGCGGCTCGCTATCTTGTTTACTTTCCGAATCTCTTTCTTCAAAATGTCGTAGCCCAAGGCATAGGCCAAGTCGACGGACGATTTCTGCTCAATGTGTGCCGCTATGTTTGCTTTCCGATTGACAAACACCTGCATGAAGAAGTCTACGAGTATGGGGGGCACTACTTCTATCTCCTGCTCAATCAGCCATTCAAGGATGTTCTTGTGTGAGAAGGGATTGAATTTCAGGAATATCTCCCCTACGATGCCCACTTTCGGCAAAGGCTTGTCGAGACAGATGCCGTCGAACTCGGAAGCCGCAAGAGCCAGCAGGTGCATCAACTTGTTGGAATGCCCCGTCCGTATCAGTTCTTCCGCTTTTTGCAGGTACTTATCCTTCAAAGCAGCTGCTTGTCCCCTTTCTTTCTCCCGCCCGATGCAGGGATAAAAGAACTTGGCAATGCAGTCGCTGTATAGGATAGCCCTGACTGCCACCGGCAATATCTTTAACCAGTTCATCTTGAATGCCGGCTGCTCGTTGCCCAACGTCTCGCCAAAGGTGAGTGAAACCACGGGAACGTCTTTGTATCCGGCATCGACCAGGGCTTTCTTTATCAGCGTGAGGTAGTTGCTTGCACGGCATTGCCCTCCGGTCTGTGTTATCGCAACGGCGCATTCCGACGGTTTGTAGCGTCCGCTTTTGAAGGCTTTGATGATGTCGCCTACAATCAGGGTGGCAGGATAGCATACCTCGTTGTTGGCGTACTTCAATCCCCAGTCGGACGATTCGGTGTCGCTCATCGGCAGGTTCTCCACGTCATAGCCGGCCATCTTCATGACGGCTGGCAACAAGGGGGACAGGAATGGTGTAAAGAAAGGGATAAGTATTTTGCGGTTCCGGTGTATTTCGCTGTATGCCGGAGTAGTGATGAATGTCTCTATGCGGGTGTCCGTGCTGTTTTCATTGGCCAGTTTCAGGCTTTCCACTAATGAGCGGACTCGCAGCTTCATGGAGCCAATGTTGTTGATGTCGTCCAGCTTCAACAGTGTCAGTGGCTTGTGGTGGCGCATCAGCAGGTCGCGGACTTCGTCGGCGAGAAAGGCATCCGGGCCGCACCCGAAGGACGTCATCTCCACGAACGGTATATTGTCGGCCTGCGAGGCGCACCATTGGGCGGCCTTCAATATCCGGTTAGGGTATGCCCATTGCGAGACAAAATGGCTGTCGTCTATGGGCATGTCGAGCTTGCGCACGATGTCATCGGTGATGACTTGGATGCCCATGCCGGCTATCATGTCCGCTATCTTGTGCTGGATGAGCGGGTCGGAGTGGTAGGGTCGTCCGGCGAGGAGGATAACCGGTTTGTTCTTTATTCTTGCTTGCAACAACGTCGCCTCGTTCTTGTCGACTATGGCGTTGACGTAATCGTTCTGGCTCTTTTCCGCCTCGGCAAAGGCTTGTTTGATAATGCTGTCGTTGGTAACGCCTATGTCGTGCAGGTATTCCCGGCATTGCTTGTACAGCAACTTGTTGTCCTTGAAGTTAATGGCGGGTGAGTCTATGGGTATGCTTCCAGCCTGCACTCCCTTTATCACTTCCGAGTATCCGGTTACGATAGGACAGTTGTAGCTGTTCTGTTCGGAACCGTTCTGCTCAAATATCACAAAGGGCATAAAGATGCGGTCGACCTGTTGCGATATGAGATATTGCACATGGCTGTGGACCAGCTTGGCAGGGAAGCAGATGTTGTCCGACATCACCATGCGGGCGTTGCTCTCGTATTCCGAATAAAGAGAAGGGGCGGATAGTTGCACTTTGATGCCACATGCCGTGAACAGCGTGAACCAGAACGGATATTCTTCGTACATGTTCAGGCATCGGGGAATACCTATCGTGACAAGAGGGGCGGCGACATCGGCGGTGCGTTCAAACAACAACCTGTTCTTTTCGGCGTACATGTTGATTCCCCTCGCCTCGTTCTTTTCCCCATTGGTGAATACTTTCTCGCACTTGTTGCCCGAGTAGTAGGATTTCCCGTTATCGAATTTGTATCTCGTGACGAGGCAATGGTTCTCGCAGCCTTTGCAATGCAGGAAGCTCGACTGGTAGTTGGCCATTGTGACGATTTCGTCCAACGTGGCCGCTTTGGTCGCGTGCGTTTGGGCATAAAGTGCGCAGCCGAAAGCTCCCATCAGTTCAGGCGTGTCGCAGCGCGAGACTTCAACTCCGGACAGCAGTTCGAAGGCACGCACAATGGCATCGTTGCGCATGGTTCCGCCTTGCACGACGATGTGCTGCCCCATGACCTCGGTGGTTTTCAGTTTCAATACCTTGTACAGGCAATTCTTTACGACGGAATAGGCCAATCCGGCGGCTATGTCGGCCACGGTGGAGCCTTCGCGTAATGCCTGTTTCACTTTGGAGTTCATGAAAACGGTGCACCGGGTGCCCAGGTCGCATGGCGACAATGACTGGCAGGCGTTCTCTGAAAACTCGTGCGAGGTGTATCCCAAGGTCTTGGCGAACGTTTCGATGAAAGAGCCGCATCCTGACGAACAGGCCTCGTTTATTTCGATGCGGTCAATTACTCCATGGTTCACAAAGATGGCTTTCATGTCCTGTCCGCCGATGTCCAGGATGAACGACACGTCTTTGTCCCAATGTTTGGCCGCGAGGTAATGAGCCGTTGTCTCGATGATGCCCGTGTTTAACTGGAACGCGGCCTTAATGAGGTCTTCTCCGTATCCCGTGGAGCAGCTCCCCACGATGTTCAGCTCCGCCTTGTTTTCTTCGCACTCCTTTTTCAGACGCATCAGTCCTTCGGCCACGGCTTTGACGGGATTCCCTTGGTTGATGGTGTAATAAGAGTAAAGCAGGCGGGCTTGTTCGTCAATGACGGCTATCTTGGTTGTGGTAGAACCTGAATCTATGCCCAGGAACACGTCGTTTCTGCCCGCCTTGAATGCTGCCCGTCGGATTTTGTTCTTCGATATTCTTTCCTGCCAGCCCTCGTATTCCTTTTTACTGGTAAATATGGGCGACAGGTTTCCCCGCGTATTTCCTGCGGAGAGCGTACCCTTTGTTTTTATCTCTTCGATGAATTGCGAAATCTTACGACTGCCGTTGGCTTCCCGGATATCCGACAGAGCCGAACCGTAGGCGGGGAGCAGCGTCCCCATGGCGGGGATGATGATGTCCTCATCCCGCAGGGACAAGTAGTCGACAAAGGCTTTCCGCAGGGCGGGGATGAACGACAGAGGGCCGCCACAGAACAGCACCGGTGGCTGGATGTCGCATCCATGTGCCAGCGTGACGACGGTCTGTACGGCCACGGCATGGAAGATGGAGGCTGCGATGTCCTCCCGGCTCACGTTCTGGGCTATCAGGTTTTGGATATCGGTCTTGCAAAAGACCCCGCAACGGGAGGCAATGGGGTGTATTTGCGTGGCGCGTCGGGCCAGGTCGTTCAGTTCCTCCGTGTTCACGCCCAAAAGGACGGCCATCTGGTCGATGAATGCGCCTGTCCCGCCGGCACAGTTCCCGTTCATTCGCAGATTGCGGGCAGCTCCGTCCTTGAAGAACACGACTTTCGCGTCCTCGCCGCCGATGTCTATCATGGTCTTTACTTGGGGGTAGTCCTTGGTGATGGCTTTTGCCGCAGCCACGACTTCCTGGACGAACGGTAGGGCGCATTTTTCGGCAATGCCCATTCCCACGGAACCGGTTATCCGCAGTGAGGAATCCTCGTCTCCTGTCTTTGCTTGCAGTTCGTTCAGGTATGACAGCAGCACGTTATGGGCTTGTGCGTTATGCCGACTGTATTTTGAGAAGAGGATTTTACCCGTTTCGTCTATGGCCACCATCTTAATGGTGGTCGAACCTATGTCAACTCCTATCCTGACCATAAAATAAGATACTCAACCAATCTGTTTGACTACTCTGTCAAAACGCATGCAAAGATATGGAAAATTATGTGCGTGAGCGTTATTGGGAACAAACAATGAGACGATTTTTATCGACGTTATTGCCTGGCCGGGACAGGCGTGTAGTCGGGGCGAAAGCTGATAAGGAATAATCGGTGACGCGGGGTGTGGGATACGGTCGGGGCGGCCTTCCGCACGGTTGGGGCGCGACGGACTTATTCAAACGTGACATACGGCAAGAGCCGCTCCTTGTCGCTTTCGGT
>CAZYHW010000067.1:0-10334 GCA_964647405.1 uncultured Prevotellamassilia sp.
CGGCAGGAGCCGGGGCGCGTCAGCCGTTCAGGAATCCCTGACGGCGCAACACTTCGAGCAGGCCGCGCGAGAGGGCCTCGTTGTCGCGGCGGGTGTAGCGCACGTCGGTGTACACCTGCGCCAGGGTCTGCTTGCCGTTCTCGCGGACAAAGGCCACGTTCTCCGGCAGGCTCTCCTTCTCGCCATAGGCGTTGTCCACGGTCTGCGCGTCGTAGTCGTGATAGTGTTCCTCGTGTACGATGGCCGAGAGGGGCAGGCGGTCGGTCTGCGCGGGTTCTTCGGCCGGCCATCCGAGCGTAATGGTGGCCACGGGCACCACCAGCTTCGGCAGGGCCAGCACGTCGATGATGCCCTGCGGCTGGTAGAGCGTCGTCCCGAGATAGCACAGCCCGAGCCCCTCGGCCTCCGCCAGCGTGCAGAAGTTCTGGCAATAGAGCAGGGTGTCGGTGGCGGCGTTGAGGAAAGAGAGGAAGTTGTCGTAGCCCGGGTCGGCCTGGCGCTGCTCGCACCACCGCACGGTGCGGTTGAAGTCGGCACAGAACGTAAGCACGACGGGCGCGCCCGTCACCATGGGCTGCCCGTAGTGCAGGGGAAGCAGCCGCGACTTCATCTCCGGCGACCGCGTGACGACGACGCTGTAAAGCTGCATGTTCCCCATGGTCTGCGTGCGCTCGGCCTCGCGGAGGAGGCGGTTGAGGAGCGTTTCGTCGACCGGTTTTTCGGAATAGCGGCGGATGGACCGCCGGTTCTTAATCGTATCCATGGCTTTCATTTTTTTACTACTGGCTTGCAGGGCAAATTTACGCATTATCGCGAAATCCGCCACGTCCGCCACAGCAGTAAAAAATCCGGAATTATGCTATCAAAAAGCCTTCAAAAGGGAAGCGCGGCGCACGGCTCACACCGCCCTGCCGCCAACGGGGAAAAACAAACAGCCGGACAGGATTTCCTATCCGGCGACCCGGCGGACGCATCAGCCGACCCGTCGCGACGGGACAGGCGACGGCGTTCACGACCGCTGCAACAGCACGACGGCATAGGCGGAGATGCCCTCCTCGCGACCCGTGAAGCCGAGCCGCTCCGTCGTCGTGGCCTTGATGGAAACGTCGTCGATGTCGACACCAAGGATGTCGGCCAGGCAGGCGCGCATACGGTCGATGTGGGGACTGAGCTTGGGCTGCTGGGCGCAGACGGTGGCATCGACATTGCCCACCGTGTAGCCGCGCCCGGCCAGCAGGTCGACCGTCCGGCGGAGCAAGTCCTTGCTGTCGGCCTGGTAGAACTCGTCGCTCGTGTCGGGGAAATGGTAGCCTATGTCGCGCATGGCCGCTGCGCCCAGCATGGCATCGCAGACGGCATGGATGAGCACGTCGGCGTCGCTGTGGCCGAGCAGTCCTCGCTCGTGGTCGATGCGGATGCCCCCGAGCCACAGCTCGCGGTCGGGGACGAGGCGGTGGACATCGAAGCCGAAACCTACCCTTATGTTCATCGTTTCTCTTACTTTGGGATTAGGTGAAACACGTCAACGGCGACGGCCGCGGAACAAGTCCTGAATGCCGTCGAAGTCGAAGGCCAGCGAGAAGCGCAGCGTCTGGTCGAGGGGGTTGCTCGCCGACGTGGCCATGACATAGCCCGCGTCGATGGAGAAGACGCTCATGCGGAAGCCCGCGCCAAAGGTGAAGTATTTGCGGCCGCCCTGACTCTCGTGCTCGTGGTGGTAACCGGCGCGGACGGAAAACTTGTCGGCATAGGTGTACTCGGCACCGACGCTCCACTGAATCTCTTGGAGCTCGCCCTTGAAGCCGTTCGGCGAGTCGCTGAAACTCTTGAAGATACCCGAGATGGCGGAAACGTCGTAATACTCCTCCTGTATGCGTTGCTGGTAGTCCTCGCTGTCCTCATCGTCGCCCTGCACCGGCTGCGAGGGCACGAGGAGCTTGTTCGCGTCGGCGCAGAAGGAGATGCGGTTGAACTCATTGAGGGGTATGGTGTAGTTCAAGCCGATGCGGAGGTTGGTCGGGATGAAGTAGGAGTAGTCGTCGCCGTAGTTAATCTTGCTACCGATGTTGCTGATGTTGACACCGAAGGCAAGCTGGCACTCACGGTTTCCCATCATGACGTAGTTGTTGTAGTAGACGGCGATGTCGGCGGCGAAGGCAGAGCCCGCCGTCACCTGGTCGTCGTAGTGGCCGCTCATGTCGGAGTACATGTAACGCAGGGCGACGGCGGCGGAGAACCGCTCGCTCAACATGCGCGAATAGGCCACGTCGACGGCCATCTCATAGGGCTTGATGGTCATCAGCTCGTCGTCCGTGGACACGTCGCCCAGCGAGAAGTAGCGCAGGGAGGCACTCACGGCCTGGTAGTCGCCGATGCGGTAGTAACCGGCGACGTAGGCCAGGTTGATGTCGTTGACGATGGAGCGCAGCCACGGCGTGTAGTTGACCGACACACCGGCACGGCTGATGCAGAAGGGATATTTCGCAGGGTTCCAGGCCTGCGAGTTCACGTCGGGCTCCGTGGCAGCCCCCGCGTCGCCGAGACCGCCGGCACGCGCGTCGGGCGAGATGCTCTGGGATACGACAGAGGTGACTATCGGGTTGAACACATCCTTGCTGTCGGCCATAACGGGCACGGTCGCGGCCATGCCGGCCAAAGTCAAAACGAGTTTGCGTTGTCTCTTCATATTCTTATTAACACGGAGAGTGTCCTTTTATTTTATTTGAGGATAATCAATTTCTGCGCCTTGGTCACCGTGTGGTAGCCGTCCACCTCGGCGCGGGCACGGTAGAGGTAGAGGCCGCCGTTAATCGGCCCGCCGCCCGCGCTGCCCAGGTTCCAGGGAATAGAGATGCCGCCGCTGGCCATCGCCGTCGTCGTCGAGCCGACCCACAGAAGCCGCCCCGACACGTCGTAAACCTCGACGGAGAAAGTGCCCTCGGCACCCGGCGAATCGTAGGTCAGGACGAACGTGGTGGACGTGCGGGCAGGGTTGCTCGTCGCACAGACGCTCAACTGCGCGGCCAAGTCGCTCTCGACGACAAAGCTGAGCGTGCGCGTCGTCGGCTGGTTCAGGATGTCCCACGCACGGAACTGCAAGCTGTAATTACCGTCCTCCAATTCGGGCAGCTGGTAGGTGACTGTCCCCTGCGTGGCCGAGCCGAGGTCGTAGCTGAAATAACTGTTCAGGACGTAGCTCAGTGATGTCGGGCCGTCGATGGTGAGTTCCAGGTCGTGCCCCACGCCGTTCCCGGTGGTGTTTACGCCGCTCGAATCGGATATCACGGCATAGAAGACGGGGGTCGGGCCGACGTGGCCGCCGTCCACGAAGTCCACCCGGTTAAGGTAGATGTAGACATCGGGTCCCAGACTGTCGCCGGTCAGTTCGTCGGACGTGCCATCGAAGTAGAAGCGTTCGTTCGAGCCGTTCGCTTCCTCCGAATGGTCATCGTTCACCGCGTAGAGGACGACCCGCCCGCAGTCGGTGGAGTAGCTGATGTCCACCGGGACGCGCATGGTGAACGAGAAACGCCCGCTGCGCACACTGTCGCTGCCTTCGTAGAGTATCTTTGTCCGGTCGGTATAAGTGTAGGGCGTAACGTCCGACCCGCCGGCGTTGTTCAGGCAAGTGACGGTCTCTTCGCGGTCGTAGACGGAGGCCGTGACGATACCGTTAAACGATTCGTTGGTCTGCCCCGCCGAGTCCAGCACACGGCCGGTGAAGACGACCGTGCTCCCCGCGCTCAGCTGCAAGTCGTCCGTCGTGTCGGCGAGGGAGATACCCGAGATGCTGTCAATCACTGCTTCGAGCGTCGGGGCGCGCAGCACGAGGGCGGGGTCGCCTGTCAGACTGTACTTGATTCGGTTCACCGTCCGGTCGGTGGCCATCTCCACCAGTTGGTTCTTGGCCTGCATGAGGGCTTCGCCGAAGGTGTTCCGCTCCCCGTCCGTCTGCGTCATCAGGTACGTCATAAACGCCTCGTTGAACGTTTCGTTGCGATCGGAATACACGGTGCGCGAGGCGCACACGAAGGCTATGCCCCCGCCGGAAGCGTTAAGCAGGCCGGAACGCCCGATGTTGTCCTCGAAATCGTCGTAAGGCGTTATCTCGCACGAGGCCATGACCCAGAGGGGGAGGTTGTCCGAGCTGGCCGTCTGGAAGTCCTCGATGGTAAGGGGTTCCTCGACGGACAGTTGGTCGGGGTCGCCGTGCCCGGTGTAGTTCATGACGAGTGCGCCGCTGCTCATCAGGTTGGCCAGTTCCTCTTCCACCTGCGGGTAGCTCACGCCGGTTGTCGTCACTTCGCGGCTGTACGCATCCCAATAGACGGGCTTGATTACGAAGTTCCGGGTCAGGTCTGCTATTTCCTCTATGACGGCATTGGCTCCCTCCATGTGCAGGTTGCTGTCGCCGTCGTCGGCCATGAAGCACAGGAGGTTCTTCCATGACCCGACAGCGTCGTTCTGCATGTAGCGGATGGTTTTGTCGACCACCGCCGCGGCGTCTGAGGCCTCGTGGCAGGGGAAGCGGCCGACGGCGATGTCCATCCGTTCGCTCAGGATGTTCTCGCCCTCGCCGTCGTCGAGCATACCGAAATAATCGTCCGTCACGTAGCAGTTGATTTCGTGGACGGAGTTGTCGCTCTCAAAGGAGAGGAGATAATCGTCGGGGTCGAAGCTGCGCGTGTCCGTCGTGACCATGCGGTTGTCCCACAGACAGTCGCCGAAGAAGAGCAGGAAGCGCGGCAGGGTAGCCTCATCGGCCCGGTCGTAAAGCATTTTCAGGTAACGGCGGTAGGCCGTCGCGTCGGGCGTGCCCGAGGAGAATTCGTTGTATATCTGGTCGGCGGAGACCACCTTCACCGACAGTCCCTGCACCGTACGGTGCGCCTCGGCCAGCCGCTCTGCCTCCGAGGTCAGGTCGCCGCTCGCCGGGACGATAATCACCATGTCGATGCCGCTGTCGGCGTGCAGGTTCTGGTTGGCCACCTCTCCCACATACGTGGGCGACGGATAGCTGGCCGAAGCGTCGAAGACGACGTAACGGCGGGAGGCATCGTCGACCGTGGCCGTCAGGCTGGTGCCCGAGAGTTCCGTCGGGACTTCCGCCGTGGGGTCGCCCGCGCGTCCGATGCGCCACAGGCGGGTGGTGGCCGTCGCGTTGGCGATGCGGAACGTCGCCGTGCCCGAAGAGGCCGTCGTGAAGACCAACGGGGTCGACTCCACCGAGAGCGTCCTGGGGTAGCTCACCCGCACGTAGTCCAGCCGGGCGGAATTGCCCGCCGTCGCGGTCAGCCTGATTTGGTTTTCCTCGGTGAGGGCCGTCGTGGTGAAAGTACCGCTCCCCACAGTGGCCAACTGGTAGCTGCCCAGCGTGGCGGCGGACAGGGAACCCAGCGACTCGCCGTTGGCTTCCACGGAGAGGTAGGTGCGGCTGCTCGAGCTGGCCGCCGCGAAGTTGACCTCCACCGTCGCCTCCCCGCCCTCCACGATGCCCGGCGTCGAGAGCGTGACGGTCTGGGGGTTGGTCGAGGTGAAGTTGACGCTGGAATAGAAACGCCGACCGCCCCGGAACCAGCTGTATGCGTCGTCGTCGACCAGGGCATGCGCCGTGACTTCCTCCGTCACCGTGGAGAGGGGCGTAAGGCTGTCCAGCTCGGGCATCTCCATCGGGTCGTCGTCGCTCTCTGTCAGGAAATAATAGGAGTAGAGTGAGTAGATGTTGTTGGTATGCGACCACACCGAGCCGCTGCCCAGTGTCCAGCGTATCGTTCCCTCGGCAAAGAAAAGCAGGGCATCGTCGAGGCGGTAGAGGGGCACTTCCTCCAAGTCGTCGGGCGGACAGTCGTCGGCGTCGAAGTCGAATGTTTCGGGCTGGATGAGGCCGCCGTAGCCGTACAGCCGCACCCGCGACGGGTCGGAAAAGCCCATCGAGGAGAGTTGCGCGGTGGTCAGTTGGTAGATGCCCTCATCGGCGACGCGTATCTTCACCCATTTCCCGCTCGACAGGACAGAACTTGTCGCCCAGCGGTCGGAGGCCGTCGTCTGCCGCGTGGCGCGCAGGGGGAGCGCGGTGGTCTCGACAGCCAGCTTGAACGACGTGAGGCGCGATGCGCGCCCGTCCTTCATGACAAACGGCGAGAGCGCCACTTCGAGTTGGCGTTTCTTCTTCACCATCCCCACCCGCGTGGTCACTTCGAGGGTGTCGGGGAGCGTGATGCCCCATGCGCGCAGCTGGCGTTCCTCGGCAGAGGTCAGGGGCTCGTATTCAGGGTAGTCGATGCGCAGGCCGCTACCCGCCGGGACGACATCGCTCCCGAGCGGGATGACCACCGTATAGTAGGGCAAGACGCTATCCACAGGGTAGTCCCCGGCGGGGAGGTCGACGAAATCCCCGCCCCGTGACGGCAGCGGGAACAGCATCAGTGCCGCCCACAGGATGCACCATGATGAAAGACGAAACAAGTCCATGACAAGGTTTTCACTTTACTCTTATCGTTATCAGCCTCTCGCTTCCCAGGAATCCTTCGAGGCTCTGGCCTATCGCCACGGGATAGGCTGCTTCCGGCGCGCCGGTGAACAGGAGGTCGCCCTGGCGCAGGGTGTAGAACTGGCTGACGTGGGCGATGAGCTTCCCGACGGGCCACCGCATCGCCCCGCTCCATCCCCGGCGCACCTCGCCCCCGCGGTCGTCCAGACGGAAACGGAGGTCGGAGAGGTCCAGTCCGTCGGCGGGGAGGAAGCGGCCTACGGCGGCCGCCCCGTCGAACCCGGTGCTCAGCTCCCACGGCAGACCGGCCGTCCGGCAACGCTCGAACAACCGGCGCGCCACGAAGCTGATGCCGACCGTCACCGCGTCGCAATAGCGCAAGGCAAAACGCTCGGGGATGCACTTCCCCAGGCGGCCAATCCGCACGACGAGTTCCACATGAGCCTCGCAAGGCTCGGCGAAGTCGGGCAGGAAGAAAGGTTTTCCGTCTTTCAGCAAGGCGGAGTCCGCTTTGGAAAAGACGACAGGCTCTTCTGGTATAACAAACGCCGGATTTTCCGTTTTATTGTACGCCGGGTAATTATAGGCTATGGCGATGATTTTCATGTTGTGCTGGATTAGTCGGGATGGGAGGCCGCCGCGTGGTGGCCGGGCGGGATGTCCAGATAGAAGTCGGCCGTGAGGCGCGCATAGGCTTCCGTCCGGCTTCCGTCGGCTTCGCAGAGCACCAGTTCGTCGTGCACCGGGCTGTCCGCGACTGCCCCGGCGAAGCTGGCCAGCACGCGACGGGTCGGTTTGCCGCGCCGCGTGACGACATCCGTCTGCCGGTAGGGAAAGAGGTGATGCGCCGCCGCATGGCGCACAAGGTCGGCATAGGCGGAGGCGGGGACGATGGTGTGAAACCTGCCGCCGGGTGCGAGCAGCCGCTCCACCTCGGCGAGCAACTGCGCGAACGACAGGCACGACGTGTGGCGCGCCACGGCTCGCCCGGCAGCCGGGGGGAGCGTCGTCTCCTCGTGGAAGGGGGGATTGGAGACAACATGGTCGAACAAGGCCGGCGGGACGTAAGCGGCAATGTCGGAACAGACCACCTCGATGCGCCCTGCCCACGGCGACGCGGCGACGTTCTCGGCGGCCTGGGCGGCGGCCACGTCGTCCACCTCGACCCCGACCACCTGCGCCCGGCTGCGCTGTGCCACCATGAGGGCTATCAGTCCCGACCCGCAGCCGACATCGAGGACGCGGCGCGCCGACGCGACATCGGCCCACGCTCCGAGAAGGACACCGTCGGTGCCCACCTTCATGGCGCAGCGGTCATGAGCCACGTGGAAGTGCTTGAAGTCGAACCCTCGGGTTGGCATGGGCTGTCAGGATGCTGCAAAATTACAGTTTTCGGGCGAACCGGGACGAACCTCCCGGACGGAATGCACGGGAAAAGCGCGCCCCCGTCGGCGGGGTCGGCCACCCGTCCGCAACAAGTCGGCGACCCGTCGCGACGGGCGGGGCATCCGGTGCGACAAGTCGGCGACTCGTCACCGACCGCAGACGGGGAGGTGCGGACGGGCATGGACGAACTCCGGCGGATGGTGGGATTCACACTTCACCACATGGGAGCAAAGAACGAGGGCGACACCTCCCTCTTGGAGATGCCGCCCTCGCGATAGATGAGACCGCCGGTGCGGTTTACTTCACAAACTTGTGGACGCGCTTGCCGTCGGGACTGTTGACCACCACGAGGTAGGAGCCATGAGGCCGTCCGGAGAGCGGGAAACGGACTTCGCCCGTCGTGCTGCCTGCGGCGGAGGCGGCCAGGCACACGCCGCCGAGGTTGTAGAGCGACACCTGCGTGCCGTCGGCGAAGTCGCCCTTGCAGGTCACGGTGTCGGATATGTAGTCATAGTGTATGTCGTTCTGCGTGAGCGGCTTGTCTATCCCGACAGCCGTGTCGTCCCCGAACATGGGCGTGAAGCGCAGGGTGTAGGAGTACTGGCCGTCCGTGGGGCAGTAGTACTCGTCGAGCGGCTCCGGGCCGTTGCTGGCGTTGCCCAGTCCCTCCTGCATGTAGTCGAAGTGCGCCACGATGTAGCCCGACTTCGTGAGGTCGTAGGGATGGAAGGCGACATATTCACCCTTGTAGTAGTCCGCGTCTTCGTAATAGGACAGGGAGAAGTCCACCTGACCCTCCGTCTCGACCTTGAAGCCCAGCCCGTTTTCCGGATTCGTCAGTATCAGCTCGCGCAGGCCGCAACGGTTGGCGTCGCTCTGCGGGCGGGTGTAAGCCTCGAACATGTCGGAAACCGTGGTCGTGTAACGCCCGAAGAACGAACCGGTACGGCGGTCGACGTAGTTGGCCCAGGGGCCGCGGGCGTAGTACTCCACATCCTCGTAGTACGAGTAGAAGTTCATCTGCAAGCCAAGGCGGCGCAGGCGCGAACCGGCGGGTTTGAACGTCGGGCGCATCTCCACGATGCCGTTGGCGTAGATTTTATACTCAATCGTGTAGGGGCACTTGCTGCCGCCCACCTCGACCGTGACGGTGGCGTAGGTGCCGTCGTCGCTGAGCGATGCCTCAAAAGAGGAGGAAGAGGTGGACGACTCGCCGCTGCTGGTGCTGGTGTAGCGGTCGTTCTCGATATAACGGTAGTCGTTGAACACCGGCCCGAGGTACTGGTCATTGCTGTAATAACTGCCGGAGCGCAGCATCTGGAAAGTGCCTTCGGAAGTCGTGTAGTACCAACGGCGGATGCGCCCGTCCTTGAACTGGATCAGGACGTTGTCTCCCGTCACGGTTACGTTGCCTGAGCGGTCGGTCATGGTGAGCTGGGCGGTCGTGCTTACCTCCGGCAGGGTGCGCTCCTCGCTTGTCAGGGCGAACTGCTCGGCGGCGACGGCATAACCTGCATCGGCCCACGACGCGGCTTCTTTCAGGTAGAACTCGAACGTCACGAAATACTCCTTGCCGGATTCCATGGCGTAGTCGATGGCCACGGGTATGCTGGCCGTCTCGTCGGGCGCGGTAGACGGGACGGAGAGTTCCGCCGAGGCGACCTCGTTGCCGTCTTCGAGGAGGGAGTAGCGCAGGCCGAAGTTGTCGAGGTTGGTGAAGTCGTACTTGTTGCGGACGGTGAGGATGCCGGACTCCTCGTCATAGCCCTCGAACTTGACGTATTGGTAAACCTTCTTGACCTCCGTCAGCTTGGCCGACCACGACCGGTCGGCGGGGATGACACCGTTGTTGCTGAAATTGCCCTGCATACCGTCGCTCGTCGTGCCCGGGAAGTCGTACCCGGCCTTGTAGTTGGGCAGTCCGTTCACCGTGAGGTTGCCGGTCTTGATGTCGTCCGGGTCGTAGATGGACTGGTCCACCCAGTCCCAGATGCAGCCTCCGATGCCGTAGCGGCTGCCTTCGAGAACGTCCCAATACTCTTGCAGGTTGCCGACGGCGTTGCCCATGGCGTGGACATACTCACACAGGAAGTAGGGCTGGCCGGTCTCGTTGGCGTTCGCGTAGGTGTAGGAGTTCTCAATGGAGATATACATCCGGGAGTAGAAGTCCGTCACGTCGTGCTGGCCGTAACGCGTCGCCGTTTCGTAGTGCACGGGGCGTTCGTCAATCTCCTTTGCGGCCTTATAGACCTCCTCGAAGTTGAGCCCGGTGCCCGACTCGTTGCCCGAGGACCAGAAGACGACGGAGGGGTGATTAATATCACGCTTCATCATGCGCATCATACGGTCGACGTAGGAAGCGGTCCAGGTGGGGTATTTCGTGATACCGGTAGAGCCGTAATTCCAGTTCTTATGGCACTCGATGTCGGCCTCGTCCATGCAATAGAGGCCGTAGTAG
>CAZYHW010000068.1:0-6100 GCA_964647405.1 uncultured Prevotellamassilia sp.
GGAAGTCGCCGACTTGTTCTTCCTGGACGGCGAGTAGGAAAAACTAGTCCGCCGACAGTTCAAACGAGCAGGCGACTTGTCACCGGGGGTATCTGCATCCGGCGTATGGGGGACGGGATGCCGTTCCTCCTGCCGTCCCTCAAAATTTCCAGGATAAGCGGAAAAGCAAATCGTTCTTCGTAGGCGCGTCTATCTGCTGCGTCCCGGATGCGATGGTGTCCCGGTTGAAATAGGCCATAAGGCTGTAACGCATTCCTATGCGTAGCCCCCGGAACATCTCCCAGTCGGCCAGCAAGGCGGTAGCCGCCCCGTGGTAATAGCAACGCAGGAAACCGTAAGTATTGGCAAAGCCCGGCTGGTACACGGTCAGCCCCGTGGCATAACTGTCGGTGAAGAAGACGGCTCCGAGGGCGGCCAACCGCCACCTGTCCGTCCGCCACGTGACGCGCCCGCTCCCCATCGCTCCCCAGTCCGCCCCCCTGGTCTGCCGCAACTCGGCCACGCCGTCGGCCGCCGCCGTCCAGGTGATCCGCCCGCCCGAATGCTCCACGGTAAGACGGAGCCGGTGGGTCGTCACATACTCCATCAACCCGTCGTAACCCGTCACGTTGCGCTGCTTCGCCTTCATGCGGTAACGAAGTTTCCATGTCTGCTGCCGCCCTTGGCGATAGGAGAACTCGCCGGACAATTCCATCCCCTTCGAAGGCTGCGAGGCGCGGTAGGTCGCCCATGGGAAGCGGAAGAAATCAGCATAAACCCGTCCCTCGACACCGCCGATGCGGAATTGCGACGCGACAAGCACGCCTTCCTCATTGGCCACGCGGCTACCCTCCTGCAACGTCTGTCCCGCCGGTGTGACAAAGCGCACGGTCAGCTTGCGCAGCAACAGGGCGACGTTCCAGTCGGGCAGGATTCGGTACGTCATGCGGTTGGAAAGGGCGATGTGACCCTTGCGGTCCACCGCCGCCTCGCCCCGCGAGGTCAGCCGCCCCCAGCGCACGCCGTAGTAGGCGGACAGGCCGCCGGCCCAGTGCCCCCGCAGGTAGTAGCGGTTGTACAACGCTTCCCTTGGCGAGAACGCACGGTCGTAATAAACCGCCGTCACCGCCGTCCCGACCCGCCAGTCCGTCGCCCCGTATTCCACGACTGCTCCACCGGCCGTCGCGCCGAGGTTACGGCGTTTCGAGCGTTCCAGGGGCGTGCGGTGGTAGCCGTCCGTTTTGAGCGACGTGACCTGCCCGGAATCGTTGAGGTTGGCATCGAGCTTCCGGTATGAGGCAAACAGCGTCCACGCCCAGCCCGAACGCTCCCAAGTGGCCGCCAGGCCGCGGAACAGGTTTGACCCGCTCGACGAGAGTGTCGGACTGATGCGCGCCGTCGGCGGCCGGTAAGTGTCAACGATGCCTGCCTTGTCGGTGATGAAACTGTTTCCGAGAATCAGGCCGTCGCCGGCATTCACCCGGAAGTCGCCCACCACGACGCGCTGCCAGTTGCCGCGCGGCCTGTAAGCCACATGGAATGCCCACTCGTCGTAGGGGCGGTTGCCATAAGCGGCGAATGGTTCTCCCGCGTCCTTGTCCAGCTTGATGGCGTAGCTGAACAGACCGGCGGACTCGTAGTTTACCCGGAGCGTATGGCTTAGTCCGTTGCCGAGATACTGTCGGTTGGGGTACTGAGCCAGTTCCTCTTCGCTGTGCGAGCGATTGCCTGCACGCCGGTAGAGCGGGACACCGAGCTGTCCCGACACCTCCCATTGCCCGCCGCCCAACAGTTCGCGCCAGCCGGGACGCGACGTTCCGGCCGAGCCGCACTGCACAAAGAGAGGGAGCCACTGCCGCGTCCGGAAGTCAATCCCGTTGACGAATTGCAGGTCGCCGAGGCTGTAATAGCGGCCATGCCTGTCGCGAAAGGCGAGCAGGGAATCCACGGCGGCCTCGCTGAGGAACGGCAGCTGCGCCAGGTCTTCGCGGTCGGCCGTGTTGAGGTTCACGGGGGCGAGGTGGAGCACGTAGAGCTGGTTGAGCTGTTCCTCGACTGACGAGGCGTTCGCGGCATCGGCGGACTGGAACTCTTCCGTGTACTGCGCGGCAAACTCGTCCCAGTCACCCGTCGTTTCCTGAGCCATCGCCAGCCCCGACAAAGCCGAAAGGAACAGGCAGAGAAGCCAGCGACCCGGCCGCCGACACGAGGCGCGGGACGCGGCAAGGTGATACATCTGCCCAAAACAGAGACGGAAGAGACCATGCGGCGACCCCGCACAGCCTCTTCCGAAGATGTAAATAGAAGACGGCCTCACTGTTTCACGACCAGTTCCATGCCTTTCAGTATCGCCTTTTCGTTCATGGGCAGGAGGTCATGGTGACGCTCCGGCAACGTCTTCCGCAATGCCTTCATCACGTTCTCCACCGACACGATGGGATGGACTTTCAGCAAGGCACCGAGCACGAACATGTTGAAGCACTTCATCATTTTCAGCTCGGCCGCCGCGTCCATCGCGTCAACCCGCCAGCAGTCGATGTCAGCCCTCGTGGGAGGGTCGCTGATACCGAAGCCGTCGTATATGAGCGTGCCGCCGGGGCGCAGCTTGGGTTGGAACTTGTCCAGCGAGGGCTGGTTCAGCAGGATGGCGGTGTCGTAGGAACTGAGGATGGGCGAGGAGATGCGCGTGTCGCTGACTATCACCGTGACGTTGGCCGTCCCGCCGCGCTGCTCAGGCCCATAGGCCGGCATCCAGGTAACTTCCTTCCCTTCCATAAGCCCGGCGTAAGCAAGAATCTTCCCCATCGACAGGACGCCCTGCCCGCCAAATCCGGATATAATGATTTCCTTCTTCATTGTCTGCCTGGATTTTCTGTTTACTTGTCTTTCAGGTCGCCCAAGGGGTAGTATGGGAACATGTGTTCCTCCATCCAGAGATTGGCCTTCTCGGGTGACATCTTCCAGCCGGAGGAACAGGTGGAGACGATTTCCACGAGGTTCGAACCACGTCCCTGCATGGAATTGTCGAAAGCGTGCCGGATGGCTTTCTTTGCCCGACGGATGGCTGCAACCGTCTCCACGCTCTGACGGGTGACGTAGGCCGTACCTTCGAGCGTCGCGGCAATCTCCGTAATGCGCAAGGGATAACCATGCAGTTCGGGAACGCGGCCATAAGGACAGGTAGCTGTTTTCATGCCCATTAAAGTAGTGGGAGCCATCTGCCCGCCCGTCATGCCGTAGATGGCGTTGTTGATGAAGATAATGGTGATGTTCTCACCCCGGTTCAGGGCGTGTATGGTCTCGCACGTACCGATGCAGGCCAGGTCGCCGTCGCCTTGATAGGTGAACACGAGGCGGTCGGGCCAGAGGCGCTTGCAGGCCGTGGCCAAAGCCGGCGCGCGGCCATGGGCGGCTTCTTGCCAGTCGATGTCCAGGTAACGGTAGGCAAAGACCGCGCAGCCGACGGGACAGATCCCGATAGTCCGTTCGGCCATGTCCATCTCTTCAATTACTTCGGCCACGAGTTTATGCACCACGCCGTGCGAGCAGCCGGGGCAGTAGTGCATCGGTTGCTCGTTCATGAGCGCAGGCTTTGCGTAGACGAGGTTCTCGGGCCGTATGATGTCTTCTCTTGTCATATTCAAAGAGCGGTTGGAAATTATCAATCATCTGTTTCGTCGTTCTCCTCCTCTTTCCCGTAATGGCGGCGGGAACGCGTGAGCGTGCGGATGACGACCTCGATCATCTTGATGGCGACCGCCGTCATTCCCAAGCCGACGAACCAAGCGTGTCCCTTGGAACCGGGTGCGGCATAGTAGACCACTATCGTCGCGATGGTCATCAGCATGAAGACGATGTTCAGCCAGTTGCGCAGGACGCGGAACTGGGGGTCGCGATAGACCGACGGGCGGCGGGGCGGGCGGACGCGGCGGAGGAAGTCGTCGTCTGGGTTCGTGTTCATGCTCTGACGAGTTTTTCGACCAAGGCATCCACGATTTCGTCCGGGTCGGGCACGATGCCGCCCAGCCGTCCGAAATGTTCGACCGGCACACGGCCACCCGCCGCCAGCCGCACATCGAACACCATCTGCCCGGCATTGATTTCGACCACGAGTATTCCCTTGACGCGCTCCGAGAGTGCGGCGATTTCCTTCTCCGGGAAAGGCCACAGGGTTATCGGGCGGAACAAGCCCACGCGCAGTCCTCTCTCGCGCGCCAGCTCCATGGCTTTCTGCGAGATACGGGCAGCGGAGCCGAAGGCGACTATGGCGTAGTCGCAGCCCTCGCAGTCCACCGCCTCGTAGCGCACTTCGCGCTCGCGTATCTCCTGGTATTTTGCTTGCAGGTGCAGGTTCTTCTGCTCCATGACGGCGGGGTCGAGTTCGAGCGACGTGAGGATGTTGGGCTTACGGCTTTTCAACCCGTGGCCGTTGGCTGCCCACGGGCACTCCGCCACGATTTCTTCCTCGGTGCGGCGGGGCTTGACGGGCGGAAGTACCACCTTCTCCATCATTTGCCCGATTACGCCGTCGGCGAGTATCATCGCCGGGATGCGGTAGCGGAATGACAAGGTGAAAGCCAGGTCTACGAAGTCGGCCATCTCCTGCACCGAGGCCGGAGCCAGCACCACGACTTCGTAGTCGCCGTTTCCGCCGCCGCGCGTGGCCTGGTTGTAGTCGCTCTGACTGGGCTGTATGGTGCCCAGTCCGGGGCCTCCGCGCTGCACGTTGACAATCAGACCGGGGATTTCGGCTCCCGCCATGTAGCTGATGCCTTCCTGCATCAGGGCTACGCCGGGGCTTGACGACGAGGTCATCACCCGCTTCCCCGAGCCGCCGCCCCCGTAGAGCATGTTGATGGCAGCCACCTCACTCTCGGCTTGCAGGACGACCATGCCCGTCGTTTCCCACGGCTTGAGCAGGGCCAACGTTTCGAGCACCTCGGACTGGGGAGTAATGGGATAACCGAAGTATCCGTCGCAACCGCAACGGATGGCTGCGTGGGCAATGGCTTCATTGCCTTTGAGCAGCAGGACTTCTTCTTTTTCGGACATAATCACGCTTCTTTGGTTCGGTAAACGGTTATACAGCCGTCGGGGCAGACGATGGCGCATGAGCTGCACCCTATGCAGGCTTCGGCACGGGGCTGCTCCATGTAAGGATAGCCCCTGTGGTTCACGGCACGGCCGGACAAGGCCAGCACGTCGCACGGACACGCCACGGCACACAGGTTGCAACCTTTGCAACGGTCGGTATCGATGACCACGGCTCCTCTCATCTTACTCATTATCTTCCCGTAAAAATTCTACTGATTATACATATCCTTGTTATAAAAGGCGAAAATGTCTTCGAGCATGGCTCGTGCCTCGGCGGCGGGGTTGTCGGGGTCGATTGCCTCGGCGGCCAGGTAGCAGTTCACGGCTTCCGCCCACCGGCCTTGCTTGCGGAACACGTTGCCCCGCAGATAATGGAGCATCGCGTCGTCTCCTTTGACGGACAACGCTTCATCCAGTTTTTCCATTGCGGCGGACAGATGGCCCTGGGCAATGTCTGAACGGATTTCACCGTATTCCTTGCACATACGTTTCGCTTTGTGATATGCAAAATTAAAGTTCTCGTTTTCACACCGCCGCCGACAACGCAAATTAACAGTTAATTAAATCTGAACAAGGGCGGAAGACAAAGAAACAAACGACATTTTGACCTGTTTTTCAGTATATTAGACGATATATATAGCCTTTGTTCCATTTACAACTATACGACTGGTCGGCACAGATATGCGAAAAGTGGTTTTTACACACACATTTCCCGTTTTGTGCAATCGTTCCGTCGTGTCCAAACCGCTCGTTCCGTCACCGGACAACGCGAGGCTTGCTGTGCACGCCGCAACAGGCAATGTGCATGGGGGAAACCGGAAGGCGGGAGGGAGAGAAAGCACCGACGAACCGGAGACCCGTTCTTCCTGTCCGGCGACCCGTGAAAACGGTCAGCCGACCCGTCACGACTATCCGGCGACTTGTTCTTCCTATCCGGCGACCCGTGGAAACAGTCAGCCGACCCGTCACGGACAGGCGGCGGACAAGCAGAAAAGCAAGCACGACAATGCGTCAGGGAGCGGCATCT
>CAZYHW010000068.1:6200-10240 GCA_964647405.1 uncultured Prevotellamassilia sp.
CGCCCAATGCGCGGGCAAGAAATTGGCACGAGAGCGTCCGCCATTCGTTCCTCACGGCATCCACCCTCCCCCAGTCTATCGGGGCGTTCATGCGGCGCACGACCTCGTCGGCGGACAGGCCGTCCACCAGCCGCTCCGACAGCCCGAAAAGTCCCAGCAGGGAGGTGAAGCGTCCCTGTCCGCGTGAGTGATTGCCCAGGGCGACGAACGGGCGGTGGAAAAGGAGGGAGAAGACGCAACCATGGAACGAGTCGGTCAGCACGCAGTCGGCATCCATGAAGGCGGACAGCCAGACCGACACGGGGCGGTAGCGCATGGCGCGGAGCGGTGTGCCACACGGGACGACCCCTTCGGCCTCCGGCATCACGCCGAACGGCTCGCAGTCCAGGCGGTCGGCCACTTCGCGGCAGAGCCTCTCCTGCTCGTCCGTCCTGTCGAGCAGGTAGGCGAACATCCTCCCCTTCCGCGCCGCACGTCCCGCCGGAGGGAACGCCTCATCACGGAACCGGTTCGCCACGATTTCCCGGTGTGTCCGTCCACCCGCCGGGTGCGCCGCGTCCGTTCCTGCCCCGTCACGCCTGCCGTCGGCATCCATCACCTGCAAAGCGTCGGCCTCGGCCAGGGCTTCGTAGTCCGCCGGGTCGAGCAGCAGGGTCGGGTCGAGCACCCAGCGCGCCTCAACGCCAAGATGCCCCTCGCAAAGGGTCACCCCGCCCCGCTCGCGCACCGACACGGCATCGAAGCGGCCGAGCAGGCGACGGCACGCCAACGCCTGCCGCTCGGAATATTCCCACTCGTCCGTCCCGAACGACGCGGCGTAGGCCACCCGGCGCACGCGGGCATCCCCGGGGAGGAAACCGAGGAAGTAGTCCGTCAGGCCGTCGATGTACGAAGGCCGCCACACCTGGTCGCTCCCCACGACATAGGCATCGTAGCGACGGGCGGCATAGTCGCGCCGCAGGGCGGCGGAACTGTGCATCGCCTGTGTCCGGAGCTTCACCTGCTTGTCCGAGAAGAGGCGGACGTAACGGTGGATGAGCCGTTCCTCCCGGCGGGTAATCCACTTCACCGGCGTGCCGCCGCTCATCGACTTGACGGTGTTGGCCACCTGGCGGCGCAGCCAGAGGGGCAGTGTGTGCGTGAGGTCGCGCCCGTCGCGGCGGACGACCCACGCCTCGTGCCCCATGCGGGTCAGCACCTGCTGCAAGGCCCAGCATTGCAGCAATCCGCCATAATTGGCGCGGAGGGGTTGTGTCAGTATGCCTATTTTCATCTTCTTACTCGTATTTGTCCGGGCGACGGCGGCGGAACCGGGGCACGAGACCGCGCACGGCGGACAACAAGCGCCCCACCCGTCCGGCCCGGCGCAGGACTTCCACGACGGCGGCCGACATCCCGACGCGCGCCCGGCGGCGGAAGAAGGCCTCGCGATACTTTTCCGGAGCGGAGGCGCACAGGGCGGGATTGCCGCGCACGACATCGGCATAGTCGGCCTCCTCGACTACCAGTTCCGGCAGGATGTCCGTCCATGCCGCACGGCCTTTCTCCGTGTTCACCATCACGGCACTCACGCCGCGGTCGTCGTCCAGGTGGGGTTTGACCTCTTCCACGTCCCAGAAGTCGCCCAGTGTCACGTCGCTCCCGCCTTTCAGTGGCTTCGCCGGGCAGGCATGGCAACTCGGGCGGAGGTAGAGGTCGTTCAGGAAGCCGCGCATGAACGTGTTCTCCTGCGTCCCTTCACGCAGAACGCCGCCCGGTGCGCCGTCCTTCCCCGGCGGCGAAAAGGTGAGGGCGAGGCTGTATCCCGCCCAGCCGGTCGATTTGTCGCGGAAGTCGACGGAGGTGACGCGGCCGCCGTGGCGCACCGCCGCCTCGTGCAGGTATTCCTGCCAGATGCCCGGACTGGGCACGCCGTGGCAGACCACGTCCACCGTCAACAGACGGGCGTAGTCCCGGTGGAGGAACCGCTTCAAACCGGCCACCTGGCAGGGCGTTCCGGAGAAGAGTACGTCGCGCCCGGCGGCGAGGAAGCGTTGCACGTCCCGGTAGGCCGTCCCCACGCGGCTCTGTGCGTACTTCGCCTTACGGAAGGCGGCAAGCCCCTCAACGCTGTCCGTCCATCCGTGTACCACATTCCAGTCCGCGTCGAAGCGTGCGCCGAAGACCACGCCGCCGCGCCCGAGCACCCGGCAGGCCAGTGCGGAAAACACGCCGCCCGACGAGCTGCCCAGTCGCAGGACTGCATCGCGGTTACAGGCGGCATGGACCGACAGGGGCTGCCGCGGGGCGGACGGATGGAGCACGGGGCACACCCGTTCGCACAGCCCGCACGCCACGCACGCCGCGGCATCGACCGGCGGGTAGAGGAAGCCCTCGCCGTCGGGCTGCATCGTGATGCAGGAGGCCGGACAGCACTGCGCGCAACCCTCGCAGCCCGTGCAGGCCGCCTTGTCGGATAGTTCAATCATCGTGTTTCATCTTATACCTCCACCGCACCAACCGCTCGGCGACGTAACGGCGTTCGCCAGCCGTCAGACCGAAGACATAGGCCGTCGACGCGACCGACAGTACGCCTACCACCGTCACGAGGAGAAAGCGACCCACGCCGCCGGGCAGTAACACATAGAGCATCGACGGCACTACCGGCGAGACCAAAGCCACCACGGCGATGGGCAGCACGGCGCGGGCGGCATAGGCTCGCAACGACAGGCCAATCATCGGGCGCAACATCCACACGCGGACGACATGCACGCCGGCCGCCACGGCCAGATGGACGGCGAAAACGGCTTCGGGAGGAGAGCCCAGGCGTAAGGCCACGTAGGAAAGGGGAACTATGCACAACAACAGGCTGCCCAGCACTGTCTGATAACGACGTATGCGACCCGTGGCCTGCGCGCTTTGGATGAGGGGGCCGGCCAGGGCATCGACCATGGCGATGAGCAGGACGAGACGGACAAAGGCGTCCGCATGAGGGGGAACTTCCTTCAACCACCAGCCGAGTATTTGCCCCACTTCGAGCATCACGGGGAGCGACAAGGCCATCAGCGAGAAGAAAGAGACTTTCGTCCCGGCATAGACCAGCCGGTGCATGTAGCCCAGGTCGCCTTGGGCGTACGACTTGGTTATCTGCGGGTTCATGGCCGTCTGCACGTTCAGCGCGAAGCCGCACACGGCGTTACGCACCTGCATGGCCACGGCACGGGCGGCGTTCACCGCCGGGCCGAAGAAGAGATTGAGCAACAGGTTCACCCCTTGGGTGAAAGCCACCGCCGCGAGGTCGCCAAAGAGATTCCACCCGGCAAAACCGGTCAGCCTGCGCAGTAGCCCCCTGTCGCGAACGGGGACAAAGTGAGCCTCGGGGAAACGGCGGCGACAGTAGACGGCATAGACGGAACGGGTCGCGAGCTGCACGGCAAGCATCAGGAAAGCGTAGAAGACCAGTCTGTCCGCGCCGCCCAGGCCGAGCAGGTAAACGATGAGCAGTTTCAGGAGGACTTCGAGGATAGACACCTTGGCGAAAAAGTCCATCCGTTCGCGCGCAATGACGACGGCTTCAAAGGGGATGCTGGCCACGACGACGGCAGAGGCGGCTACGGAAAAGTGGAAGGCCGACACGGCGGCCGTCAGCCGCTCGGGGGGAATGGCCATCCGGTTGCAGAGAAACCAGAGGCCGGCCGTTTCGGCCACGACGGCTACCACGACGGCCAATCCGCCATGAAGGACAAGACTGGACGAGAATACGGCTCCCGGATGCCCCGCCGCGCCGCGCCCGAGCTCATAAGTGAGGAAGCGTTGCGTCGACGAGGCCATCGCCCCGCTCAGGAAGGAGAACATCGACACGAATCCGGCCACGACATCGTATATCCCGTAGTCCGTCACGCCGAGCACGTCGAGCACGACGCGCGACGTGTAGAGCGACACGAGCAACGTGAACAACATCCGCACGTAGAGTGCCAACGTGTTCCGCGCTATACGCCGCCCCTTGCTTTCCGGCCGCGACGGGTGTCCGTTCTGTCGTTCCATCTGGCCTGTCCTATATA
>CAZYHW010000069.1:0-10226 GCA_964647405.1 uncultured Prevotellamassilia sp.
CACGTAAAATATTACCTTTGCCTTGATTGTTTTAATAATCGGGTGGGGGAATATGGCAATAATGAAGATTAAACAGAGGCTTACGAATTTCAGTGCGGTGGCGCGAGGCATTGTTATAGGGCTCTTGTGCGGTGTGGCGTTGTGTGGCCACGCCGAAACAAGCTACAATCTTAAAAAGGACTTCGCCATGCTCGACACTGTTGTCGCCAATATGGACGGATATATGGACGCTTGGCAGAAACATATTGACGAAATCAGGTTGAAGACCCCGGTTCCCTCGGACATGGCGCGTTATGTATTTTTCAGGCGTAAGTATCTGGAATATGTCAAGTTCTGTTCCGACTCGGCAATTGTTTATGCCCACTTGTGCAGAAAGACGGCTTTCGATGCGGGACTGGGCAGTGAGCAACAGGCTTCTGCCGATTTAGACCTTGCGTATGCGACCGTCCTGCAAGGCAATTACATCCTGGCCGACAGCATCATACGGCGGTTGGGACCAATAGAAAATTTCCCGGAAGCGTTACGCTGGCGTGTCGCAGTGTTGCACCTTGAATACAGTATGCGCGTGGCCCCGCTATACAACATGAGCATGGGCAACAGCATGCTCCACAACCTGTACACGCTGGACCTGGATGAAGTATGGAAACAATATGGTCCTTACTTGGCATCTGACAACTGGATGACGGATTATTACAAGGCCATGTGTGTCAATACGGACATGAGGCCACAACTCACGGCATGGTTAGACAGTGTGAACAAGCCCTCGATAGAGGCAGCCATGCTGTACATAGCCATGGCCAAGAAGAGCATGGCGGCAGGTGACAGCATCGCCTGTTGCCACTATCTCATACTGTCCGCAGCCAACGACATCATGTCGGCCAACCGGGAGTCGTCCTCGCTCCCCATGTTGCTCTACACTCCTTTTATCAAGAAACGAAGCAAGCAAGCGGTTAATTATGCAATGGCCTGCATCAAGATGGCAGACGGCTATAATGACCTTGGGCGCAGCTTCGACATCGTGAAGGCCAACTCAATCATCACGACCGAGTACATGAAGGTCATGCAGAAGATGGCATTCCACAGGAACATCTTTGCGGGCATATTGGTGCTTGCCGTAATCTTGGTGGCGGTCTCGCTCTATGTGGCGAGGAAAAAGCTGAAACGGCGGGAATCGAGCTTGAACGCAGCCTTTGAACGCAACGAACACCTGCGCGACATACTGACCGAACTGACGGGAGAGAAAGAGAGGTTGGAAAGTTCGGTAACCAACCGCGACACACAGGCTCTCGATATGTTCCTGCATACGTCCGACTACATCAAGAACATGGACAAGTTCGTCAAGACGGTGGAGAACATGTTGGTGGCGGGACAACCCGGCAAGGCGCGCAAGGCCTTGGAGAAGGGATGCTCGGACGAGTTCCTGCCACAGTTTTACGACTTGTTTGACAAATGGTTCCTGTCTTGCCATCCCGACTTCATCGAGCGTTTCTGCGACCTGTTGAAACCTGAGGCACGCGAACATTTCTCACATCCGCAGGGTGGACTCTCGCCCGAGTTGCGCATTTATGCCATGGTAAGCCTCGGCGTGACAGACAGTGTAAGCATTGCCGACTTTCTGCATTATTCGCCACAGACCGTTTATAATTACCGCCTGCGTGTGCGCCATGACGCTTTGATTCAGGGTAAGGGCTTCGCAGCCGCCGTTGCCCGGATGTACCACGACAACGACGGTGAGAAATCGCAAACAACGTAGGAGGGTCAGTGTTCGCCTTCTACGTTGTTTGCAATAGCGTTCCGTAGTAATATTCCCTTATCGCTGGAATATCTCGGGATAGTTCACGATGAAGTAGACGGGCGTGCAGCTCCATGCGTGGCAGTAACTGTTGAGTAAGGTGTAGCCGTATGACGAGAACAGCTGGTCGTCGGGTACGTAATACTCCCAAAACGTGTCGGCACCGAGGCGCACCATACCGCCCCAATATTCGTCCACATATTGGCGCGCCTCGTCATTCATACCGCATTTCAGCATGGCCTCGACGAGGAAGTGGTTGGCATAGGGCGTTCCCGGCTTTATCGCGCTGCTGTCTGCCATGACCGCCTTTATCGCTTCCCGGCCTTCCTTGGCGTTGATTAGGCCGCCTATGACCGCCCACGAGGTAGCCGTGTACGAAGTCTGCCGCTCCGTTCCGCTTGTAATCCTCTTTCCCTTGTTGTCCCAGTAGGCTTTATGTCCGGCCTTGCGCAGCTGTTCCAGCGTGCTTAGGTATTTTTTCGCTTCATCATTCTTGCCGAGTTTGGCTCCCATCTTGCAGAGCCTGTCCACAGCATTGGCGAGGCATCCCTGTATGGCGGCATGGGTGTCGAGTTTTACCGGAGACCAGTCGAAGAACACCATCGTAAACATCATTCCCCCGAACTGGTATTCCGTGTTGGCGTAAAGCCATTCGTCATTTATGGCATTTTCAAGTATGGCATCCACCTGCCGTTTGGCCACTGGCCATAGGTCGTTGGCCGTCCCGGTGTCGCCCGTCGCGTCGAGATAATCGGCAAGGGTGAGCACATACGACAGTGCATAGTCTACGAAGAAAGTCTGCTGGGCATGTGGTACGGGATATTCCACAAGGTTGGAATACAGCAGGCCGTTGTCGGGGTTGGCCAGGCCGGCCAGCAGGTAGAGGCATCTCTTCGTCAGGTCGTAATTCTGGAATGAGGCAGTGTTGGCCAATGCTTGCAGGTACAGGTCGCCCATCCACAACCGCTGGTCGCGCTTGGGGCCGTCTTCGAATACTCCCTGCATACAGTCGCGTAGGGTGTTCTCCGACACTTGTGCAATGTCCTTGAATATTTGTGGCGTGGTGTCGGCCAGCTTGACCGTCGAAGAGCCTGCGGACGTAGTGGCGTTGAATGTAATGTCGTCGAAACAGAAATCACTGTATTGCGACGTGCCGACGGCCTCTATCTTCATGTAGCGGGCCGATATGCGACGGTTGAACGTGAAAGTCCCGTCGTAACTCACGTCGCACACGAAGTCCTGCATCCAGCCCCGGCTGAGCGAACCGGTGTAGGGCTCTTGTGGAAGACCAAGGTCACCGGGCACTTCGCCGAATGTCACCTTGAAGCGTAGCACGGCATCCTGCATCGGCCCGATGTCTTTAATCTTGAACGAAACGTTGCCTACCATGTGCTTCCCGAAGTCGAGAACAACACTCCCCATCTGCTTGAATGACTTCGTGTAGATGTCGTCAATGCCCTCCTTGTCCACCGCCTTGTAGCCTTGGAAAGCATTGTCGTCCTGCACGATGTCCACGATGCTTATGGGGTGGCATGCCGTTGTGTACAACTCAGGTTTGCACTGCTCCGCCTTGTCGAGCCAGTCTTGCTGTTGCTCTTTCGTATAAACTTGTGCTGGCGTTGTGCATGCACACAACGCCAGCATAAGAGTCGTTACCGTTTTTCTTGTAATCATCGGTCGTCCCAGATGGTTAAGAGTTATACTCTGGTTGTTATTGCCATATCAAGGCATCCACCGTGTGATACGTTTTTTCGAGAGCCGGGTCGGCTTTCATGTAGGTCTTGACATCGATTTGGAGTACCTGGGGAACATCCTGTCCGTTTGTCGGTGTCCATTCGGGCAGTCCGAGTCCGTTGGGATTACCGGTCTTCACGAAATTCACGTAGTAACTTTGGAAAATGTCCGATACGAAGTAGTCTTCCGGCTGCCAGTCGTACACGCGGTTGGTGGGCAGGTTACCCATGGCATATTCGATGTCGGCAGAGTGTACCGCACCGCTTACTTTCAGCGTGTTCTTATTCTCTTCGGTCTTCTCCTGCACGCCACCGGCCAGTCCGGGCACTTTGTCGCTCATGCGCATCTCGGGACGCGGATGACAGTAGAGATACCGGTAAACAGGCTGGCCGCCGGTCTTCTTGTGCATGTCGCTCCATTTCCATGTGCCGAACCCGACAAACATATCGCCTGCAAGCCGTGCACCGGGCAGTCCTGCGACATCCGCATCGGTCTTGAATCCGTAAGCCTCTAAAATCTTGTCGGTGTTGTCGCCGAAACGTCCGCTTATCGCTTCTTTCAACGCTGCGATGGTCTGGGGCTTGTCGCCGAGGAAAATGGTTATAGGCACTTCGGTGGAATTACCTCCGATAAGCAATGGAATGTGTGCCTGTTCTCCCTTGGCAAATGTCTCCACGGGCTGCTCGGTGAAGAAGTATCCGTCGATGTTGTACATGCTTTGCATGCTGGTGCGGGGAGCCTTTTCGAGCAGTTCCTCTGACGGAATAGCTCTCATTTCGGCCAGAGATTTGCATCCCAATGCTTTGCAGACCTCTTCGCCGGCCTTTTCTGCTTCTTCGAGTGTCGGAACTTTGTCATAGGCTATCACGGAGGCACTTGACCCCATGGCTTGTTGGAACAGGCCTTTGCTGACCGGCGAGGCCATTAACGCGCTGACCGATGTCGAACCTGCCGATTCGCCTACAATGGTTATCCTGTTGGGGTCGCCACCGAATGCGGCGATGTTATCTTTCACCCATTTGATTGCGGCCACCTGGTCGAGGAAGCCGTAGTTGCCAGAACCTTTATAGTCCGTCTCTGCGGACAGTTCCGGATGTGCCATGAAACCGAATATCCCTTCGCGATAATTGGCCGTGATGGATATGATTCCACGGCGTGCCATCGATAGCCCTGCATAGCGGGCTTCGCTTCCGCTACCGGCCATCAGGCCTCCGCCATTGAAGTAGATGAGGACCGGAAGTCCCTCGTCCATTGTCTTCGATGGTGTCCAGATGTTCAGGTAGAGGCAGTCCTCGCTCATTTTGTCGGTGCCGAACATCATGTCACCGAATATGTCTTGCTGCATCGGGTTGGGGCCGTATTCTTTTGCCGATTTTACTCCCTCCCACGGCTCTACCGGCTGAGGAGCTTTCCAACGCAGTTCGCCTACCGGCGGTTGCGCGAACGGTACGCCTTTGAACACCTTGATTCCTGATTCGTCAACACCTTCAAGTGTCCCCAAGGCAGTTTTGGCCTGCGGCCCCTGGGCTGCGGATGCAACGGCGCACAGCATTAGTGCGAATGAAGCTATCAGTTTGTTCATGATATTTGTTTTTTAGTTGTGTAAGGATTTTTGTTTATTCAACGGGACGGCACACGAACGTTGTTTCGCGGCCCTCCCGTTTAGTCGGATTGTTCAGCGCATCATTGTCCGATGTTCAAACGGACGGTGAATTCCACTGTGAACGGCCGTATGTAAGAACCAGCCATGAGGTAGTTCTGGTATGCAGATACATCCGTGAGCAGGTCGGCGGCACTAATGGATCCTGTGCAACCCTTTTGGTTGAACAAGTTCACGAAGTTAACCGCGAAACTGACGAACTTGTTCATGTTGTAGTCCACACCGGCGAATGTCTCCCAACGTCCGTTGAAGTACAGCGTGTTGGTCTTGTTGATGTATTGCTTGCTTTGGTAACGGAAACTAGCCCATACCCTGAATTTGTTGTCGAGGAAGGTGTAGCTGGGGTCAAGTTCGACGATGGTCTTGCTCACGCCCGTGCTCACGTTGTCGCTGAAGTCGTATGTGGTTTCCGTCCCGTCTGCGAATGTCGCGGTCATACCGAAGTTCTTATACAGCGGGTTCTGCAAAGTTAACAATCCATGGAACCTGAATCCCTTGAACGGAGTGAGCACGAAGTCGGTGGTCCATCCTATGGTCTGGATGTCGTATGTGATCGGTATAGTTACCACATCCGAAGCATCGCTGGGGTTCGTGAACTGCGTGCGGCTCTTATAGTTGCTCTGGCTGATTATCGTGAACTGCGATACCAGTTGCAACCATTTGTTGTTCCAGAACAGTCCGGCGCGGCCGTAGTGGATGTTGACCGCATCGAGGATAGGCATGTAGGCACCAGCAAAATCCTGGGAGTTGGGGTGCTGCATGGCATATACGTACTCGGCCATGAGACCGAACCCGTGCAGGATGTTGAACCGGGCATTGATTGTTGCGGCGGGGTTCACCCAACGTTTGCTGAACGTCGTGATGGTACCGTCTGCGACATTGTAGCCCACGGAGCGTTCGTTTTCAGGATAAGTGGCTTCCGTGTCGGTGGCGTTGAGGTAGGCCAAGGCGTTCGACCCGCCGACATTATACAGCTCTGCTCTCGCACCTGCCGACAGCCACAGGCGTTTCGTGACCTGCCAATCGTCGGAGAGGTAGAGGGCGAACTTCGTCTCATGCGTGTCGTAATACTCACCGCCGGTGTTGGCTGCGTAAACCTGCGAACCGTTATGGTAAAGCCATACGGGATTGGCCTCCACCGTATGTGCCAGCACGCCCGTGCTTGCCGTTATTCCCTGGCGGTTCCACCACAAGTTGGCTCCAATTCTGTAACTATGTGCGAAGTCCTTGCTCTTACCCGTCAGTTCGGCAGTCGTCATCCAGTCGCGCTCGAAACCGATGTCCCTCAGCAGGTAACGGCTGTTATAGTTGCCAGTGAATACGTCGCCCGCCTTATGGTCGCCGGTGTCGTATGCATAGGTGTAGCCATCTTCGGCTGAGGCATAGTCGATACCGGAGAGCGACAACGTGCTCATGTACGAGTTGGAGTAGTTATACTTCGAACTTACGTCGAGGTTCATGCCGTTGTTGAACGTATAGTTGAAGTTGGCCGTGATGCCGTTGTTCAGGGCGTGCACGCCTCCTTCCCGGGTGTATTCCTTGGTTTCGCCGGTCATGACATCAGTGTACATGATGTGTCCGTTGGCCGGAAGGAAGCCGTCCTTGCCAAGGTCGAAACCGTTATATTCCTTCACGCTGCCGTCGCCCACGTAGATGAATGGTCCATAGCCGTCGCTCAGGCTCTTGGTATAGGCGTAGCGGTAGAACAAGTTGAACTTGCCCTTTCCGTCGTTCCATACCTTCGAAAGCGAAGCCTTGATAATCTTCATGTCCGTTTGATATTGGACATCGGCCACGTCGTTCGTGCCCGGGTCGAGGTTGACGTATGCGCCAAGCGCAAGGCTCCATCCCTTGGCTATCGGGGTGGCAACCGATAGATCGAAGCGTTGCAGGTTGTAGATGTTCGTCGTGTAGTTGGCATGCCCTTCGAACTTGTCGGTACCCGTGCGTGTGGTTGACGTGACGTTATAGGCCACGCTACCGGTCTTCAAGGCACTTTCGCCGAGCGACATCACCCCGACGCTGCTGTGCGCCGTCGTCCCCGTCCAGAAGAGATAGGGCAGGCAGGGCCAGATGTTGTAACTTACCGGGAGGCCGTCTTCGTAGATTGCGGCAGACAAGGACGAGGGCAGTCCTGTGGAAATCTGTCGTGGCTGGTTGTCGTTCGATGCGTTCAGCATGACGTTTCGGTTCTTCACCTCCTTGGTGTCAGGCACGGAGTCGGTTTGGATTTCGTCCTGCGCCATGGCCGACAGTGGCAGGGAAAGCGTCGTGGCCGCCACCAATAAAATCTTTTTCTGTAATTTCTTCATGGCATTATGTTTTATGAGTGTCAGGTTCTAACGGTTAATTATTCCATTTCTGGCATGAGGCACTGGTTAACGTGTTCGGTTACGCCAGCTTGCTCTGTCACCTTGGCTTCCAGCGGGGACGGGTCGGCGGCGTTGCTGGCTACGAGTATCTTGTACTCTCCACCTTCAACCTGCCACTGGCTGTCCTTCTCGTTGAACGAGGCCAGCGATTCGTATGGAATGCTTATCTCCACCGTCTGGCTTGCGCCCGGTTCCAGTTTGTCAGTCTTGGCAAAGCCTTTCAGCTCACGTGCCGGCTTGTCCATGTCTTTGCCCGGAGCCGATACATACACTTGCACGACTTCCTTACCGGCCATCTTCCCGCTGTTGGTCACGTTGACCTTCACGGTTATGTTGCCGTTGTTATCCGTGCTTACCTGCGGCGTGCCGTAGCTGAAAGAGGTATAGCTCAGGCCATAGCCGAAAGGATAGGCCACATCCACGCTATTGGTGGTATAGTAACGGTAGCCCACATATACGCCTTCCTTGTACTCCGTATAGTCGAAGTTGCGCATCGTGCCCGTTGTCCGCTCGTCTTTGAAGCCTTCCAGCGACTTGGTTATCTGTTCGTCGCTGATTTCGTCGGTCATCGGGAAGTTGTCTTTGGTGTTCACGTC
Source organism: uncultured Prevotellamassilia sp. (assembly GCA_964647405.1). Lineage (GTDB taxonomy): Bacteria > Bacteroidota > Bacteroidia > Bacteroidales > Bacteroidaceae > Alloprevotella. The sequence goes on from CAZYHW010000069.1 coordinate 8,155, forward strand.
GTCATATTTGTAGACCCATGTCATGGGAAGCCTGCCCGACGGGCTCTCCTTTCCACACAGGATGTCGGCCACGGAGTTACCGCCCTCTTGTCCCGGAAGCCATACGTTGAGTATCGCGTCAGGCTTCGAAATCCAGTTGTAAGTCTCTATGGGGCTGCATACGTTGAGAATCACAACGACCTTCTTTCCGGCGTTGTGGAATTCCGTGCATACGTCGTCAATGAGTTTCAGCTCATTGGCCGACAGGTTGAAGTTTTCAGAAATGCTTCTGTCCTTGAACTCTCCGGACGTTTTCCCGATGGTTATGATGGCCATGTCGTTTTGTTGCGCCGCTTTCTTCAATGTGGCCGGCGAAACTTCCATCTCTTCTATCAGCTTCTTGGGCATGAACTGGGCGAACCGGCCCTCGCCTACGGGCAGGGCTGCTTTGGCCTCGGGGATGTATTTTTCGTAAGCCTTGCGCAGGTTCGCGTCAATCTTCAACCCGGCGTTGGCAAGACCTTCGGTGAGGCTTACCACGTATGCGTGGTTCACATCGCCCGAGCCGGTTCCGCCTGCGATGAAGTCATACGAGGTGCGTCCGAACACGGCCACTTTCTTCACGTCCTTACCGAGCGGCAACACGTCTCCGTCGTTCTTCAAGAGCACCATGCCTTCGGTTGCGGCATTGCGCGTCACGGCGGCGTGTGCTTTCAAGTCCGGGTTGTTATCGGCCACGTAGCCCTTGAAACGCGGAGTCTGCATGATGAATTCAAGGATGTGGCGCACGTTGCGGTCTATTATTTCCAGGGAAAGATGTCCGTTGATGACGGCTTTCTTTATCTCCTCGCGTTGTGAGGTCTTTCCGGGCATCAGCAGGTCGTTGCCTGCCTCCATCTGGGCAGTGGCGAACTGTCCGCCGTACCAGTCGGTCATCACCATTCCTTTGAATCCCCATTCGTGGCGAAGTATCTCCGTCACGAGGTCGGCGCGTTCGCTGGTCATCGTCCCGTTTATCTTGTTGTACGAGGTCATTATCGTCCACGGCTGTGCCTCTTTAACAGTGATTTCAAACGGTTTGAGGTATATCTCGCGGAACGTGCGCGGCGTACCAATGACGTTGTTGCTCGTGCGGTTGGTCTCCTGGTTGTTTAGGGCGAAGTGCTTGACCGACGTACCTACACCGTTGGACTGCACGCCGTTCACCACTGCGGCGCATATCTTTCCGGCCAGCAGTGGGTCTTCCGAGTAATATTCGAAGTTGCGCCCGTTCAAGGGATTGCGCTGGATGTTGGTGGCGGGGGCGAGCAGCACGTCGACACCGTAGTGGAGCACCTCGTCGCCCATGGAACGGCCTATTTCGTTAGCCAGCGCGGTGTTCCATGTCGAGCTTACCACCGTGGCTATGGGGAAGTGGGTACAATAGAAAGTCTCGTCCGTTCCTTCCCTTGTCGGGTTTATCCGAAGTCCTGCCGGTCCGTCGGCCACGACGATGGCGGGGATGCCCAGTCGCGGTATGGCATTAAGCTGTCCGGCAGCACCCTCCACGAGTTCTGCCGAGTTCCCTATGGTTGCTGCGGCCTCTGTTGCCGAACCCGCAGAACCAATAAGCAGGTCGAGCTTCTCGTCGAGCGTCATGGCATCAATCACTTTATCAATTGGATCAATTCCCAGTTTCGGGCAATCCTGTGCGCCGGCGCCCATGCAGGCACACATAAAAATAGCTGAGAGAATCAATTTTTTGTTATACATAGGGCACGTATTTGAAATGCACCATAAAATTAGTATCACAACCAGCTTGCAAGGTTGAGCAAGTAATGGGAAAAGTAAGTTTGATGTAAATGACGAATTGTTGATAACCAGTCTCTTATGTACTTGATAGCTCATGAAAAAGTAAACTGCTGCGAGGAGTTCACCTTGATGCTTTTCCCGTGTTATATTCTGTCGGTTCGTGCCCATCACTATCCGTATCGGAGGCCATGAGCGGCCATATCGTTAAAATCACTTCGTTAGATTCATTCGTTTCATCGTTGCAAACTTTTTGTGTTGTAAAACATAATTTTTCTTTCGCGCTTTCGTATCTTTGCCGCCGT
>CAZYHW010000070.1:0-10206 GCA_964647405.1 uncultured Prevotellamassilia sp.
GTCGTGTAGGGAAAGAGTGTAGATCTCGGTGGTCGCCGTATCATTAAAAAAAAAACCTTCGATTTGAGCACGCCCACGATGCGCAGGGGAATCGTGTTGAAGCGGATGACGCGGCCGATGGGGTCCTCGCCGTTGGTGAAGAGGTTGTCGGCCACGGTCTTACCGATGACGCATACCTTCGCTCCGGCGGTGATGTCCTCCTCGGTGAACATCTCTCCGTCCTCGACGCGCAGCTGGCGGATGGTGATGTAGTCCGGGCTGATGCCGTAGAGGCTCGACGGCGTGTTGTTGTTGCCGTTGATGAACTGTCCGGAGGTCTGGACGTTAGGGCTGATGGCGGCGATGTACTTGGCTTCCTCTTTGAGCTTCTCGTAGTCTTTGAGTTTGAGCGTCTGCATCTCGTCGGCATCCTGTCGCGCTCCGCCCGGGCCTCTGTCCTGTCCGGGGCGTATCATGATAATGTTGGAGCCCATCTCGGCGATTTGCGCCTGTATGCTCCGCTTCGAGCCCTGGCCGATGGCCAGCATCGTGATGACCGCCGCCACGCCGATGATGATGCCGAGCATGGTGAGGAACGAGCGCATCTTGTTGGCCGCGATGGCGCGCAGGGCTATCTTGAACAGGTTTGTGATACTCATGGTCTGCTGTGAATGTATGTTTAGTCTTCGTCCACCGGTTTGGGCAGGCTGGCCAGCGTCTCCGCCGCCGACTTGATGTCGTTGTTGACGACGTCGGCCTTGATTTGCCCGTCGCGCAGGACGATGTTGCGGCTGCTGTACTGGGCGATGTCGGGGTTGTGGGTGACGAATATGATGGTGCGTCCCTCCGCGTAGAGTTCCTGGAAGAGCACCAGTATCTCGTAGGAGGTGCGCGTGTCGAGGTTACCCGTCGCCTCGTCGGCCAGGATGACCGCGGGGTTGTTCACCAGGGCGCGGGCGATGGCGACGCGCTGCATCTGTCCGCCCGACATCTGGTTCGACTTGTGGTAGAGGTGCGTGCCCAGCCCGACGCGTTTCAGGGCGGCGATGGCGCGCTCCTTGCGCTCCTTGGCGCTCACGGAGGTGTTGTACATGAGCGGCAGCTCGACGTTCTCGACGGCCGTCGTCTTGGGCAGCAGGTTGTAGTTCTGGAAGACGAAGCCGATTTTCCGGTTGCGCAGGACGGCGCGCTCACGGCGTTTCATGGTGCGCACGGGAACGCCGTCGAGCAGGTATTCGCCCGACGTCGGCGTGTCGAGGCAGCCCAGTTGGTTGAGCAGGGTCGACTTGCCGGAGCCGGAGGTGCCCATGATGGTGACGAACTCCCCCTCCTCGATGGTGAAGGAGACGCCGCGCAGGGCGTGGACAACTTCGTCGCCGACGATGAAGTTGCGCTTCACGTTTTGCAGTTCGATGACTTTCTTCATAATGTGTCCGCCTCTGGCCGGGGCTTATTTGCTGTTGCTCTTGTTATTGTTGTTGTTTCTTCTCGGGCCGGGGGCGAAGGGGCTCTGTTCCGTCACCTCTTCTTCTGTGTCGGCCTCCACCTCGGCGGCGTTCTTCATCTCGACGATGACGGCGGCACCCGTCGGTACGCCGGAGATGATTTCCGTACGCGTGCCGTTCGTTATGCCTGTCTGCACGGCGTAAGCCTTGAACGTGCGGCCTTCCTTGATCCATACCTTGTTCGTTCCCTTGCAGTCCTCAATCTTGTCCTTGGGGCCGATGGTCTCCTGGGTCGGCGTGAAGCGCAGGGCTTTCGTCGGGATGCTGAGCACGCTGTCGCGCTCCATCGTGTAGATGGTGACGTTGGCCGTCAGGCCGGGTTTCAGTTTCAGGTCTTCGTTGGGGGCGGAGATGACCACTTCGTAGGTCACCACGTTGTCTTCCGTCGTGCCTTCCTGGCGCACCTGGGTCACCTGTCCCTCGAACGTGTCGTTCGGGAAAGCGTCTACGGTGAAGGTGACGCGCTGGCCGTCGCGCACTTCGCCTATGTCGGCCTCGTCGACGTCGGCGATGACGCGCATGTCCCTAAGGTCCTGTGCGATGGTGAAGAGGGTCGGGGTGCTGTAGCTCGAAGCCACGGTCTGTCCTTCCTCCACGTCCTTGGTGAGCACCGTGCCGTCGATGGGCGAGGTGATGGTGGCGTAGCCGAGGTTCGTCTGTGCCGTCATCACGTTCTCTTCCTGCTCGGCCACCGTTTCCTGGGCTTGGCGCCAGGTGAGCCATGCCGAGTCGTACTCGTCGTCGCTGACGAGTCCCTTGTCGTGCAGGGCCTTGATGCGGTTGTAGTTGCGTGTCTGGTATTCCAGCTGGCTCTTGGCGCTGTTCAGTTGGCTCCTTGCGCTGTTGAGCTGGCTGATGAGGTTCGTCTTGTCGAGCTCGGCGATGACTTGCCCTTTGGTGACGACGCTGTTGTAGTCGACGTATATCTTGCTAATCATACCGGAAACCTGCGTACCTACCTCGACCTCCGTGACCGGCTCGATGCTGCCGGTGGCCGTGATGCTGTTCCCGATAGTGGCCTTTTCAACCTTTGCCGTGACGTACTCGACATCGTAGGGGGTGTCGTTCGACAGGGTGTAGTAGAGGACAACGGCGACGATGATGACGAGTGCCGTGATGCCTGTTGCGATTTTTGTTTTCTTGGTCATGGGTATTCGTTTATTTGTTTCTTCTGTTTCTGTGTGCTTTGTGGATTATATGGACAGGCTTTCACCCCGGTAGAAGTTGAGCAGGGCGAGGTTGAGCAGCGCGGTGTACTTGTTTTGCAGCATCTCCTGCTTTGCGCTCAGGAGGTCGCTGCGGCTGCTGAGCAGCTCGGCTATGTTGGTCGCGCCGAGTTTGAACTGCTCGTTGCGGAGCTCGTAGCTCGTTTCGAGGCTTGCCACGTTGCTGACCGACGACTTGTAGCGCGCCTGGTAGTTGAGGGAGTTCTGGTAGTAGGTCTCGATGGAGCTGTAAAGCTGCTTCCGTGCGTCCTGCAAGTCGAGGCGCGTGGTGAGCTGGTTAATCTTGGCACGCTCGACGGACGACTTGGTGCTGCGGTTGTCGAAGATGGGGATGGAGAACGACACGCCCAGCGACCCGTTGAAGTTGTTCTTCATCTGGCTGCCGTAGCTCTGCGACGTACCGGTCATGTGGCTGTCGCCCAGTCCCGCCGTCAGGCTGATGGTCGGCATGTAGGCGGCCTTGGCCGTCTTCACGGCGAGGTCGCTCTGCTCGACGCTGATTTCGCCGCTCTTGATTTCCGGGCGCAGTTCGAGGGCGGCCTGGTAAACCTCGGCGAGGACGGGGACGGGGACGAGGACGGCCTCGTCGGTCACTTCGATGTCGCTGATGTTGATGACATCCTCGTTGTCGAGTTCGAGGAGCTGTTTGAGTTGCAGCTTGTAGGAGCTGATTTGCGTGCTGGCGTTCACCACGTCATACTCGCCGCTGCTCACCTGGGCTTCCAGTTGCGCCACGTCGCTCTTGGCCAGCTGGCCTTGCGCCAGGAGCACCTTGCCGCGTTCGAGGAGCTGCTTGTCGTTTTCGAGCAGTTCGCGGTTCACCCTCTCGGCCTCCTCGCTGTAAAGGATTTGGATGTAGAGCTGTGCGATTTGCTCCTGGATGCTGTTGGCCGTCTGCTGCACGTTCAGGTCAGCTATTTCGAGGCTGTACTTGCTGTCGGTGATGTTCTGACGGTTGCGGCCGCCGTTCCATACCGTCCAGTTGGCGTTGATGCCGTAGCTGCCCGACTGGGTGAACTTGTTGCTCGACGACGAGGCGACGCTCCCGTTGACCAGGTTGCTCGCCTCTTCTTGCAGCGGGCGGTACTGCGCGGTCTGCGTGATGCTCGCCGAGAGGGTCGGCTGCAAGCCGGCTTTCGCCTCCTTCACGTCGGTCTCGGCCGACTGCAACGACAGGCGGGCTTGTTGCAGCGAGATGTTGTTTTCAAGGGCATAGTCGATGCAGTCCTTCAACGACCAGCGTTTCTCTGTCTGGGCTGACAGGCATCCCCCCGTCAGGAGGAGCAGCAGCACGGAAAAGGTGGTTCTTTTTGTCATATTGTCATTCTCTGCTTTGTTCAGGTGCTTTTGTTTGCTTTGCAAAGTTAGCATCAAAGTTTATTAAATAGGACAAAACAGTTTCGCTTTTGGGGCAAAAATAGACCAACCGGCAGTTTTTGCCGATGAAAAATAGTAATTTTGCCCGGTGGGACACCCCCGGAAACAACCATAGAATCACAATAAAAGTTAACAAGTTAACATGTTTTCAGGAATAGTGGAAGAGATGGCCGAAGTCGTGGCCATCGAACGCGAGGGAGGCAACGTGCATTTTACGATGAGCTGCCCGTTCGCGGCGGAACTGACAGTGGACCAGAGCGTGGCGCATAACGGCGTGTGCCTCACCGTGGTGAAGCTCGGCGAAGGCACTTACGTGACGACGGCCATGCGCGAGACGCTCGAGCGTTCCAACCTCGGCTTGCTCCGCCCCGGCGACCGCGTGAACGTGGAGCGGTCGATGCCCATGAACGGCCGCCTCGACGGCCACATCGTCCAGGGACACGTCGACGAGACCGCCGTATGCACCGCCGTCGAGGACGCCGACGGGAGCCACGTCTGCACCTTCAAATATCCCCTCGACCCGGAGATGGCGCGCCGGGGCTACTTCACCGTCGACAAGGGCAGCGTGACGGTCAACGGGGTCAGCCTGACGGTATGCAACCCCACCGACGACACGTTCCAGGTGTGCATCATCCCCTACACGTGGGAGCACACGAATTTCCACACCCTCCGTCCCGGCTCCGTGGTCAACATAGAGTTCGACATCCTCGGCAAGTACATCAGCCGCCTGGCGCACTTCGCGGGCGAGTGAACGCCACGGCCTGCCGCGCCCGTGGCCGTGCGGCGACGGGTCGGCTTTCCGTCGTCACTGTCGCGCCGACTGTCCGGACTGTCAGCCGACCCGTTGCGGCCGGGTCGGCCACCCGCATTCCTGCATGAGAAAAGCTGAACGATACAAGGCCGTGCTGGACTATTTCCAGCGCGTCATGCCGCCCACCGAGACCGAGCTCCACTACCGCACGCCCTTCGAGCTGCTGGTGGCCGTCGTCCTGTCGGCGCAATGCACCGACAAGCGCATCAACATGGTCACGCCCGGCCTCTTCCGCGCCTATCCCACGCCGCAGGCCATGGCCGCCGCCACGCCCGACGACGTGTTCGAGCACATCCGCAGCGTCAGCTACCCCCGCAACAAGGCGCGCCACCTCGTCGGGCTGGCGCGTATGCTGGCCGGGGAGTACGGCGGGCAGGTTCCCTCCACGCTCGAAGCGCTCACCCGCCTGCCCGGCGTGGGGCGCAAGACGGCCAACGTCGTCCAGGCCATCATATTCGGCAAGGAAACACTGGCCGTCGACACCCACGTGTTCCGCGTCAGCCACCGCCTCGGGCTCGTCCCGGCGCGTTGCACGACGCCGCTGGCCGTCGAGCGGGAGCTGGAAAGGCACATACCCGCCGGGCTGGTGGCCAAGTCGCACTTCTGGCTGCTCCACCACGGCCGCTACGTCTGCACGGCGCGCTCGCCCCATTGCGCGGAGTGCGCCCTCTCCGGCCTCTGCCCCGACTTCCGCCGCCGGCAGGGCGGGCACGGAGGCCCCGCCCCCTCGCCGTAAACGAAAATTATACTTCCGATTTCCCCGCAGCCGCCGCTTTTTTCGTACATTTGCCGCGCAATAAAAACAAGGAGTAAGTATCATTTTTCAAACAATAAGTATGACAATCGACACTTGTAACTTCAAAGGCCAGAAAGTCATCGTCCGTGTGGACTTCAACGTGCCCCTGGACGAGAACGGCTGCATCACGGACGACACGCGCATCCGCGGCGCGCTGCCGACATTGAAGAAAGTACTCGCCGGCGGCGGGGCGCTCATCATCATGTCGCACATGGGTCGCCCGAAGAAGAACCCCGACCCCAAGTTCTCCCTGAAACAAATCGTGGGCCGCGTCAGCGAGCTCCTCGGCACGCCCGTACAGTTCTGCGACGACTGCATGAAGGCGCAGGACCAGGCTGCCGCCTTGAAGGACGGCGACGTGCTCCTGCTCGAAAACCTCCGCTTCTATGAGGAAGAGACGGGCAAACCCCGCGGAGAGTTCGCCAGCGACGAGGAAAAGGCTGCCGCCAAGAAGGTGGTCAAGGAGAAGCAGAAGGAGTTCACCAAGACGCTGGCCTCCTATGCCGACATCTACATCAACGACGCTTTCGGCACGGCTCACCGCAAGCACGCTTCGACCGCCATCATCGCCGACTACTTCGATGCCGACCACAAGATGTTCGGCTACCTGATGGAGAAGGAAATCACCGCCGTCAACAAGGTGCTGAACGACATCCAGCGTCCCTTCACGGCCATCATGGGCGGCTCGAAGGTGTCCTCGAAAATCGAAATCATCGAGAACCTGCTCGGCAAGGTCGACAACCTCATCCTCACCGGCGGCATGACCTACACCTTCATGAAGGCGCACGGCGGGAAAATCGGTAAGTCCATCTGCGAGGACGACTTCTTGGGTCTCGCCCTCGACATCGAGAAGAAGGCCAAGGAGAAGGGTGTCAACCTCGTCCTGGCCGAGGATGCCAAGTGCGGCGACGACTTCAAGAACGACTGCAACGTGCAGTTCTGCCCCTCCGACGCCATCCCCGACGGCTGGGAAGGCATGGACATCGGCCCCGCGGCCATGGCCTCGTTCGCCAAGGTAATCAAGGAAAGCAAGACCATCCTCTGGAACGGGCCTGCCGGTGTGTTCGAGATGGACAACTTCATGGCCGGGTCCAAGGCTGTGGCCGAAGCCATCTGCGAGGCGACGGCCGACGGAGCCTTCTCGCTCATCGGCGGCGGCGACTCCGTGGCCTGCATCAACAAGTTCGGCATGGCCGACAAGGTTTCCTACGTGTCGACCGGCGGCGGTGCCCTCCTCGAAGCCATCGAGGGCAAGACGCTCCCCGGCATCGCAGCCATCAAGGGCGAAGCCTGAACTGACGGATAGACATCCCTAACAACCTGAGTCCGGGGCGGGGCCGACATGACACCCGTCCCGGATTTCTTTTTCCCGTATGAAGAAACTCTACGCGGCCTTTTGTGCCCTCGTCCTGCTCTGCGCCTGCTCCGGGTGCGCCGGTGGGAGCGACGGTCAGCCCCGGCCTTCCGCCGATGCGCCGGCCGACTCGTCCGCCCTGCGCATCGGCCTGATGCCGACGCTCGACTGCCTCCCCTTCTACTACGCCCGCAGCAGCGGGATATACGACGCGCTGGGGCTCGCCGTCGAGTGGCAGACCTTCATGGCGCAGATGGACCTCGACACAGCCCTCGCGCGCGGCCACCTCGACGGCATCTATTCCGACCTCGTGCGCTCCGCCCTCCTGCAAAGCAGGGACACGTTCCCCGTCGTCGTCATGGGCTTCGACGGCGACTGGAAAGTCATCACCAGTCAGACGCTGCGCCTGCGCAATCCCTCACAGCTGCGCGAGCGCATGGTGGCCGTGGCGCGCCACTCCGCCACCGACTGGCTCTCCGACTGCCTGGCGCGCGCCGGCGGGCTGCCCGAGGACAGGATTTACCGCCCGCAAATCAATAATATTACCCTCCGCACGGAGATGCTCGACAACGCGCAGGTCGATGCCGCCATCCTGCCCGAACCGCAGGCCACGCAGGCCGTCGCCGCCGGGCACCGGTATATTTACAGCAGCCGGGAAGAGAATGCCCGCATGGGATGCCTCACGTTCAGCCGCACGTCGCTCGCCCGCAGTGGCCGTGACGGAATGCTCCGCAAGCTGGTCGAGGGCTACGACCGCGCCGTCGCCGCCCTCAACAGCCGGGGCAAGGCCGCCTGCGACTCCCTGCTGCGCGCCGCCTACGGCCTCACGGAGCGCGTGGTGGACAGCCTGCGCCTCCCCGAGTACAAGGCCGCCCACCTGCCCGCCGCCTCCGATGTCCGCGCCGCCGTCGACTTCCTCCGCAGCCGGGAACTCGTCCCCGAGGAGTACGCCGCCGACAGCCTCGTCACGCCTGCCTATGTGAAATGAGATGAAAGACGAAACGTTTGACTCCATACGCCGCGACACGCTCGCGGCACTCGACGCGGAACGCCTGGCCGATGCCTTGGAGGGCGTGCGCGCGCTGGCCGACATGTCCGGCGACTGGGCGTTGAAGTCCGACGTGGCGGAGACCGCCTCGGGCTACCGCATGATGCTGCACTACTTCCGCAGCGGCACGCCCGACGAGGGCCGCCACGGGCTCTACCGCTCGTTCCTCTACAAGTGCTACACCTACTGCGTCCGGGCGGAGCGCATCTGCAAGGGGCGCACCTCGGCCGACCTGTACTACGCCACGCTGCGCACGTTGCAGACCATGCAGCTCTCGTTCGCCGGCCTCGTCGGACAGATGGAGGAGAACGCGCGCCTGCTCGCCGAATGTCCCGCCGCCGACGGCCGCCCCGCGCAGGCAACGGAGCATGAGCGGCAACACGTCGAGCTCTGCCGCCGCCTGTTCGACTTCGTGTGGACCTCGGACGAGTGGGGCGACGACGCGGCCGCCACGGCGCACAGTTTTCTCCTCTCGCCGCTCATCCGCGAGGCCGACCAGGCACTCTTCGTGAGCGCGCTGACCCTCGCCGCCCTCCACGCCTTCGACGCGGCCAAGTATGCCTGCCTGCTCGACCTCCTTTCCGACTCCCGCCCGCTCGTTTCGAGCCGCGCGTGGGTGGGCTTCGTCCTCGTGACCCTGACCCACGACCGCCGCATCCGCCTCCTGCCCGCCGTCGTGGCGCGCCTCGCCACGCTGGGCGGCGACAAGGACTTCACCGCCCGCCTGCGCAACGTGCAGATTCAGCTCCTCATGACCCTCGAGACGCAGGAAATCGAAAAGCAACTGCGCGAGGAAATCCTGCCCGCCGTGATGAAGAGCCCGCGCGCCGGGAAGCCGAAGACGGGCATCAACGACCTGATAGAGGAGATGCTCAAAGGCGACGACCCCAACCCCGACTGGCGCGGCAACAAGGAGGTGCGCCGCATGGAGGAACAGCTCGCGCGCCTGGCCGAACTGCAAGCGCAGGGCGCGGATGTCTACATGGGCACGTTCGCCACCATGAAGCAGCATTTCCCCTTCTTCTCCGTCCCCGCCAACTGGTTCACCGTCTTCGACAGCCGCCACCCCGACGTGGCCGCCGCCCTGCGCGGCGTGCCCGCCTTCTTCGGCAAGTTGCTCTCGACGGACATCCTGTGCGACTCCGACAAGTACTCCTTCGCCCTGATGCTCGCCTCCATCCCCGAGGCGCAGCGCAGCCTGATGCAGCAGCAGTTTGCCGCCTTCGGCATGGACGGCGCGGCGGACTTCCCCGCCGGGACGGCGACGCACGACGGCGAGGCCGTGCGGCGGCTCTGCTTGCAGGACCTCTACCGCTTCTTCCGCCTCTTCGCCCAACGCCGCCAGTTCGCCAACCCCTTCGCCGGAAGCCTGATTCTCGCCGACTGCGTGTCGCTGCGCGGCCTGCTCGACGACGACGAGAGCATGATGCAGGTCGCCGAGTTCGCTTTCCGGCATAAGTTCTACGCCCGCGCGCTGTGCTTCTACGGGAAACTATCGCCCGGGGTCGCCGCCACGGTCGAAATCTGCCAGAAGACAGGTTTCTGCCACCAGAAACTCGGCGACTACGAAGAGGCCTTGCGTGCCTACCGCCGGGCGGCACTGCTCGACGCGGACAACGCCTGGACGCTGCGCCACACGGGGCAGTGCGCCATGCTCTGCGGACGCTTCGACGAGGCACTCGACTGCTGGGAAAAGCTGGCCAGGATGAACGCCGACGACTTGCAGGCCGAATACCGCGTGGGCGAGACGCTCGTCCACCTGGGGCGTTACGACGAAGCCTTCGCCCACCTCTTCAAGGTGGACTACCTCGAACCCGACCGCCCGCGCACGCAGCGTGCCCTGGCGTGGTGTTCGCTCATGGCGCACAAGCCCGCGCAGGCCGAGAAATACTACCGGAAACTCCTGGACGGCCAGCCGACGCGCGAGGACTACATGAACGCCGGCCACACGGCGTGGGTCAGCGGCGACGTGCCCCTCGCCCTGCAACGCTACGCCGCCTGCGTCGAGGCATCCGGCCAGCCGACGATGCCCCCCGGCTTCTTCGACGAGGACGCCGCCGTGCTCGCCTCCTACGGCATATCGCCCGACGACATGCGCATCCTCATCGAC
>CAZYHW010000071.1:0-10074 GCA_964647405.1 uncultured Prevotellamassilia sp.
CTGACCGGCAACGGCGCGACATACAAGGCATTGAAGCAATAACCCGCAGGTTACCCGTAGCCCCGGAAACAGAATGAGCCGTCCGCACCTTCCCATGCAGGTGCGGACGGCTTGCGTATTGTCTCTCCTGTTGCCGCGGAAGTTGCGGCGGGAGCGGCCATTGGATTGTCCGGACAGGAAAGCGGGCGGACTATTTCGTCCGCTTCACGGTATGAATCACCTTTCCGTCCTTGTCTATCATGTGCAGGTCGAGCTCGTTCCGGTCGGCCGTGATGAGCGAGAAGCCCGTGGCATCGCTGCAAAACTGCGTCCCGTCCGTCGGGCTCACCTTGCGGCTCAGCGAGGCCGACGAGTTCACCACGTAGTCCGTCCCGCTGTCGGGGCGGCGGATATGCTGGAAGTTATGGATGTGGCCGCAGAGGTACATGTCCACGTTGCCGTGCTTGCTCAGGATGGTGCCCACGCGCTCCTGCATGTCCGTGCGCTCCGACTCCTCCTTGGGCGTATAGGCATAGATGGGATGGTGACCCACCACGAGCACCCAGTCTTCCGTCGCGACGGTCAGCACGGAGTCGAGCCAGGCCAGTTGCGCGCCCATGTCCTGCAATCCGGCGTCGGGGTAGCCCTCCGCGTCCTCGCGGTACTTGTCGATGAGCGGCGCGGTGTCCAGCATCACCAGGCGGAGGGTCGTCCCTTTCTCCTCCACCACTTTCGTGTAGTAGCGGGCCGGCATGTCCCAGCGCGCGCTGACGTTCGCGTAGTCGAGCACGGCCTGCGTGTTCCCGCGATACTCGTGGTTGCCCAGGATGGGGTACCACGGGAGCATCAGCTCGGGATGGCTGTAAATCAACTCGTAGTTTGTCATCCACAGGGGGTCGTTCACGCTCCGCACGCCCTCGAAGTGGTGGACGTCGCCGGCGGCCACCACGAACTCGATGCCGATGGCCTCCGCCATGCGCCCCATCAGTTCGGCGATAGGTTTCTGATCGTAATATCCGTTGCGCCCCATGTCGTTTGCCATGAAGAAGTTCAGCGGCTTTTCAAGCGACTTCCACACCTCGGGTGTCTGGGCGTAGGCCACGGTCGCCGCCAGGCAGAGACACAAGGCCAATCCGATTTTTCTCATTGCATTCATGTCAGGATTTCTTGTCGGTTAAACTGTATTGTTGTAAGTGTCAGAAACTGATTTTCACCCCGGCGTTCACACGCACGCCGTAGTATTCCGCCTGCATCGTGCGGTCGGGTGTTCCCTGGTAGTAGCGCAGGGGTTGGTTCAGGAGATTGGTGGCCTCGGCATAGACGGTAGTCTTGAAGTCCTTGCCGAAAGTGTAGCTGGCGTTTACGTCCATGTAGCTCACCTTGTCGTAATAGCGGTCCTCGAAAGCCTCTTCGCCCACTTCGTCGATGAAGGCGCTGGCGAAGTTGTAGCTCCAACGGACATTGAAACCGGCTTTCTCGAAATAGAGCGACAGGTTGGCGGTGTGCTCCGGCGAGCCCGGCATGCGTAAGTCCTCATTCTCGCGTCCCTCGAAGTTGAAGTTCTTCACCCGGCTGTACGTGTAGGTGTAATTACCGTACAGGCCGACGCACTTCAAAGCCGGATGGATGAAACCGAAGTCGCGCTGGTAGGCTATCTCCACGCCAAGGATGTGGGCATCGCCCGCATTGACAGGCTGGGTCATCTCGCTGTAAACCGTACCGTTGTACTCGTAGTCGCTTTGGCGGTAATCCACGATGAAATCGTTGATTTTCTTGTAGAAGATACCCGCGCTCACCAGTCCGATGCTCTTGAAGTAATACTCCGCGTCGAGGTCGAAGTTATAGGAAACGGTCGGCTTCAAGTCGGGGTTGCCGAAGGCGATATCCTCGTCGTCAATGATGACATTCGGAACGAGGTCGGAGTATTTGGGACGCGAGAGGGTGTTGGTGAAGGAGGCATGAAGTTTGAGGTCGTCGCTGGCGTTATACTTAGCCAGGAGGGACGGCAGCACGTTCAGGTATCGCTTGCTGCTCTTGCCCGTCGGGGTCAGCAGGTCGTTGTTCCCGTCGTACTCGAATCCGCTGTAAGTGACATGGGTGTTTTCCAGACGCAAACCCGCCATAAGGTTCCATTTGCGGCCAATCTGCTGGTCGAAACGGATGTAACCGGCCGTCACGGTTTCCTGCGCCTTGTAGTTCTCGGCTTCTTCGTCATACTGCTCCTCTTCCTCGAACAGGGAAGCATCGGTCAGGTTCAAGTCGCCGACATATTCCTTGCTCACGTAGTTTCCGACTTGGTAACGGTCGCCTGCCATGTATCCGTCGCGGTTCTGGGACGACAACTGCGCCAGGGTCGTCTCGTCGAACGCATCCTCGTCCAGCGGCGAGTAGGCGTAGTAGTCGATGTCTTTCTTCTTGTGCTTGTCCACCACCTTTGCGCCGAATTTCAGTTTGTTGGCATACTCTCCGGAGGCCAAAGGTAGCTCAAAGTTCGCACTGAATTTGAGATCCCTTTCCATAATGTCCTCGAAGCTCTCCGTCAGGTCGCCCAGCTTGTAACCGTTGCTGTTTCCGGCGTTCAGGAGCAGGTCGCTCTCGTCCACCGCGGTCATGTAGGGAAAACGAACGTCGCTGAAATCGGTCACCATGGCCACGTTCTTCTTTTCATACGACAGGTAACGCTCGTGCGGACGCTCCTCGCTGGCCTGGGAGTAGGAGGCGTTCCAGTCGAAGTGCAGGCGGCCGAAGAGGTGTTCGCCGGTCAGGGCGTAGTCCATCGTGCGCTGGCGTTCCAGGCGGGCATAGTTCTCGTCCGGCCCGCCGCCTTTCACTTCATACGTCACCTTGTAGAGGTTCGGCTCGCCGCTGTATTTGTAGACGTGGCGGTAACGGTTCTCCCAGTCGTTGCGGTTGTTGAATATTCCCTTGAACACCAGTTTGTGGTTGGGAGCCATCTGCCAGTCGAGAGCCAGGGAGTAGCTCTGGCGTTCGCGCTTCACGTAGTACTGGCGTACCTGGTAGTTGCTGACGTAGACGTTCCCGTCGTCGTCCTTCTTGTATTCCATCTCCACGTCGTCGCTTCCGGCCGGGTTGCTCTGGTAGGAAGCCGAGAGCATCAGTCCCAGCTTGTCGTTGAAAAAGCGGTCGCCATACGTGAAGCCCAGGTTGAGGTTCATCTTGTCGCTCACCCAGTTATATCCCGTCCCCGCAGTGGCGTTGATGATGCGCCTTGACGGGGAGCTCTTGGTCACCAGGTTGATGGAGCCGCCTATCGCGTCGGCATCCATGTCGGGCGTGACCACCTTGTTGACCTCGATGGTCTGTATCATGTCGGCAGGGATGAGGTCGAGCTGCACGTTACGTGTCTCGCCCTCGGCCGACGGGACGCGGTTGCCGTTGAGGGTCACGGAGGTCAGCTCGGCACCGGTTCCGCGCACCTGCCCGAAGCGTGCCTCGCCCTGGTCATACTGCACGTTGATGCCCGAGATGCGCTTCAAGGCGTCGCCGATGTTCGAGTCGGGGAACTTTCCCACCTGGTCGGCCGACACCACGTTCACGATGCCCAGGGCGTTCTTCTGCATACTGAGGGCTTTGCGCTGCCCCTCGAACGCTCCCTTCACTTCCACCTCGTTCAGCATGACACCTTCGTGCATCACGATGTCTTTCTCCACGGTTTTCCCCTCCGGGACTTCCAAGGTCATGGTCAGCGGGTCGTAGCCCACGTAGGTGATTCGGATGGTATAAGTACCCGGTTTCAGGTTCGACAGTGTGTAGAAGCCGTCGACGTCGCTGGTCGTGCCGGTTTTCAGGTTTTCCACGTAGATGGCGGCTCCCGGAAGGATGTTCTTGTCCTCGTCGACGACGCGCCCGCGGACGATGGTCTCGATTTCTGCTGGTGTCGGGTCGTCTGTCGCGAAGGCATTGGTCGCAATCAGGTTGCCGCACAGAAGTGCTGAGACGTGCAGCAGGGAAACTGTTTTCAAAACTTTTTTCATATTTGAATAACGGTTGTTTTGACGCTGCAAAATTCCCCGTTCCTTGTTTCGATTCCTTTTCAGAGGTTTTAAGCAAGTGCGACAAACCGGTAACAAAGGGATTACAAACGCCGCGCGTGGCGGCCTGCCGTGCCCGCGGCGGCGCGCGCATTCCCGCACAAGCGAAGTGGAAACCTGAATCGGCT
Organism: uncultured Prevotellamassilia sp.; assembly: GCA_964647405.1. Taxonomy (GTDB): domain Bacteria; phylum Bacteroidota; class Bacteroidia; order Bacteroidales; family Bacteroidaceae; genus Alloprevotella. The sequence goes on from CAZYHW010000071.1 coordinate 4,160, forward strand.
GAATGAAAAAACTGTCCGGCGACCCGTCGCGACGGTCAGCCGGATGGTTGCGACAAGTCGCCGACTTGTAATTCCGGTCTATATTAACAATGTGTCTCCTGCCGGTAACGGCCTTTCCGGGGCAGCGGAGAGGGGGGACGGTCGCCGGGGAAAGGCGCAACAAGTGGGACGAAAGTTTGGCGACGGGGGCGAATCGTCGTATTTTTGCGCCCGCCGGGGCGGACGGCCACCCCTCCGAGGACTGTCCGGCTCCCGGAGAAGGATAGCAGGCAGGCCGTCCGGCTCGGGCTTCCGCCGTTCCCCCCTCATGCTGTTACCCATGAAACAACAACCGAATACACTGCGGCGCCACTATGCCGCCACCCTCCGCCTGGGGATTCCGATAGCCGTCGGCCAGGTGGGCGTCATCGTGCTAGGATTCGCCGACACGATGATGGTGGGCAGGTATGCGACGGACGCACTGGCCGCCGCGGCTTTCGTGAACAACCTCTTCACGCTCGTGACGTTCCTCATCATGGGATACAGCTACGGCCTGACTCCGCTGGTCAGTGCCTGCTTCGGCCGAGGTCAGCACCACCGTGCAGGCCACCTGCTGCGGAGTGCCCTCGCGGCCAACGGGCTCTTCGGCCTCGTCCTGACGGGACTGATGGCGGTGCTTTATTTCTTCGTCGACCGTATGGGGCAGCCCCCCGAACTGCTCCCTCTCATTCGCCCCTACTACCTGGTGGTGCTGGTCTCGATGCTCTTCGTCCTGCCTTTCAACGTGCTCCGGCAGTTCACCGACGGCCTGACGCGCACCTCGACGGGGATGTGGATTCTCCTGGGCGGGAACGTGCTCAACATCGTGGGCAACTGGCTGCTCATCTACGGCGTGGGGCCTTTCCCCGAGCTGGGACTGATGGGGGCGGGGTTGAGCACCTGCTTCGCGCGCATGGCCATGGCCGCGGTGCTGGCCGCCGTCGTGGCTTTCGGGCGCAGCTACCGCCCCTACCGCCGGGGCTTCATGGCCGGGCGGATGACGTGGGCGCGGGTGGCGCACGTCAACCGGCACTCGCTCCCCGTCTCCCTGCAAATGGGCATGGAGTGCGGGTCGTTCACCGTGAGCGCCGTCATGGCCGGCTGGCTGGGGACGGTGGAACTGGCAGCCTATCAGGTGATGGTCACCGTGGGGACGCTCGGCTTCCTGTTCTATTACAGCATGGGGGCGGCCATGTCGATACGCGTGGCCACGTCGTGGGGAATGGACGACCGGCAGCGTGTGCGGGAGGCTGTCCGCGCTGGCTACCATATCCTGCTGGTGATGGCGGCGGTGGCCTCGCTGGCGTTCCTGCTGTTCGCCCGCCCGCTGATAGGTCTCTTTTCGGCCGACCCCGCCGTCCTTGCCTGCGCGATGGCACTGGTCGTGCCGCTCATCCTCTACCAGTTCGGCGACGCGTCGCAGATTTGCTTCGCCAATGCCCTGCGAGGCACGGGAAACGTGGTGCCGATGATGTGGGTGGCCTTTGTGAGTTACATGGTAGTCGGCATCCCGTCGTGCTATGTCATGGGCTTCGTGTTCGGATGGGGCGAGCGGGGCATCTTCCTGTCGTTTTCGATGTCCCTGTTCACGGCAGCCGCGCTCTTCGCCTGGAAGTTCGGGCAGACCATGCGGCGGTAAGCGTCGCGGTAGAGCCGGGGCGTTCAGGCCGTCAGGGGAGCGGGGAATATGAAAAAAAGCATCCCGCCGTCGTTCCACGGGAGGGAAAGACGGCGGGATGGCTGTTGCTCGACAGGGCTTCCCGGGCGGGAAGCCGCGCAGTGGCTTAGATGTAGCCGAGTAGGGAAATGAGGGAGCTCGGGTCGTTCCAGCTCCAAAAGCGGTCGCCCATCAGGTTCTTGAAGGCGGTTTTCATCTCGGGCTTGATGTACTTCTTGATGTTCTTCTCTATGGCCCGCACCGGCACGCCGTCGATGATGAAATAGTAGGTGTCCTTCAACGGGTAGTCCTTGGCTTCCTCGCGCGCGTCACCGTCGATTTCGAGGAACACGTTCAGGTCGGGCACCTCGAAGTAGGGCAGGTTGTCGCCCCCGGTGGTCTCATTGCGGTAGCGGTCCATGTCGATGGTGGTCACTACGACCAGCGACCGCCAGTTCTTCTCGGCGATTACGCGCCCCATGACCGAGTCGACACGTTGGTAACGTACCGAATCGTTGAACTCCACGCCGATGATGGTGTTCCCAAGGTAGGCCTGCATGACCTTCCCGCTGTCCAGATAGCACAGGGTGCTGTTCTTCAATAGGATGTTGGCCTCGGCTGTCACCGAGCGGCCAAAGGTTTGGAGAATCTTGGCTTCCTGGAACTCAGGAAAGGCAAACAACGTCTTCGACCGGCGTATCTCCTGGGTCTGCTGTGCCCACGCCGGTGCAGAAAGCGACACGGCCAGGAGAATCACGGCCAGGGTGCGGTACAAAAGCAGCATTTTCTCTTTCATAAGCGTATGATTGTTATTGGTGAGGCCGGGTGCCGTCCTGCTTGCCGGCTAATCGCGAAGGTTGTACGGCGGGGCGGCTTCCCGGGCGGGAAATCCGTTTTCTTCCTTTGGCTGGAACTTATTTCACCATGACGACCAGGTAACGGCTGGTACGCCAGAACTCCTCCGGTTTGGTAATGCGCAGCGTGTATTGTCCCTCGCTGTCCCGGTCGAGCGAGTAACTCCCCGCCGGGTGGTTCGTCAGTAGTTTGGCGTTCTTGGAATACAGTTTGATGACCTTGTCCACGCGGATGTCCACGCGGGTGAAGTAGTCCTTGTTGAACTCGTCGGAGCGCAGCACGTCGCCCTTTTGCAGGATGTTCTGCTCTTTCAGTTCGCTTCTCGTGCCGAAGACGTACCAGGCGGTGTTGAGTTCTTTGTCCTGGGCGGCGACCGTGCGGCTCTTCTGCTCATTCTGCGCGCTGAGGTCGTTGACGTTCTGGGTGAGCGAGGTGATTTGTTCCCCTTGTTGGGCGATGTAGAGATCCTTTCGGGCAAGCTCTGTCGTCAGGCTGTCTATCTGCCGGTTCTTGGCGTCGAGGTCGGTCCTCAGTCCGGCGATTGTGGTTTCGAGCGTGGCTTTCAGCTGGCTGCTGGCAGAGGTATTGGACTTTACCTGCTGGTTCAGGCGATCGATGAGTTCACGGTTGAGCTGCATCGTCCGCTGGATGAAAGCGATGTCTTCCATGATTTCTTCGCGTGTCGAGGTTTCAGGCTTGTCTTTGCTAAGGTTTACCCGGCCTTCTGCCTCGTTGATTTGCCGAAATCCCTCTTGGATGTCGTTGAAGAGGCTTATCATGTCGTTTAGCTCGTTGTCCTTCTGGGCGAGAGCGTTCAGCAGGGAGTCGCGACCGCTCGTGTCCGCCTGAGCCTGCCTGTCTTGTGTCGCTTTGTTCACGCACGCGGTCAGTAGCCCCGTGAGGGCTATGACCATAAGGGTCATGAATTTTCTCATATCTCTTTCAGACTTGTTTCTTTTCTTCCTTGTTCTGTTTGTCACGCTTTGTCCGCGCCGCACCGGCCACGACAAGCACGAATTCTCCCCGGGGCGTGTTTGCGGCGAAGTGGTCGGCCAGTTCCGCCAGGGAACCCCTCACCGTTTCCTCGTGGATCTTGGAAATCTCCCGGACGACCGCCGCACGACGTTCCGCCCCGAACACTTCGGCCATCTGCCGCAAGGTCTTCTCCACACGGTGGGGGGATTCGTAGAAAACCATCGTGCGCTTCTCCTCCGCCAGAGCCGCGAGCTGCGTCGCCCGTCCTTTCTTCTGCGGGAGGAATCCCTCGAAACAGAAACGCTCGCAGGGAAGTCCGGAGGCCACCAACGCCGGGACGAAAGCCGTCGCGCCGGGAAGGCACTGCACCTCTACGCCGCGTTCGATACAAGCGCGGACGAGCAGGAAGCCGGGGTCGGAAATGCCCGGCGTACCCGCGTCGGACACGAGTGCCATCGTTTCGCCCGATTCCAGGCGGGAGGCCAGCATGCCTACCACCTGATGCTCGTTGAACTTATGATATGACATGAGGCGGCCGTCTACTTCGAAATGTTTCAGCAACACTCCGGACGTGCGCGTATCTTCGGCCAGGATTACGTCGGCTGTTTTCAAGATACGGATAGCCCGCAAGGTCATGTCCTCCATGTTCCCGACAGGGGTCGGCACAACATATAATATTCCCATACTATGCAAATATATGGAATTTCTGACAAATGGGTGCAAATCGGCACTTTTATATTTCCTCTCTTAGGAGGTTTATCCTTATTTTTGCTCACAGTCAAGAAAAAGCCTTGCCGATGTTTGAAAAGGAAATCACTTTCGACCGTTTCGTGCGCGGCGCGCTGTTCGTCGCGGTGTGCCTGCTGGCACTTGCGGGCATCCGGTATCTAAGCGGTGTCCTCATCCCGTTTGCGATAGCCTGGGTGGTCGCTTATATGCTCTACCCGATAGTTTGTTTCCTGCAATACAAATGCCGGTTGCGCAACCGCGTGGTGGCCGTCCTCGTGACGTTGCTCCTCGTCTTCGGTGCGATTGGCGGGTTGCTCTATTTGGCCGTTCCTCCTATGATTAGTGAATGTGTCCATCTGAAAGACGTGGCGTTGCGTTACCTCGAAAATGGTAGCCAAACGTCTTCCCTGCCTTCTGGAATACAGGAACTCATCCGCGAACAGGTGAGCCGGCTGAACATTGAGGAGATATTGAAAAAAAACGACCTGCTTGCCATCCTCCGGGAGACCCTCCCCAAGGTGTGGAACGTCGTTTGGTCCACGGCCAATGTGATATTCAGTCTCGTTTCTTCGCTTATCGCATTGCTTTACCTGTTTTTCTTCCTCATAGATTACGAGAAGATTGCGCAAGGATGGCCCAGCTTTATTCCTGCCTCACGTCGCGGATTTGTCAAAACCCTGGTGAACGATGTCGAGCACGGGATGAGTGGTTATTTCCGTGGCCAGGCTCTCGTGGCGTTGAGCAACTGCATCATGTTTTCCGTCGGCTTCATGCTTGTAGGTTTCCCGATGCCGGTCGCGTTGGGCGTGTTTATCGGAATTATCAGTTTCGTGCCCTACCTGCAACTTATCGGCTTCCTTCCTGCCCTCGTTCTGGCATTGCTGAAAACCGTAGACAGCGGCGATAGCTTCTGGTTGCTCATGGGTAGCGTCGTCTTGGTCTATTGTGTCGTACAAGTGATACAGGATGCGGTGGTTACGCCCAAAATCATGGGTAAAATCATGGGGCTCTCTCCGGCCATCGTCCTGCTTTCCCTGTCTGTCTGGGGATATCTGATGGGAGTGATAGGCCTCATCATCGCCCTTCCTCTCACGACACTTCTCATTTCTTATTATAAGCGGTATATCATCAAAGACGAAGAGCCGCTCCCCACGCAACCCCCGTCGGAAGAAACCGAGGAGACGGCTGAATCCGAATAGGAACGCAGCGTTTTTTAGCTTGTGTCCAGCCCCGGAACATTGTATATTGCGGGATGTCGGTCGTCGTGGCAGTCGCAGCGGAGCCGGGTCGGCTGTCCGTCGTGACGGGTCGCCGATTAGTCGGAACAAGTCGCCGACTTGACACCACGGGTCGGCGACTTGTCGCGACTACCCAAGAAGGATTTTATCCCCGTGTAGACCTGGTCACGGCAGCGGGTGGGGAACAGGATACGCGGAGCGGGACAGCTCTGCCACGGGCGTGTCGGTGGACATCGGAATGGATGATTCGCCACGCTTTGTCGCCTTTGCTGTTGAACTCTACCTGCCCCTGGGACGACAGGAGTGTAGAATAAAAGTGGGGAAATGTTTGGACTTTTCGCCAGAACCCACTATCTTTGCACCCGCTTACTGAAACTTTAAGCGCACTGATTCGCTAGCTCAGTTGGTAGAGCACAACACTTTTAATGTTGGGGTCTTGGGTT
>CAZYHW010000072.1:0-10059 GCA_964647405.1 uncultured Prevotellamassilia sp.
GTGCACCCGATAGGACTCGAACCTACACGGTTAAAACCACCAGATCCTAAGTCTGGCGCGTCTGCCAATTTCGCCACGGGTGCTGAAAAACGTTGCAAAGATACGAAAATATTGGATTATCCCGCCAATCAGAGAACCGAGAGGGTGTAAAAATAGAGTACTACGGCCGGTATGGCGAGCAGTGCGGAATCAAAACGGTCGAGCATACCGCCATGCCCGGGCAGTATGTTGCCGCTGTCTTTCAGGCCGAACTGGCGTTTGAGAAGGCTTTCAACCAAATCGCCCCACGTACCGAAGACACAGACAACGAGAGCCATTCCCACCCATACGGCCACGGGCAGTTCAGGAACGTAATGCCCAATGACAAAAGCGACGGCGACGCAGAGCAGGGCACCACCGACGCTGCCGATCCATGACTTCCCCGGCGAAATCCGGGGGAACAATTTATATGGGATGTGCTTGTGAAGCAGGCTGCCGAATACATAAGCTCCCGTATCGTTGCACCAGAGGAAAATGAAAACGGCGAGCGGATACGCCCAAACGTATCTCGATATGACGTCATTCCCCTCGGGTTGGAACGCCAAGACGTTAAGAAGTGCGAAAGGGAGCGCCACGTATATCTGTGAGGCGAATGCGTAAGCCCAGTTCCGGAGCGGGTCGGCTGCCTGGCGATAGAGTTCACTAACAAGCAGGTAAATGATGGAGAGAAGGTAGGGGACGAACGCCTCTGTCCCCGTCATCCCTGTGGAATAGCCGAAGAATGCAAAGAAGAGGTAGACTGCGGCCACCGTGTTGATGAATCGATTGACCTGTGCGCCGCCGTGTCGGTTGACAATCGTACCGAATTCCCAGGAAGTCAGTCCTGTGATGACCGAAAAGACCAATGCAAAAGCAAGGGGCGAAACTACGATACCTCCGACCAGGACGACCACAAACAGCAAGCCGGTTATGCTCCGCTTGATGAGATTGCTCATAACTTGGATTCCGTTTGTGATTCCTTGTTCACGTCGTGGGCTTCGTCGTCGCCCGTAGTCGTATTCGCCGCATCCGTGTCGGGACTGGCAGGAGCTTCATCCTTCCCGTCCGTAAGCAGTCCGTCGGTCGTCGCCGCTGCATTCTGTGCATCAGCAGGGCTAATGGATTCGCTTGCTTCTCCGGATGTTTCTTCTGTCTTGTTCTTTTCCGCTTCCAAAAGCTCATCTGCCCGGCTCTTCCAAGGACGTTTGCCAAAGATTGCCTCCACGTCCTCCGCGAAGATGACTTCCCGGTCGATAAGAAGCTGTGCCAACTTGGCGTGACCGTCGGAATGTTCTTTCAGGAGCGACTTGGCGCGCTCATATTGTGCGGCTACGAGTTTGCGCACCTCCGCATCGATGGTCTCGGCCGTCTTCTCGGAATACGGTTTCGTGAACGAATATTCTTGGTTGTTATAGTAGCATAGGTTGGACAGCTCTTCGCTCATGCCAAGATAAGCCACCATGCCGTATGAACGCTTTGTCACGGTTTCGAGGTCGTTGAGTGCGCCCGACGAAATGTGTCCCGTGAACAACTCCTCGGCGGCTCGTCCGCCGAGCGTGGCGCATATTTCGTCAAGCATCTGTTCCTTTGTCGTGATGTTGCGCTCCTCAGGCAGATACCACGCTGCCCCGAGTGCCTGTCCGCGTGGTACGATGGTCACCTTGACCAATGGATTGGCGTATTTCAGGAACCATGAAACGGTGGCATGTCCGGCTTCGTGCAAGGCGATTGTCCGTTTCTCTTCGGTGGTCATGACGCGCGTCTTCTTCTCCAAACCTCCGATGATGCGGTCTACTGCATCGAGGAAGTCCTGTCTTCCGACAGCGACCTTGTCGTGGCGCGCCGCGATGAGGGCGGCCTCGTTGCACACGTTGGCGATGTCCGCCCCCGAGAAGCCTGGTGTCTGTCGTGCAAGCAGGTCTATGTCGACCGAATCGTCGAGTCGGAGAGGCTTCAAGTGAACTTTGAAGATGGCAACGCGCTCTTGGAGGTCTGGCAAATCGACATGGATTTGACGGTCGAAGCGACCGGCGCGCAATAAGGCTTTGTCGAGGATGTCGACGCGGTTTGTGGCGGCCAGGATGATGACACCGGAGTTCGTGCCGAACCCGTCCATCTCCGTGAGTAACTGGTTGAGGGTATTCTCACGCTCATCGTTGCCTCCAAGAGCCGGATTCTTTCCACGGGCACGGCCGATGGCATCTATCTCGTCAATGAAAATGATGCAGGGTGCTTTTTCCTTGGCTTGCCGGAAGAGGTCACGCACACGGCTTGCCCCCACGCCGACAAACATCTCAACGAAGTCCGAACCGGAAAGGGAGAAGAACGGCACATCTGCCTCGCCCGCTACGGCTTTGGCCAAGAGCGTCTTACCTGTCCCCGGAGGGCCTACGAGCAGTGCTCCTTTGGGGATTTTTCCTCCCAAAGCCATATATTTCGAAGGGTTCTTCAAAAAGTCGACAATCTCTTGCACTTCTTGTTTCGCCCCTTCCTGTCCGGCTACGTCCTTAAATGTGACGTGCAGACCGGAACCTTTTTCAAAAAGACGTGCTTTGCTTTTTCCTACGTTAAACACGCCGCCTCCGCTGCCGCCACTTCCTCCGCTCATACGGCGCATGAAGAACATCCAGACGGCGACTAGCAGAATGATGGGGAGCAATGAATAGAGCAGTCCCCCAAAGAAGTTACTGCTTTCCTCATAACTGACACTGCCTGTGAACGTTCCGTTTTGGGCTTGTTCGGTGATAAACTCGTCAACCTTGTCTATTGAGGGATATCTCGTACTTACTGTTGGCGACAAGCCAGTCTGCCCGCTCCCTTGGTTGAAGACATCGCGGATATGCTCCGACTTGACAACCATGCTGACGATGCCATCCGTTTTATTGACAGAGATGCTCTTGGCATAGCCTCCTTCCACATATTGCTTGAAAGTGGTATAGTCAGTTTCCTTGTTGCTGCTGCTTGTTCCATTCCCCCGGAAAAAGAGGACGGCAAGGATGAGCAGAAGGATTCCATAGACCCAGTTCAGATTGAACTTGGGAATGTTATTCTTGGCTTTGTTTTCGTTCATGGAGAAGTTGGGAGGAGCGTTTCTTATTCGGCATCGGGCAGAGTGGTGAGCTCTGCGTCTTGCCAAAGGTGTTCAAGGTCATAATATTCCCGCATGTCCGGCAGGAATATATGCACGAGTTCCGTGCCGTAATCCATTGCCACCCATTGCGCATTGCTGCGTCCGATGATGGCGGAGGGCTTTTCGTGGGCTCGCAAGCGTGCCTGCTCTTCCACGGAGCGCGTGATGGCTTCCACCTGTTGTGGTGAGCCTGCCTCGCAGATTATGAAGTGCTGGCAAGGGGCGGTTTCTATCGAGGAGAGGTCTGCCACCACAATGCGGCTGCCTTTTTTCTCTTGCATTCCTTTAATAATGGAGCGGACTAACAGGCTATGATTTTCCATGAATAACCGATGTCGTATTTATGTAATTATTGTGCGTAGAATTTAGTGTCGCAAAGTTAGCCCCTTTTGTGCGAACTATAAAACCGGGCAATGCAAAATGTGGCTTTTTTTTGATTTTTAGGGAAAAATGGAACGCTTCCCGTAACATCTGGTCGCCAGGAAAAATGGTCTTGTTCCTTGAAGAGAAAAAGTGAAGGACTTTCGCCGGAAAGGGCTGGAATACAAAGGGGAAAGTGCTTGCCGTCAATTATGACAGACAGCGGGTCATGTTCTTTAAGTCTTCCGTCATGTAGGAGCAAATACCGTTGCAATATACGGAAAACAGGGGATAAAACGAAAGTCCCCGGCGTACATACGACACCGGGGACCCTTTTTCAAGTTCTTGTTCTTGTCCGTTTGTCTTTAATTGCCCGGGTTGATGGCTCCGGACGGACAAACGTCGGCACAAGTGCCGCAGTCTACACAAACATCAGGATTGATGGAGTAGATGTCGCCCTCGCTGATTGCGCCAGCGGGGCATTCGTCGATACAAGTACCACAAGCGACGCAGTCGCTGCTGATTACGTATGCCATGTCGTTCAGATTTTAGAAATTGTTAGTAATGTCCTTGTTCTTTGGTAGTGCAAATATACGGCTTTATCCTTAACTCCATGCCTGCGCACCGGTTTTTTCTTGGGAATTTTATGGAGGCTGTGGATTTTGTGTGCCCGTTTCCGATTGTCATCTGCTACCCGCGTCACATCGTGTCGCCGTGTTCGGAATATTGTCCCATCCCATAGAGTTTCAGCTTGTTGTATAGCGTTTTCCGGTCTACTCCCAACAGCTTGGCCGCCCGGCTTTTGTTGCCGTGTGTCTGGCTCAGTGCCTGCGTGATGCGTTTTTTTTCTTCCTCTTCGTCGAACAGGAGCGTGCCCTTGCTTTCCTGTCCCGTTGGTGTCGCAGTGATGGGGGACACGGGGGGCGGGTCGAGTTCGTTGCCGATGTCGCGCAGCGTGATGTAGTGCCCGTCCGACAACAGGGCCGCACGTTTGACCACGTTGCGCATCTGCCTGAGATTTCCGGGCCAGGAGAAGTCGCAGAACGCTCGGATTACGTCGGGGTGGAAACCGGCAATGTCGCGGTTGAGCTCCCGGTTGGCCTGGTCAAGGAAGAATTCGGCGAACAGGGGGATGTCTTCCTGCCGCTCGGCAAGCGTCGGGATGCGCAGGGAGAACTCGTTGATGCGATGATAGAGGTCTTCGCGGAAACGGCCGTCGCGGACGGCTTCCAAAAGGTTCTCGTTGGTTGCCGCGACCAGCCGGATGTCCACTTCGGTTTCCTTGTCCGAACCCACCGGACGTATGCGCCGTTCTTGGAGGGCGCGAAGCAGTTGCACTTGTACGTCGTAGCCGAGGTTGCCTATCTCGTCAAGGAAGAGCGTACCGCCGTTGGCTTCGACGAAAGCCCCCGTCTTGTCGGCATAAGCCCCCGTGAAAGAGCCTTTTATGTGGCCGAAGAATTCGGAGGCCGCCAGGTCGCGGGGAATGGCACCGCAGTCGATGGCCACGAACGGCCCGTCGTGGCGGGGACTGAGTTCATGGATACGGTGTGCCACGTATTCCTTGCCCGTACCGCTGTCGCCGTTGATGAGGACGGACATCGGGGTCGGAGCCACGAGCGACACGTAATTATACAGTCGGCGGGCGGGTTCGCTTTTGCCCTCCAAATACTCGTGTTGGGCGTAGGATGTCGTCCGTTTTTCCGGAGTTTTCCCGCTCGTCCGTTTTTCCGCGAGAGCTTCTTCTATCTTTTGCAGAAGAATGTCAGGTTGGAGGGGTTTGGCGATATAGTCCTTGGCGCCTCGCTTCATGGCCGTGACGGCGGAGTCGATGTCGGCGTAGCCCGTCATGATGATGAGGGGACACGGCAGGCCGGCCTGGTTCTTCCAGTCGAGCAAGTCCGTTCCGTCGCTGTCGGGCAGGCGCAAGTCTGACAGCACCAAGTCCGGCTCTTCGCGGTCGAGCGATTTGCGGGCTTGCTTCACGGTCGAGGCCGTGGCCACGTCGTAACCCTGCTTCGTCAACCACGTTGTCAGCATCTTGGAGAGCGTCAGGTCGTCCTCAACCAACAGTAGCTTTCTCATCGGTTATCTTCTTATGTAGGGCAAAGTTAGCTCTTTTTTCGGCTTCTTCTGCGAGACGGGACATTACGTTTGTTAAATCCCTGACTTTTTCGGCGATGCCCGCTTCCCATTCAAAACCGTCGCGCAGGCGTTCCCATGTCTCGAAAGGAACGATGAGTGCCCTGATGCCGAGTTGTCGGCAAACGGGCAGGGCTTTGTGGCTGAGCCGTGCGATTTCCCGCGTGTCCTGTGCCGCGCAAGCCCGTTCCAGTCCCTCGGCCGTGTTCCTGGTCTCTGCGGCATAGGTGCGCAGGATGTCGGCTTCGGCCTCCGGGTCGCCTGCGGCGAAGAAGAGGAGGGCATCCCATTGTGGCTGGTCGGCTTGCCAGGTCGGCACCTTCGGGCGGTTCTCCGCAGTGTCGGCGGGCGCGGGCGATTCATCCGGCGACCCGTTTCTCTTAGTCGCCGTCCCGTTTCTCCTAGTCGCCGACCCGTCTTGCGTAGTCGCCGTTCCGTTTGCCGTGTCTGCCGGTTGCCCGCCGAGGCATGTACGCAAGGCCGACGGACTGAACGGTTTGCGCAGGCAGCCGTCGAACCCGCTTTCCCGGAAAGTGTCTGCGCTGATGTCGTCGCGGGCGGTGACGGCAATGATGCGCAGGCCGTCCAGCTTGGGGTGCTTGTCGTCACGCAGTTTCCTGACCAGCTCGAAACCGTTCAGTCCCGGCATCTGTATGTCGGTGAGCAGGACATCGTAGCGGCTCTCATGCAGATTGCAGACCAGCCGTTCGGGCGTGTCGAAGCAGTCCACCTCATGCCCCTCGTTGCGGAGCATGGTCGCGCAAAGCTGGAGCTGGAGCACGTCGTCGTCGAGCAGTGCCACGCGCAGCTGCTTGCTCCGTGCCGGGGGCAGGGCGGAATGCCCCTCCGCGAGAGGAACATCGAACGTAAACGTGCTGCCGCGTCCCTCCTGGCTCTCGACCGTGATGTCCCCGCCGAGGAGTTGCGCGTTCTTGCGCGTGATGGCCAAGCCCAGGCCGAAGCCTTCCTCGCCCCGGGCGTTGCTCATGCGCGCGAACTCCCCAAAGAGCTTGTCCTGCTCTGTTGCGGGGATGCCGCGCCCTGTGTCGCGCACGCTGACGGCGAGTCGGCCGTCGCGAGCCGTGACGCGGAGGTTGATGAAGCCTTTCGTGGTGAACTTGACGGCGTTTGAAAGCAGGTTCTCGGTCATCTGCCGCAAGCGGAGGGGGTCGCCCGTGGCCTGGCGCACGGCGATGTTGGACGAATAGTGAAGCCGTAATCCCTTGGCCTCGGCTGTGGGGACGTAGGTGCGGTAGATTTCGTCGAAGAGGGCGGCCACATCGAAGGGGATGTGCTCCGGTTCGACACGGTGGGCATCGAGCTTGTGGAAATCAAGCAATGAGCGCACGAGATCCAGCAGGTGGTTGGCGGCGTGGCGGATGTTGTCCACGTATGAGGCCGCCCGTTTGTCGCCGACGTGTCTCCCGAGCAAGTCGGCGTATCCCAGGACAGCCCCGGCGGGAGCTTTAAGGTCGTGGGTGACGGCCAGCATCAACTTCTCGCGCGTGGCCAGCAAGTGTTCGGCGCGTGCCCGTGCCTCTTCGAGCTCCTCGCGGTAGTGGCGGGCACGACGCAGGTCGCGCCAGATGAGGCAAAGGAAGAAGATGGCCAGCAGCAGGGCGCATCCCGTCGTGCCGGCCAGCGTGAAGGCTGCCTGTGTGCGCAGTCGCCGTGCATCGGCGGCCCGTATGTCGGCAAGTCGTTGCTCCTCCTCATCGAAGTCCGCCAGCAGCTGGTTGGCGCGTTGGCTGATGGCCAGGCTCTCGCGGCCTATCCGGCTCATGGCTTTCCTGACGTCGCGGTTGGTCTGCACGCGGTAGCGGCGGGCCTGGTCTTGCACCTCGTCTATGATGCTCACGATGGTGTCCGCCGTGTTGACATGGCTCAACAACGTGTCGGCCGACACTTCCCGTACAATCTGCTGGACGATGACGGAGTCCTGCTTCGACGGGACGAATGCCTCGGCCAGCCGCTGGAAGAAATTTTTCTTCTTCGGCGCTTGCATGACGGTGTCTGTCTGAATCGTGACGTGGCGTTTCACTTGCTGGCTGGGGACGGTGTCGCGATGGATGTTGATGCGCTTTATCTGCTGTTCGTAGAAGTCTACGATGTCGTCGCGTCCCATGAGGCTGGTCAGCGTGGCGATGGATCTCCGTTTCCTGATGATGAGTTCCCTCAGGGTGTCGAGGCGGGCTTGTTGGGGGATGTCGGTGAGCAGCAGGCGGAGCGTGTCGAGGCGGGCAAGGGTCGTGTCGACGAGTGTGGCATACCGGACAAAATCGTTCCTTTGCCCCGATGTCGCCCCGACGGCGGAGGTCTCGGTCTCGTGCATCGCCAAAACGAAGTCGAACGTGGCACTGCGCCGCTGGGCTATCAGCATTTCCTCGGCGGCGGGTCGTTCGAGCTCTTCGAGTTGTTTCCAGACGATAAAGAAGGACAGGCCGACGAGCATGAGCAGCAGGACGTAGCCCAGCAGGACCAGACCTTGTTCTTTCCGTTCTATTTTTCTCATCCGCAGTCTCTTTTCGACTGGCAAATATAAGTCTTTTTTCCCAAGGCGCATGAGGAAGGCGCGGGGCGCGTTTGCGCCATGACAGAAAGCCTCCCGCACAAGGCGATGTCGGTGACGCTTGTGCGGGAGGGCGTAGTGGCGGGGGCGGGCAGCCGTTTCCGATTACAGGGACGGCTCGCCGGGGTCATTCCATCGTGATGGGGGTGCCGATGCAGCCGGACGGGGCTTGAATGCGCAGCATGGCGGCCACCGTGGCGGCGATGTCGGTGATGTGGGTCGGCTGGGAGGTGTGTCCGGCAGGCACGTGCCAGCCCATGAACACGAGGGGGATGTGTGCATCGTAGTTATACCAGACACCGTGCTGCGTCCCGCGCGGCTGTGTCGACGTGGAACTGTAATAGCCCGGCTTCAAGATGATTTGAATCTCCCCGCTCCGTTCACGGTTGTAGCCATTGATGATGCGTTCGCGGATGACGGCGGGGATGGCGGCGTTGGCGGCTTGCCGCTGGCAGACGGCATAGGCCACGCCGGGCATGTCCTCGAGCCAGTCGGTGAAGAGCTGCACGACGCGCCGGCGGTCGAGCCTGAGGGAGTCGATGGCTTTCTTGTTGAGGAACACTTGGTAGTTTTCTATGCGCTCGACGAGGGGAATCGCGATGCCGAACTCATCGCAGGCAAGGCTGTCCAGCCGTGCGCAGGCGCGTTCTTCGTCCCATCCTCCGGCGGCTATCCGGTGCGAGTTGAGGAACGTGGGGTTGTGGGCGGCGGCGTGGTCGGCCGTCAGGAAGAGAAGGTAGTTGTCGCGCCCCACCTGTTCGTCGAGGAAGGCGAAGAATGCCGCCAGGTCGCGGTCAAGTCGCAGGTAGGTGTCTTCTATCTCGACTGAATTGGGACCGAACTGATGCCCGATGTAGTCCGTGCTCGACAGGCTGACGGCAAGGAAATCCGTGTCGGCGTGTTGCCCGAGTCGCTCCCCGGCGATGGCCGCCTTGGCGGCTTCGAGGGTCAGTGTGTTGCCGTAGGGAGTGGTGCGGATGAGGCCGTAGCCTTCGTCCTCGAAGAGTTCGGACAGGCGGACGGGCAGGGTGGGGGCAGTGTCGGGCGTGAAAGGTTCTTCGAAAGGCACATCGTCGTCGGTGCTCTGCCGATAGGAGGCGACGGGATAAAGGGTCTCCCAATCCTTGGCCAGATAGGCGCGTGCCAAGTCCTTGTCGTTGAACTCGTCGAGCCATCCGGGGAGGTCGTCGCGGTAGTAGGTGCTCGTGATGAAGCGTCCCGTCTCGTCGTCGAACCAGTATGCGCCGTCGGCTGTGCGTCCGCCGGGCAGGATGGCCGCCCTGTCTTTCAGGGAAATGGACACTACGCGCGAGCGGAAGTTGGTCGCGAGGTGCAGCTCGTCGCCTATGGTCGTCGCTTGCAGGTTGCGGGGCGACATCTGCCCGGCTTCGCCCGAGCAACCGACGGATTCCACCGTGGAGTCGTCCGTGCAGTAGACCCACTGGCCGTCCTTGCGGAAATTGTTCCCCGCGATGCCGTGGATGGAGGGGACGGAGCCGGTATAGATACTCGTATGCCCGATGGCGGTCACGGTGGGGATGTAGTCGATTTGCGTGTTGTCGCAGTTGAATCCCTCGTCCACCAGCCGCCGGAAGCCGCCGGTGCCGTAACGGTCGGCGAAACGTTCGAGGTAGTCCCAGCGCATTTGGTCGACAGCGATGCCGACCACGAGCTTCGGGCGGTCGGCCAAGGCGGACACGAAGCCGGCACAGGCAAGTGCCGAGAGGAGCAGGCATTTGAGGTTCATAGTCATATCAGTCGTTGTTGTGCGTGCAAAAGTATGGAATCCCCTACTTTTTAATCCCGCATTCGGTGTGACATTCACGTTACATTAAACGCG
>CAZYHW010000073.1:0-9697 GCA_964647405.1 uncultured Prevotellamassilia sp.
ATGGTCTGCAAGGCGGCTTGTGCGTATCCCTTTCCCCGCTCTTTTTGCAGCAGGGCGATTCCTATCTCTGCCCTGAGGTTATAGGGGTCGAAGTTGAAGAGGTCTATCAGTCCTGCCGCCGGGCCGTCGTTTGGTGAGATGACAAGCCGCAGTTCGCCGCTTTGGTAGATGTCCTGCGGCTGCATGGCGATGTGTTGTTTGAGGGCGTAGCGGGAATAGGGTGCCGTCGTCGAGCCGACAGCCCATAGGCTGCGGTTGTTCTCTATGGTGTAAAGGAGATCCAGGTCTTCCGGTTCCAATGCCCGCAGGCTGATCAACTCGTGTTGCAGTATCATGTGCTATGTGGTGGTCAGGGATTCCGTGATGATAAGGTTGCTTTGCGGCAGGTAGAAACCCATCTTGGTTTTCTGTGAAGGTGCTTGGGCGAAGATGCGGAATACTTCTTCGTAGGAATAGGCAGAGGTGTCGTATATGACGTATTGGTAATCCTGTCGGCCGGCGGCCAGGCCGGCGTGCCCTTGCGGGAGAGTGCCTTGGCCGCCCTCCTCATAGTCGATGTCGAACATCCATTTATCGTTGAGCTGCTTGATTCGGCTGATGTTATCGCTCGTCCCGATAAAAAGGAAACGGACATCGGGTTCTTTCCTTCCCGCAGTCAGCATGAGGCGTGCCTTGTCGGCGGACTGCTGCATCAATGCGAGGAATGCCCGGAAGTAGATGGCTGTCTTGATGGGGATGGACAGGCTCAGGCGGTAGTGCTTGTAGTGCTTGTTGAAGAAGATAAGCATGGCCTGGTAGAACACATGCACATAGCGGTAGGAACTTTTCAGCGTGCTTTCTCCCTTGTAGTGCAGGATGGGTGTGGGGAGGTAATAGTTGGCGTATCCTTTCTTTAACAGGCGGTAGGAAAGGTCGATATCCTCCCCGTACATGAAGAAGTCCTCGTCGAAGATGCGCTTGTCGTCTAATTTCTCCCGGTTTACCATCATGAACGCCCCCGAAACTACTTCTATCTTATGGCTCTCTTCTTCGTTCAAGTAGCGCATATAATATCGTCCGAAGAGTTTCGACTTCGGGAACAAGTGGCATAGTCCGCACATTTTGCAGAACGCCGTCCAGGGAGTGGGGAACCCCCGTCGCGATTCGTAGGCCATGCTCCCGTCCGGTTTCAACATCTTGACCCCCAAGGCTCCCATGTCCGGATGGCTTTCGGCAAAGGCGAGGCAGTCGGACAGCGTGTGGCGGGTGAGCACCGTGTCGGGATTGAGGAAAAGGAGATATTTACCTTTTGCCTGGCGGGCGGCCTGGTTGTTGGCGCGGCCGAATCCCACGTTCCTCGAATTAGGGAGGAAATGGACGGGATAGACATCGGAGGGGAACAGGCGGGTCAGGTAGGGAATGCTGTCGTCTGCGGAGTTATTGTCCACCACCAGGACTTCGCCGTCTATCCCTTCCAGCGCATCCCATACGGAGCGGAGGCACTGTTCGAGGTAGTATTTGACATTATAGTTGACAATGATGATGGAGAGTGTCATGGCTGTCTGTTGGGGTGGGGTGGTGGAGTGGATGAAGGGAAGCAGAACACGAAGGCCAATGCGGCAATGAGGGCGCAAAAACCTCCTTGGCTGCCCAGCGTGGCGTAGTAGACGATGATGTCGCTGTACAGGACGAAAGCCATGAGTGCCATCCGCAGATAATTCAGTTCCCGGACGAGGCCGTCGGTGCGGGAAGCCCGCTCGATGCGCCGGCGGACGAATGGGAACTGAAATAGTTTGAGTGCGACGTACATGCCAGCCAAGGTGAGCACGATTACTGCCAGGTTCAGGAAATAGGCGACCCCTTCATTGGAGGCAAAGCCCGAGGGGAACACATCCCTTTCGAACAGGCCGACAATGAGGATGCCGACAATCCAAATGCCGGCGTAGACAGCCATCGGGAGCGATTTGCAGACAGTCATGGGGTGTGTGGTCAATGGAGATGGTAACTGTTGAAGCTTACCCGGTTGATGATGGAGCGTCCCAGGGTGATTTCGTCCGTGTATTCCAGTTCATCGCCTATGTTCACGCCCCTTGCCAACACCGTCAGCTCGATGTCGTACGGGGCGAGGCGTTTTGAGATGTAGAAGTTCGTCGTGTCGCCTTCCATGGTGGGATTCAGCGCGAGGATAACCTCCTTTATTCGTCCCGTGGCCACCCGCTCCACGAGCGAAGCCAGTTCGAGGTCGCCCGGCCCGATACCGTCCATGGGCGAGATTACGCCTCCGAGCACATGGTAGAGCCCTTTGAACTGTTGGGTGGATTCGATGGACATCACGTTCCGTATGTTTTCGACGACGCAGACGGTCGTGGCATCACGCTGTGGGTCGGCACAGATGTCGCAAACGTCGGTGTCCGAGATGTTGTGGCAGACGCGGCAATATTTGACCTCTTCTTTGAGGCGGATGAAGCTCTCTCCGAACTGGCGGACGGCCTCCTTGTCCTGTTTGAGGAGGAAGAGTGCCAGACGCAAGGCCGTGCGTTGGCCGATGCCCGGCAGTTTTGAAAATTCGTCGACCGCTTTCCCTAAGAGCTTCGATGGGTATTGTTCGTTCATAGCCTGATTAATGGAGGCAAAGTTAAGCAAATGTCTCAGAAATGGCCTATCTTTGCCTTGCTTTTCTCGTGGTGTGCGAACGGAGCGGGGAGAGGTATCTCACGTTGTATCAATCAGATTCTTGGAGATGGAAATTAGGACTGCTGAATTCATCATGAGCAACAGCCAGACGGACAAGTGTCCGCCGGGCAATATGCCGGAATATGCTTTTATCGGCCGGAGCAATGTCGGGAAAAGCAGTTTAATCAACATGCTGACCGGAAACCGGAAACTGGCAATGACTTCTTCAACGCCGGGAAAGACGATGCTTATCAACCACTTCCTTATTAATAAAGAGTGGTACCTGGTCGACTTGCCGGGCTACGGCTATGCCAAGCGCAGCAAACGCGAGCAGTCCAAGCTCGCGGCCATCATACGCGGCTATGTGGCCGACCGCCAGCAGCTGACGAGCCTGTTTGTCCTGCTTGATGTGCGTCTTCCCCCGCAGCGCATAGACATGGAGTTTATCGAGTGGCTTGGGATGAACGGTGTGCCGTTTGCCATCGTCTTCACCAAGGCCGACAAACTCGGGAAGATGGCCTTGGGCGCTAATGTCGAGGCCTATCTGGAACGGCTCCGGGAGCAATGGGAGGAGCTGCCTCCTTATTTCATTTCCAGCAGTAGCACGGGAGCCGGGAAGAAAGAGATTCTGGATTATATCGCCCAGGTCAACGAGACTCTCGAAAGCTGAGGAGGCGAAGTGGAAAGGCTGGGTTCTGAATGTTCCGTGCCATGCAGTGGGCAGATCGTATAAGGCAGGTCAAGTTTTTTCTCGTTTTCGGCGCAGTGGTCGTCGCGGCCGTTTCGCTGGTCATCTCTTATATGCTTCTCCGTGACCTGTCGCACGAGGAGCGCAACCGGATGGTCATCTGGGCGGAGGCCATGCGCTCGCTCAGCAACGCCGACGCGGACACGGATATCTACCTCGCCCTGAAAGTAATCAACGGGAACAACACGATTCCCGTCATCGTGCTCGATGCGAAAGGCAATGTCGAGACATTCCGCAATATCACCGTCAAGGGTGCCACGGCGGCCGATTCCGTGCGCTACCTCCAAGAGCGTGCGGCGGACATGCGCCGGGCGGGCTATTCGGTGGAGTTGAACCTGACGGATGCCGGACAGTCGGTCCGGGCGGGCGACGACTATCTCGTCATCTGCTACGAGGAGTCGTCCATGCTGCGCCGCCTCGCCTCCTATCCCTATGTGTTGCTCGGGGTGGGGGGACTGTTCGTGGTGGTGGCCATCTTTGCCTTGCTTTCGTCCAAACGGGCGGAGCAGAACCGCGTCTGGGTCGGACTGTCAAAGGAGACGGCTCACCAGCTCGGCACGCCCATCTCGTCGTTGATGGCATGGATTGCCATCCTCCGCGAAACTTATCCCGACGATGAGCTTATCCCCGAGATGGGAAAGGACGTGAAACGCCTCGAACTCATTGCCGAGCGTTTCTCCAAGATAGGTTCGCAGCCCGAACTGTCGCGGACAAACATGTGTCCGCTCCTTGAACGCACGGCCGACTACATCCGCCGCCGCACGTCGGACAAGGTGGTGGTCACGTGCGACCTTCCCCCGTACCCTGTCGACGCCGACGTGTGCGCACCGCTCTTCGAGTGGGTCGTGGAGAACTTATGCAAGAACGCCGTCGACGCAATGTCGGGCCGAGGACACGTGACGATAAAGCTGAGGCGCGAAGCCGCGCACGTGGTCATAGAAGTGAGCGACACGGGTAAGGGCATCAGCAAACGGCATTTCAAGTCTGTCTTTTACCCCGGGTTTACCACGAAGAAGCGTGGCTGGGGCTTGGGGCTCTCGCTGGCCAAGCGCATCGTCGAGCAGTATCACAAGGGGCATATCTACGTCAAAAGTAGCGAGCTGGGTGTCGGCACGACATTCCGCATCGAACTTCACTGATTCTTTCTTCCGATAATGGCGTGCGCAGTTGTCGACTGTCGCATCACTGCCTGTATAGTCGGGAATAACAAGTCGGCGACCCGGTCGGACAGGTCGCCGGCTTGTGGAAACTAGTCGCCGACTCGTTTCCACAGCCCGGCGGGGGATTTCCGCATGAGGCGTTCCCCCCCCCGTGCAGCGGTCAGTCGAGTGCCAGACAGACAAGGAGGTAGATGTTAAGGAGAGTGACGATTGCGGCAATGGCGTAGAGGAGCACGGTCGTCCATCGGCTGTTCGCATATACGCCCATGACTTTCTTCGACGACGTGAGCCCGACTTGCAAGAAAACCGTGACGGGCAGTTGCACGCTCAGTACGGCCTGCGAAACGAGCAAGCCCCGGAAGGCATCGCCCACGAACAGAAGGAGCACGAAAGCCAGCCCAAGCGAAATCAGGATGCCCGCCCGCGAGTGGACATCGCGGATGTCGTAGGGCTCGTCGTACAGTCCGGCGAAGATGCTCCCGGCGGCCATCCCGCTCGTCACCGTGCTCGACAGGCCGGCCAGCAGGAGGGCGAAGGCAAATATCGTGCGGGCCGATTCGCCCAGCAAGGGGCGCAGCAGTTCGCCCGCGTCGGGCAGGGTGTCGACGGTGACCCCTTGATTGAAAAAGGTTGTGGCGGCAAGGATAATCATGGCCGAGTTGATGGCCCAGCCCGCCGTCATGGCCAGCAGGGTATCGTAGAACTCGTATTTCAGTGCCCGGCGGATGCCCGTGTCCCCTTGTGTGTGTATGGCGCGGCTCTGGATGACCTCGGAGTGAAGAAAAAGGTTGTGGGGCATGACGACGGCACCCAGGACGCTCATGACGATGAGCAAACTGCCCGACGGCAGGGACGGGGTCACCGCGCAGCGCATGGCCTCGCCCCAGTCGGTGTCGACAAGGGTCAGCTCGTAAAGGTAGGAGAAGCCTATGAGCGAGACAAGGGCGATGATGCCTTTCTCGACGCGTCGGTAAGAGTTGGTGAAGAGCAGTACACCCGTGACGATGGCGGTGGCGGCCGCCCCGACGACGAGGGGTAGCCCGAAAAGCATTTCGAGGGCGATGGCGGCACCGAGGATTTCGGCGAGCGACGTGGACACCGATGCGGCCATGGCACTGAACAGCACGGGGCGGCTCACGCGGGACGGCAGGTAGCGCGTGGCAGCCTCGGCGAGGCAAAGCCCTGTGACGATGCCGAGGTGGGCGACGTTGTGTTGCAGCACGATGAGCATCACGGTCGACAACGTGACGACCCATAACAGGGAATAGCCGAACTCCGAGCCTGCGGCGAAGTTGGAAGCCCAGTTCCCCGGGTCGATGAAGCCGACCGTGACGAGCAAGCCCGGCCCGATGTAGCGCAAGATGTCCAGTCCGCTCCGGCCTCCCGTCTCGCGCAACCGCCAATGGTGGCGGATATGGTCTATGTGTGCCTTGATTCGTTTCATCATTCGTGTAAGAAAATCGGGCAAAGATAAACCTTTCCAAAAGGGAAAGAACGTTGAAAAAAAGTTTTTTCTGCCTTAAACATGGTATATACCCCTATCTGGTGATTTGGTTACCCCGAGAATGTTTCTTACCTTTGTGGCAGAAATCACGTGTATTACACATTAAATTAACAAAAACGTATGAAAATCAAGAAAATCGTAGGGCGTGAAATCTTGGATTCACGCGGCAATCCGACAGTCGAAGTGGAAGTGACGACGGAATGCGGTGCGTTTGGACGTGCCGCCGTGCCTTCTGGCGCGTCGACCGGAGAACACGAGGCACTCGAACTGCGCGACGGCGACAAGAAGCGTTATTGCGGTAAGGGCGTACTGAAAGCAGTGGCCAACGTCAATGATGTCATTGCTCCCGCGCTCATCGGAATGCCTGTGACGGAGCAGCGTGCCATCGACCACAAGATGCTCGAACTCGACGGTACTCCCACGAAATCGAAGCTCGGTGCCAACGCCATCCTGGGCGTATCGCTGGCCGTGGCTCAGGCCGCTGCCGACTATCTGGGCTTGCCGCTCTACCGTTACATCGGCGGAACGAACACGTATGTTATGCCCGTGCCGATGATGAACATTATCAACGGTGGCGCGCACTCCGACGCTCCTATCGCATTCCAGGAGTTCATGATTCGCCCGGTCGGCGCTCCGACCTTCCGCGAAGGCCTCCGCATGGGTACAGAGGTGTTCCATGCCTTGAAGTCGGTGTTGAAGGAACGTGGCCTCAGCACGGCAGTCGGTGACGAAGGCGGTTTCGCTCCCAACCTCGACAGCATCGAGGATGCACTCGACTGCATCTTGAAAGCCGTGGAGAAAGCAGGCTATCGTCCCGGCGACGACGTGCGCATCGCCATGGACTGCGCTTCGTCTGAGTTCTGCCGCGAAGAGAACGGCCAGTTCGTTTATGACTACACTTGGAAAGACCCGAAGGGTGGCGTGCTGACCTCTGCCGAGCAGATTGACTTCCTTGAAAAACTGATCAACAAGTATCCTATCGACTCGATAGAGGACGGAATGAGCGAGAACGACTGGGCCGGATGGAAGGCACTCACCGAACGCATCGGTGGCCGCTGCCAGCTCGTCGGCGACGACCTCTTCGTGACGAATGTAGACTTCCTTTCCCGCGGTATCAAGGAAGGATGCGCCAACTCTATCCTTATCAAGGTTAACCAGATTGGTTCGCTGACCGAGACGCTCGATGCTATCGAGATGGCTCACCGTCACGGCTACACGACGGTTACGTCGCACCGCTCGGGTGAAACGGAAGATGCTACCATCGCCGACATCGCCGTGGCTACCAACTCCGGACAGATTAAGACCGGTTCGTTGAGCCGTTCGGACCGTATGGCCAAGTACAACCAGTTGCTCCGCATCGAGGAGGAATTGGGCGACCGTGCTGTTTACGGCTACAAGCGGTTGAAGTAAAACGTTTATGCGGACTTTACAAGTCGCAGCCTTAGTTCTGGCGGTCGGTCTGACTTCGGTCGGGTCGGCCGCCCAGACTGTTATAGACCTTGGTCCGGCGGGTGGCTTGCGTACGAAAAGTTACCGGGATTACGACCGGCAGGCTCGGACACCCTTGCAGCTTTCCGAGGATTCCGTGGCCTACCGTGATTGCATCACACGGGCTTACAACGCCTTGGCCATCGACTCCCTCGCGGAGGCCGACCAACTTTTCCGCAAGGCCTTGAAGCTGATGCCCGACCAGCCCGCCAATCCGATTGTGCACTACCAGTTGGGACTGATCGCCTCCGTGCGGGGCGACGACCGCACGGTGGTCGAAGAGATGACCCATGCGCTCGACCTGCGTCCCGACATGGCTGATGCCCGTCGGCAGCGTGCCTATGCCTACCTTAACTTGAAGCAGGCAGACCGGGCGCAGAAGGACTGCGACATCCTTCTCGACGACGAACCCGGCGACACGACCGCCCTCTTCCTGTCGGCAGCCGTGGCGACGCAACGGCGCGACTACGTGGCGGCGCGTCGCACGCTGGATGAACTCTTGAAGATTGCGCCGCATCACCTCAACGGCCGCTTGTCGTTGGCCATCGTGACACAGAAGATGGGACGGCCTCGCGAGGCTCTGGACTTGTTGAACCTGTTGGTACAGTCTAATCCCGGCAATGCCGACTGCCTGGCCGCGAGAGCCGAGGTGGAGATGGAACTGGACATGGAGGAAGCGGCTCGTGCCGACCTCGATGCTGCGCTCCGCCTGACACCGGACGATACTAACCTGCTGCTCTTGCGGGCGGAGGTGTTGCGCCGTCTCGGACAGACCACGGCGGCTCGTCGTGACCTTGACCGTGCTGTCGAGCTGGGCATTCCCCGCGCCAGTCTCAATGCGCAATATCGTGCATTGGGACGTTGAGCCGCGTAGTGCTCTTCCTATAAACGTAGAAGCGGCTGTGTCGTTCAGGCACAGCCGCTTCTACGTTATTATCTCCTTTCGTTATTCGTATATCTTCTCGAGTGTTTGTGTCAGTTCCTCGCCTCGCAGTCCACTTGCTACGATTTTTCCGTCGGGACCGACGAGCAACGTATGGGGAATGCTGTTCACGCCGTAAGTCCGCGAACTGATGCTTTCCCATCCGTTGAGGTCAGAGAGCTGCGGCCATGTGATTTCGAGTTGTTGTATGCCTGCCGTCCATGCCGCGTGGTCCTGGTCGAGCGAAAGCCCGATGATTTGGAAGCCTTTGGGCGCGAAACGTTCGTAAGCAGCCTTGACCGTCGGCATCTCCGCACGGCACGGCCCGCACCAGCTGGCCCAGAAGTCAATGAGTACATAATTTCCCTTGCCGAGGTATTCCGACAGCTTGTGCGCCGTTCCCGTCGTGTCATTCAGCTCGATGTCGGTGAATAGCGTGCCGATGGCTTGGCGGCGCAGCCCTTCGGTGTAAGTTTTCAGGCGGTCGACTAAGGGTACTGACATATAAGTACGGTCGTCACCCGTGACAGCCAGCAGTTCTTCCTTTTCGAGCATGTTGGCGAATAGGCCGAGGTATATGGCCGGGACGACGGTCGTCTTGTTCGCCTCGCAACATTCTTTGAGCGTGGTGGAGAAGCCTTCGCGCAACTGCGTGGAGAGTTCCGCCCAGCGTTTCCTGACGCTGTCGGGGAGTGTGCTCCTGTTCGGTTGGTAATGTTTCCGCTCCTCGTTGAGCTGCCGCGTGATGTCGTAATAGGGCTTCAGTTTCTGTTCCCAGCGGTTGATTTCCTGGTTGGTGTCCGAGCCGTCCAGCTCATGCTTGGTAAAGTCCACGGTAGCCGGAACGTCGTCAATCCATACGGGGATGTTGTCTATCCGTCCCATCATCACCATGTAGAATGTCGGGTGATCCGTTTCGCCCGTAAAGTTAAACTTGCCGTTTACCACGTCGGTGGTGTCGGTCTCACCCGTCTCCATGTTTTTCATATACATGGTGTTTACGCTGTCGGGTGCCAGTCCGCTCACTTGGTAGCGAACTTGCGCTGTGCTCGCCACGGCGGGGACGAGGAGCAGGGAAAGAATGAGTTTTTTTGCCATAATGAAAGTTTACTTAGCTTATGGATGCAAAATTACAAAGAACTTGTAGGCAGATGCAGAGGGTTAGGATTTTTTTAACGGCGAAGTCAAAATATAAACACACCGCTTTCCAGTCGGACATGGCT